>JBOEHD010000077.1:0-54512 GCA_050633745.1 Acidimicrobiales bacterium
GACAACGCCGAGGAGTCGGTGCGGCGGGTCATCGGGGCACTCGACGACTGTTCATACACCTGCACCACCGACGATGGATCACAGTTGTCGGTCAGTATCACCGTCGACCAGCAGGACCGATCGGCGATCATCGACTTCACCGGTACCAGCCCAACTCATCCTGGTAACTTCAACGCCCCGCCTGCCGTGGCCTTCGCCGCGGTGTTGTACGTGTTCCGCTGCCTTGTCGAAGACAACATTCCGTTGAACGCCGGATGTATGAAACCCTTGCAGCTGATTCTGCCTCCGGAGTCGATGATCAACCCGCAGTATCCAGCTGCGGTGATCGCAGGCAACGTCGAGACGAGCCAGCTGATCGTCGACACACTCTTCGGGGCGTTGGGCACAATGGCCGCGGCGCAGGGAACCATGAACAATGTGGTTTGGGGCAACGACACCTACCAGTACTACGAAACGATCTGTGGCGGGGCTGGAGCCACGCCACGGGCCGACGGTTGCGATGCGGTGCACACCCATATGACCAACTCCCGTCTCACCGATCCCGAGGTGCTCGAATGGCGCTATCCGGTGCTGCTGGAGTCGTTCGAGATTCGGCGGGGCTCGGGGGGTGGCGGCGCTCAGAGCGGTGGCGATGGCACGATCCGGCGATTGCGGTTCAACGAGGCCATGGAGTTGAACGTGATCTCCGGTCGCCGTGTTGTGCCCCCGTACGGACTGGCCGGTGGTGAGCCCGGAGCGGTGGGGCGCAACCTCATCAGGCGTCAGGACGGCACCGTGGTTGAGATGGCCAGCAGCGACCAAGCCGATATCGCTGCCGGAGACGTCTTCGAAATCCACACCCCAGGAGGAGGCGGCTACGGTATCGAGCCATGACAAATGTTGTACTCATCACCGGCGCCAGCCGAGGCATCGGGGCTGCGACCGCAGTCCGACTAGCCGAAGATCATCCCGAGCTGACCCAGGTCCTGAGTTATGTCAGCAACGCCGAAGCGGCCGAAACGGTTGCCGAACAAGTTCGAGCCCTGGGAGCGACCGCCGAGGTCGTGAAAGCCGATGTGGCTTCCGAAGCCGACGTGCTGGCGATGTTCGCCGCGGTTGACGCCATCGGAACCCTAAGCGGACTGGTGAACAATGCCGGTATTGTCTCCGCCATTTCCCGGCTCGACGAGTTCGAATTCAGCCGCATCGAACGCACGATGGCGGTCAACGTAACCGGCAGCCTGCTGTGCGCCAGAGAAGCGGTGCGCCGCATGTCGACAAAGCACGGCGGCGTCGGTGGCGCCATCGTGAATGTGTCTTCACGGGCGGCGTCGTTCGGCAGCCCAAACGATTTCATCGACTACGCCGCATCGAAGGGCGCCGTCGATACATTCACCATCGGCCTCGCCACCGAGGTAGCGGGCGAAGCCATCCGGGTTAACGCCGTTCGCCCCGGTTTGATCGACACCGAGATCCACGCCAGCGCCGGGCTGCCGGACCGAGTCGAATTGCTGGCCGATCGGGTCCCCATGGGCCGCGGCGGCACCGCCGCCGAGGTCGCAGCCTCGATCGTGTGGCTGCTATCCGATGACGCATCGTATGTAACCGGCGCCCTGCTGGACGTCGGCGGCGGCCGCTGACCTACAGTTCGACGGTGCCTGCAATAACCGTCAGCACCGCTCCCCCGACCCAGACCTCGCCATTGTCGTCGGTTGTCACATAGACCCGTCCCGCCCGGTCTAGCGCTGTGCCCTGCTTCGCCAGGTAGGGGGCGGTGGCCCGACCGGTTTCAAGCAACCATTGGGCGGTCGAAGCGTTCAGAGACCCGGTGACCGGGTCCTCGACGGTCATCCCGTCCTTGGGGAAGAACGCCCGAAGTTCGAACGCCGCCTCGTCTTCGGATGGGCTCGGACCGATCAAGCCGATCTTCAAATCCGAGGACTGCGGTGTTACCGCCAGTACCTCGGCGGAGCTGGAAAGCAGCAGACCGAGCCAGCCCGGCCCGTTGTCGATCCACGCCGAGTCGACAATTGCGCTGGGGTCAAGACCGGTGGCGGCCAGCGCCGCGGCCAGGGTCGCCTCATCGAGCGGTCCGGACCGGGTCCGCGGCGGGGCTTTGAACGACAGCCGTTCGCCGTCGGCGGCAATTGGAATCAACCCGGCCGTGCATTGCTGGGTAACGAAACCGTCGACCTTTGGCTGCCCGCCGCTGTCGAGCCACACCTGACAGGTTCCGAGCGTGGGGTGGCCGGCGAAAGGCAACTCGCCAAACTGAGTGAAGATTCGGACCCGGTAGTCGGCATCGGGCTCGGTCGGTGGCAGAAGGAAGGTCGTTTCAGACAGGTTGGTCCAGCGGGCGAACCGCTGCATCTCTTCGGTCGACAGACCCTCGCTATCGATCACCACCGCCAGTGGGTTACCACTTTGCGGGGCCTCGGCGAACACGTCGACCTGTCGGTATCCACGTTGCATCTGCTAGCTCTCTTCTACTTGGTTGACGCCGTCTTGCTCCAGCGAATCCGGCAGTTCGGAATAGGGATAGTCGACAAGTCCGGTGTCGAGGCTGGAGCGGTCGAAGTTCCAGTACTGGCGAATTTCGGCAATCAACTGATCTTCGAAGGCGTAGTGTTCCGAACCTCGGAAGACGAAGCGGCCACGATCGCCCTGACCGCTCATGTTCCATTCGATGGCCGCGGTCTCGCCGTCGGAGATCACCCGGTCAACGGCCCACACCGCGCCTTGCCATTGAGCCCGAACCTTCTCCCAGAACGAGCCGATGCCCGCCGCGGTTTTCACCGGAGGATGGTTTGTGTCGTAGATGATGGCATCGGCGGTGAAGTGGGCTGCGATCTGATCTGGCGTGCCGACATTGCACGATTCAAAGTAGGCCCGAATCAGATGTTCATGGTCAGGGTTGTCGTCGTGATCACCTGCAGACACTACAGCCACTGCTTACTTGATCTGGCCGACAACCGAGGCCGGCCGGAAGCGAGCGATCAATCGCTGCTCGGCGATCATGGCGGCCCGATATTCGTCCCAGTCGGGGTGAGCTTTGCCTGCCACGTTCTCGTAGTAGGCGACAAGGGCGTCGGCGGTAGCGTCGTTGGCTTCGGTAGTCGGCGGGCTCAGTTCAACGGTGCCGTCGAACGACAGATAGGACCACGACGACGGCTCGGTAATGTGCAGCACCACCCGGGGGTCGCGCCGCATGTTGACGGTCTTGGCTCGGGTCGCTGTCAGCGAAATTTCGAATACCGGCTCGGACCCATCGGTCAACCAATAGCTGATGTCGGAAGATTGTGGTCGACCGTCGGCTCGGATGGTGATGAGAACGGCGTTCGACCGTTGCGCGGCCCACGGCAATGCGGTGCTGAGATCCATTCGTCGAGCCTATAGCGCTAGCCTCGGCGAGAATGAACCGGCCTAACCACCTCAGCGCGACAACGGCAGATCGTTGCTGACCACCGTGCACTTTGCCGCCGTGGTTCTGGGCGTCGCCATCTTGATTTGGATCCTCGCGGCGGCAATCCGAACCGTGGTGATTCCCAGGCCGGAGCGAGTGTGGCTGACGCGAATAACGTTCGAGGTCGCCCGTCGGTCGGTGCAAATGATCGGCAGACACATCGCCGACCCGATCAGGCGAGATCGTCTGCTCGGCATCTTCGGACCGGCCGCTCTTTTGGCGCTGCCGGTGCTGTGGTCACTGTTCTCGGCGATCGGCTATGCGTTGATCTTCTGGGGCATGAGCTTCGGTTCCATCGTCGAGTCGCTGGAGCTATCCGGCTCATCATTGACCACGCTTGGGTTTGTGCCTGCCGATCGCACCGCTATCAAAGTGGTGGCCATAACCGAGGGGTTGCTCGGCCTTGGCCTCGTCGCTTTGATGATCAGCTTCATCCCGAGCCTCTACGCCACCTTCTCCCATCGAGAGGTGGCGGTTGGGAAATTCACTGTCAGAGCTGGCGAGCCACCAAGCCCGGCCGAGTTCATCATCCGATTACACGCCATCGGGGGCCTGGCGTCGGTCGGCGAACGATGGGAGGAATGGGAAGACTGGTTCGTTGAGCTAGGCGAAACCCACACGTCTTTCCCGGCGCTGGTCTACTTTCGCTCGGCCAAGCCGACCCGATCGTGGTTGAGCGCGGCCGAAGCCTCACTCGATACCGCGGCGATCATCGCTGCAGCCGACCTGGCGCCAAACGATGGCCAGGCCGACACGATGATTCGGGCCGGCTACCTTGCACTTCGCACAATCGCCGACTTCTTCGATATCGAGCCCGAGTTCGACCCCAGTGCGGCGGAAGACCGGACGACACTGTCGGTGAGTCGCAGCCAATTCGAACAGCTGCTCGACGAGCTTGAAGTAGCCGGGTGCGAGACGGCGCTAAACCGCGAAGAGATCTGGTTGTCCTATCGGGGCTGGCGAATCAACTATGACCGTTCGGTCGCCGGATTAGCAGCCCTGATCGGCGACATTGGATCTCACTGGGACGCCCGACCCCGCTGAACGGCTAGCCGTCCCCTTTACGCAGCTGGTCCCAGGCTTCGAGGCTGGCGTCGGACATCAAGCGATGCTCTCGGGCGATGGCCTTGCTCTCCTTGTCGACCAGTCGACCCTGGATTGCGACGGCGCCGAAGCGGTTGCCCCTGAAATACGCCCCGTAGTCATCGGGTCGGAAGAAACCCTTAAGGTCCGCGGGAACCTCGACATCGGTTGTCCAGGGCTCTGGATCTACCGCCGGTAGGTCCATGGCCTCGAGGGCGGCCCACAGATCGTCATCGTTTGTTCGATCGGCGAAGTCACGACCCTGGTAGCGGTAGGTCTCGGTGCCGTCGGGGGCGATGATGACCATGCCGGGGAGCGCTATGCCACCACGCTCTTCAGGGTCGAACAGGTTGAGCGGCTGCAGGTAGGTTTCGCCACCGGGGTCACTGATCATGGCGGTGTGGGTGAATCCCCAGCGCTCGGCCATGCCGGCCTGGCGCTCCGGTTCGTTGACGCTAACCGCAGCCAGTTCCGCTCCGAGTGAGTGAATCTTGTCGTAGTTCGTAGCCAGCCGCACGAGCTGGGCGCAGCAATATGGTCACCAGTCGCCACGGTAGGTCATCAGGATCAACGCGCCGCTGGTTCGTCGCAGGTTCAGCAAGTTACTCATTGTTGCCACTCGTTTCGGTTTTCGACTGGAACCGTACGCTCCCAAACGAGGCCCGGTCAATTACCAGCCGCAAGGCGAGCTGGTATATCGAGCAGCCAGGCGAGCTGGTATATCGAGCCGTAGGGCGAGCCGGGATAGAGTCTGCGTCATGAGACTCGGCGTGTCACTGAACTCCACCCACCCTCAGAGTGGTCCGCAGCTCATGATCGAGCGGGCTTCAACCGCCTACAGGGCCGGATTTAGCTCGCTAAGCATCGGCGACCATCACAACATGAAGGTGCCGTACGCCCAGAACACCCCGATGCTCGGTCGATTACTTGCAGAGTGGCCGAACCGACCGGCGGGTTGTCTGTTTCTGATGCCGCTGTGGCATCCGGTGTTGATGGCCGAGCAGATCGGCACGCTGGCGGCGATTCACGCCACCTCGGGGGATGCACCGTTCATCGTGCAGACCGGGCTCGGTTATGGCTCCGATCAGTTCACCGCCTTCAATGCCGACATGGGCACTCGGGGCCGGGTCTTGGAGGAGTCGATTCATGTCGTGAAGTCGCTGCTCGATGGCAACGTCGTCGACAGTGAGATGCTGGGCCTCACCGGAGGTCGGGTCGGGCTGTTGCCTCCTCGGCCGGTTGAGTGGTGGATCGGCGGCGGCGTCGATGTGGCATTGGAGCGGGCCGCCACCATGGGCGATGTTTGGTACGCCGGTCCCGGGCTTGATTCCGATGGCGGAGGGGCGATGGCCGCCAAATACCGCAGCGCAGGCGGCACCCGAGCCATCATCCGCAAAGACGCCCTTGTGCTGGCCGACGGGGATCTTGCCAGGCAGTTGGCTGGTGAGATTGTCGCTGCCGGTTATCGGGGCCTGACGCTCGACACCCTTATCGTTGGCAATCCAGATGACGCAGCCGAGCAACTCGGCCGCTACAGCGACGCTGGCTTCGACGAGGTGATTATCCGCTGCATGTCGGTGCCGCAGGATGTGGCTCTGGAAACCCTTGAGTCGCTCGGCGGTCTTCAGTCCTAGCTGAGGCCAAAACGAAACCGAGCGGAGGCAAGATGCCCCCGCTCGATCCCAGCTAGATATACAGCGTCAGGAACGCTGCTAGTTGGCTACAGCTCACACGACCGGATGACTTCACCGGTGGTGCAGGTATCTGTGCCACCGCTTCCGTTCAGGTTGTCGGTGCCATCGCCACCATCGAGGCCGTCGTTGCCGCTGCCGCCGATCAGTCGATCGTTGTCACCATCGCCTGCCATCGTGTCATTGCCACTAAGACCGTTCATCACATCGCGTCCAGCGCCACCGTTCATGATGTCGTTGCCGTTGTTGCCAACGATGCGATCGTTGCCGTCATTGCCGTCCAACATGTCGTCGCCGTTGCCGCCGGAGATGTTGTCGGCTGCAAAGCCACCGCTGATGTAGTCGTTGCCGTTGTGGCCGAGCAGACGATCGACGCCGAGCTCGCCGTAGATCATGTCGTCGCCGAGCGAGCCGTTGATCACGTCGTTGCCGTCGCCACCGCAGATCACGTCGTCGCCAGCAAGACCGTTGATGATGTCGTTACCGCCGAGACCGACGATGACGTCTGGCCCGTTGGTTCCGTTGATCCGGTCACGGCCGTCTGTACCGATGATGGTGGCTTCCAAGCCAGCGCAGCGCGGCACGCCGCCTGAGAGGGCCAACCCGACGATCACCGGATCGTGGTCCGATGAGCGGAACTGGTCCGGCGCGTAGATCGGCAGAGCGCTCGACTTCGGCTCGAAGAAGTTCGACTCGCCTGGGTCGAGCACATCGTCGTTGTAGTCGAAGAGGTTGACCTCATCGGCGTTGATGTGCCAGCTGGTGACCCCGGTGACCTGTGGTTGCAGATCGGCGTTGGCCATGGCGTAGTCGAGATAACCGAGCTGCCCATCGAAGACGTAGCCGTAGGCGTCCGTCCCCTGGAACTGCTCAAGCATGTCGGCGTAGCCCGCCGCTTCCAGAGCGGTAACCGGATCCTCCATGGCATAGGCGTTGAGGTCGCCGATGATCAGCGAGTCGACGTCACCGCTGCCGGTCGGGTCGGTGGCCAAATAGTCGGCCAGAGCCTGCGCGGCCGCAGTTCTGGTCAGGTTGCAGTTGGCCTGTCCGTCGTTGAGATCCGGGTCGCCGAGTGAGTCACAGTCGGAGCCCTTCGACTTAAGGTGGTTTACCGCCACCGTGACACGAGCCCCGGTTGCGACCTCCTCGAAGGTCTGGATCAGTGCCGGCCGGTTTTTATCATCGATGAACGCCGGATCGACGGAACTGTCGAGCACTGCGAAAGCGCCAACAGCGCTAACGGTGGCAGGCTTGTAGATGAAGGCCTGCTTGATGGCATCGGTGCCGATCGTGCCGGTGTCGACATAGTCGTAGGTCCCGGCACCAAGCTCGACGTTGAGCGCGGTGATCAGATCTGCTGTTGCCGCACCGGCGTCGTTTTCGATCTCGATGAGACCGACCACGTCGGCGTCCATCGCTACCAGAGCACTCACGATCTTGGCTCGTTGACGATCCAATTCGGCGACCGAGTTTGCTCCACGACATCCGAGACCAGCCGGGCCACAGGTGTTGCCCGGGTTATCGAGGGTAACGAAGTAGTTGAGCACGTTGAAGCTGGCAACCTTCAGCGTGCCACCAACATCATCGGGGGTGGCGGTGCCGGGGTTTTCGCTAACGAAGCTGTACGGAGCATCGATCTGACGCATACGCCAAGCATTGGCGTTCCAGTGGATGACACCGGTCAGATCGGTGATCGAGTCGCCGCCACGGAACTTGTTGCTCAGCGAAAGGCCGCCAAGTTGAGGCGCAAACGGTTCGTTGCCGCTACGGGCATCGAACTGGTTGCTGTTATTGTCGTCGAGCACGATCTGACGGGTAGCCAGGTCGGCTAGGAAGGCGCTGTAGCCAGCGACGTCCGGGGCGTTGGCGTCGGTGAACTGCTCTGCTCGCTCATCGGCGGTCAGTACAATCTCGCCATAACGGCCAAGGTTGAAGTATTCGCTGGCGATGAGTTTGCCAGCGATGGTCACGATCATGCCTTCGATGTTCTCGAAGGTGGCCTCAGCCTCGGTTGAGCCGGCGGCGGGAAGGTTTACGACGGTTGCAGCCGGTAGGTCGTTGCCGGAGCCGTCGATAACGATCGAACCGGAACCGGTGTCGATCTGGCTCATGCCGTTGAACTCGGTTACCTCACCGGTCACGGTCACCATGTCGCCGACGGCGAGACCCGATGGGCATCCGGCGCCGAAGCGACAGAACACAAAGACCGCTTCCGAGGTGGCGGGGTCAGCATCGGCCTGGGCGTCTTCTTCCTGGATGAAGAAGCCGTCGAGCGCATCGTTGGACTCAAACAGCGAGGTGACTATGGCCTGGGCGACCACGGTCTGGCCGTCGAGAGCGGCGACCGGTCCGCTGCCCTGGATCTCGTGGATCAGTACAGCGGTGGGTTCGGTTGAGCCATCGTCGACGGCAAATTCGACCGAATCGATCCGCCAGTTAGCTGCCTCGCCACCGCCGGTACCCGAGGAGGTGTAATGGAAGGCGAAGTACACGCTCGAGCCGCTGATGCCCGAGAGATCGATCGCTCCGGAGGCGGTCCATTCGCCGGACCCTTCAGGGGAGAAGGTGATGCCGCTCAGCGCGGTCCAGGTTGCCGCTGTGGGGTCGCCTGCGCCGTCGTAGTCGCTGGAGTACACCACCTCAAGCTGCGGGTAGGCCGCATCGGTGAAGTTGGTGAATGAATCGAAGTTGAGCACTTCATCGGCCTGAGCATTCATGTTCAATGCCGGGGTGATGAGCCACTCGTCTGCGGGGGCGGTATCGCCGAAGCCGTTGACGTCAGCGTTGCTGAAGTTGGCGCTGCATGACCAGGTGTTGCCCTGATCAGCGTCGACGCTGACCACCTGCCAGCCGCCGTCTGTGCAGTCATCGCTGGTGAAGTTGTCGATGAAGGGGAACGGCTGAGCCGGGGTTACGGGGTCGCCACCGCAGCCGTCGTGGCTGCCGAGGCCGTCGAAGGTGTCCTGGGGGAAGATGTCCCACTCAAGCGACGCATCAAACGCATCGGTCTCATCGGTGTCACCATCGCAGATACTCGCCATGCGACGAAGCGTGTCATTCGCTCCGCCACCAGGCCACTGCGAACCAGGATCAACACCGACCTGGCCAAAGCTGTCAACAACAGCGGTGCCGTTACGGAGAACAAGAGCGTCGTCACCGTTGAAATTGGCGACGCTACTACTGACCAGGTCGGTCACATCCTGCACCGCCTGAGCCGCGCTGCCATGGGCGATCACAAACACATCACCATCAGCCAACGAACCAGACAACGTCACCGACTGAGTCACAGCCGAAGTCCCATTGGAGTACAACTCAACCGAATACGTCGACAGATCAACATCAGCGCCAGTGGTATTAGCGATCTCAATAGCCTTATTGAACGAACCACCCTCCACATACTCAGAGAGATAGAGGTCTGTGCTGACTACGGGATCAGAGCAGTCGGCGGTGTGACTGCCGAGCCCGTCGAAGGTGTCCTGCGGGAAGATGTCCCACTCAGCCGAGGCGTCAAACGCATCGGTCTCATCGGTGTCACCATCACAGATACTGGCCATGCGGCGAAGCGTGTCGTTCTGACCGCCACCAGGCCACTGAGAGCCGGGATCCACCCCGACCTGGCCAAAGCTGTCGACAACAGCGGAGCCATTGCGCAACACAACGGCATCATCGCCGTTGAAGTTCGCCACGGCACTGCTTTCCAGATCTGTGACATCGAGGACGGCCTGAGCAGCGCTGCCATGAGCGATCACAAACACATCACCATCGGCCAGCGAACCGGACAACGTCACCGACTGGCTCGCAGTGGACGCTCCGTTCGAATACAACTCAACCGAGTACGTCGACAGATCAACATCGGCGCCGGTGGTGTTGGCAATCTCAATCGCCTTATTGAACGAACCACCCTCGATATATTCCGAGATGTATAGCTCGCCGCTGACGGCGGCGCTGGCGGCGGTTGGGGCCACGGTCAGCAGGGCGGCCAACGCGGCCAGTGCTGAGAGAATGGCGAGTAGGCGGGCAGTCATTAACGGGACCTCCAGGTGTGGCGGGTAACCACCGACGCCGACATGCAAAACAGGTTGCGCGTTCACCGGGCGGGGCGGTCGTCTCAACATAGTCGACATGCACCACAGTGCACGTTGAATCAGCAAGATGAGGTCTGGAGTTCGCCGACATTTCTTCGACAGTTAATTATCGTCAGCGGCCTAGCATCAAAGGCGATGAGCCAAGACCTGTCGTCCAGTCCGTCAAGCGTTGCCCACTTCGACCTGCAGTCGTTCTTCGACCCAACGGTGAGTGCGATCGGTCGAGCGCCGATGACTCCGCCGCTGCAGGCCGTTACTGGTCGGACGGTCGTGTCGCTCGATGGAACCTGGGACTTCAAGCTGGTTCCGTCACCACAGCATGTGCCGGCCGACTGGTTCGATGAGCAGGACGGCTGGCGAGAAATCACCGTGCCCGGCTGCTGGACCCGTCAAGATACCGGCGACTTTCCCCACTACACAAACGTGCTTATGCCCTGGGATGGTCAGCCTCCGGCGGTCCCGGACGACAACCCCACCGGGCTCTACCGCACCACGTTCGATCGGCCGGATGGGGAGCGGATCATGCTCAGTCTGGGCGGCGCCGAGTCCATGGTGGTGCTGTGGTGCAATGGCCAACTGGTCGGCATGGGCAAAGACTCACGACTGGCGAGCGACTTCGACCTCACCGACTTTTTGCTCGATGGGCCGAACACGCTGGCCGCGATGGTCACCAAGTGGTGCGACGCCACTTGGATCGAAGACCAGGACCACTGGTACCACGGCGGACTCCACCGTTCAGTGACGCTGACCGCCACCGCGCAGACCCGGATCGACGACCTGTTGGCAGTGTGCGACTTCGATCCTGAGACCCGATCTGGTTCGCTGCGTTTGACCGCCCGGGTTGGCTCCCCCGGCCGACTAGAAGAGGGCTGGGCGGCCAGCATCAACCTCTCCCCCAGCTCAGGGTCGGCATCCCCGGGTCAGGCTGACGACGGCTGGTCCGGCGCCGCAGCGGTCGACCCGAGCCCTCCGTTCCTGGGAGGCCCGGCGATGACCGCGGCCTACGCCCACCTCGGCCAGCAGGCGGTCATCGAGCTCGATGACCTGGCCATCGAACCGTGGTCTGCCGAATCCCCTGCGCTCTACACGCTGACCACAACGCTGACCGACCCGGACGGCAACCTGGTTGAAACCCTGTGCCAACAGATTGGTTTCCGCAGGGTCGAGATCACCGGCCGGCGACTGCTGATCAACGGCAGCCCGGTTTTGATCACCGGCGTCAACCGTCACGACCATCACCCAGACACCGGCAAGACGCTGACTCGCGACGAGATCCGCGACGAGCTGATCTCGATGAAACGCCACAACATCAACGCGGTTCGCACCGCCCACTATCCGAATGATCCAGCGCTGGTGGAGCTGTGTGACGAGCTGGGGCTGTATGTCATCGACGAAGCAAACGTCGAAAGCCACGCTCGCCACGACTCGTTGGCCGCCTCCGGCATGTTCGACGCAGCCATCTTGAGTCGGGTTAAACGTATGGTGCTGCGGGATCGGTCCCACGCCTGCGTTATCGGTTGGTCACTCGGCAACGAGTCCGGCCACGGGCCAGGCCATGATGCCGCCGCGGCCTGGGTCCGGTGGACCGACCAGACCCGGTTTGTGCACTACGAGGGTGGGATTCACAGTCGCTGGATGCCGACCAGTCCGGCCGAAGATCGGGAGCGCCCGGCGAGCCGATCAGATCTGCTGGTGTCGGACGTGGTTTGCCCCATGTACGCCACCGTCGACCAAATCAGAGAATGGGCTGAGTGGGCCGAAGGCACCGGCGAGGACGACCGCCCGCTGATCCTCTGCGAATACAGCCACGCCATGGGCAACTCGAACGGCGGGCTGGTCGACTACTTCCAGGCATTCCATAGCCAGCCAGCTCTCGGCGGAGGTTTTGTCTGGGACTGGAAGGACCAGGGGCTCAGCGAAACCACCGACGACGGACAACATTGGTGGTCATACGGCGGCCACTATGGCGAACAGCCGAACGACGCCAACTTCTGCATCAACGGTCTCGTCGGCCCCGACGGCACACCCCACCCCGGGCTGCGAGAGCTGGCATGGCTGGCCCGTCCGATCTCGGTCAGCTTCCGGGACGACCAGGCGGTGATAGAGAACCGGTTCAATCATTTGACGGTGACTGCCGATCTCATCTCGGTCCGCTGGCAACTTCTGGCCGATGGGCTGGTCATGCAGGAGGGCTCGCTGAACATCCCAGCGATCGCCCCCGGCGAACAGGCCGGCTTCGACCTTGGCCTTCCGGCCCTCGATGGGCTGGTGTCGGCCCAACTGGAAGATGCCCTTACCCTCGACTTCTTTGTCGAGCTGGCTACCGATCAGCCGTGGGCCGAAAAAGGCCACCGTTTAGGTCATGATCAGGCGGTGCTCATGGACGGCACCAGGTCGGCTCCATCTACCGATCAGGGTGGCGCGGGACCCTTTGCCAACAGCGAATTTCTCAAGCAGGTGTGGCCGACGGTGTGGCGGGCGCCGACCGACAACGACGGCGTAGCCCAGGGTTGGACGGCGCCAACAACCGGCATCAGGCCGCAGTGGCTTTCGTGGGGGCTTGACGGTTTCGAACCTTCGGTCAAGAACCGCGAGGAGCGGCAACTCGAGTCGGGTGCCACCGAGCTCACGACCAACCGGACCCTTGGCCCGGTCGTTCACAACACCATCACCATCATCGAACCCGATGGCCGCGCCAGGATCGCCGAAGAGATGATGATCCCCGATGACTGGCACGATCTCCCTCGGGTCGGCGTGACCTTCACCATCGATCAACGATTCGGCAATCTGCGCTGGTTTGGCCCAGGACCGGACGAGACCTACCCCGACCGTCGAGCCGGAGCTCGGCTCGGCCTTTGGGAGAGTTCGGTTGCCGATCAGTACCACGGGTTCGTCGTGCCACAGGAACACGGCTGCCATGTCGATTGCCACTGGTTCGAGCTGCTCGACGATGAGGGCTCGGGATTCCGTATCTACGGCGAGCCAACGGTGAACTTCTCCGCTCGACTGCACGGCGACAGAGCCCTCACCGAGGCGTCGACCCTGGCCGAACTACGACCGGACGGCCGAATCGAGGTCCACATCGATGCCGCAGTCCGCGGTTTAGGCACCGGCGCCTGCGGCCCAGACACCACCGAAATCGTCGCCGGCGGCACCCACCGCTGGACATGGTGGCTGGTTGAAGTCACCCCATAAACCGTGGCTGGTAGAAGTCACCCCATAAACCGTGGCTGGTTGAAGTCACCCCATAAACCCGATCAGTCGGACTCGATTCGTACTGGTTTCGGAGAC
This sequence comes from Acidimicrobiales bacterium, assembly GCA_050633745.1. Taxonomy (GTDB): domain Bacteria; phylum Actinomycetota; class Acidimicrobiia; order Acidimicrobiales; family SZUA-35; genus JAHELU01. Next base: position 13,593 of record JBOEHD010000077.1, read on the forward strand.
TTGATCGATCCGTAACCATCGCCGTAACGCCCGAGATAGTCGGCGTCGAACGCGGCGACGTCGGGGTGGTATTTGCGATTGACCCAGATCATGGTGTTGGCGATCGACGAGCGACACCAGCGACCGTCAAGCGGCCCGAGCGGCATCCTCGGCATGCTGCCAAGAAGGTGGGTGCATTCGGTTGACCATCGGGCCTTACGGAATACCTGAATCCCTGACTCGGTCACCGCAACGACCCTGAAGCTGCCAGCTTGCCAATAGGCAAGACCGATATTGATGAAGATCGCTGCTCCACCAGCGACAAAGGGCCACCACGATGGCAGGTCGATTATGAAGTGGGCGAACATCAGCGCCACCAACGTGACGCTGAATACCGAAACGATGGTGGGCCGCGGCCCTGCCACGCCAATCCATGTGTGAATCACCTGCTCGTCGCCTATGACGGCGCGCGGAAGAGAAGGGCGGGGGTCGGGTCTCAAAAGGCTGATGCCTCCGAATAATGCGGCGGTGTATCCCCCGGTTGACCGATTTTCGGACGCCCGCACCTCTAGCGAGACACTAGGTGCCTGACAGTGATTGTTCGGCGGGTATTGAATCCAGGTCGACAGGGGTTCCGCCGAGAATATCCGAATCGACGTGGACGGTGGTGAACGCTCACTGCCAGGCACCAGATCTGCCTGACTTCGGTTAGTCGTCGACTGCGGGGCAAAAGTTCCCCGGCCGTCAAAAAAGCTAAAGATTTCTAGCGTCACATCGCGGCGAGCCGGCCAGAACTCCCCTATTTGTCTACCGCCGGCTCCCGGGGCAACCCGAGCAGGCGTTCACCGATGATATTTCGTTGGATTTCGCTGGTGCCGCCAGCAATTCGCATGCCCGGAGCGTAAAGAAAACTCTCGGCGTGCTCATCCCAGAGCATCGCCGCCGGTCCACGAAGCGCTGCGGTGAGGGCATTGGTCTCCATGTCGACCTCGGTCCGCAACACCTTTGCCGCCGGGGCCATAGCCACATCGTCGGCTGAGCGCTCCAGCAGCGCTCGCAAGGCGTTGCCTCTGGCCAGCAACGATGCCAGCCGATCGCCGGCGATCACGTCAGAATCGGAGTCTGGATCGGAATCGGCCAGGAGGCCAGCAACCTCATCGAGCTTGTGCTGCAGGCTGATGACTCCGGCCGAGCCGAACGAGCCGCGTTCGTCGCCAAGGACTTCCATGGCCACCCGCCAGCCTTCGTGCTCCGGCCCGAGTAGCGCATCGACACCCATGTCGACATCGTCGAAGAACACCTCGCAGAATTCCTGGTCGCCGGTCATCTGCTTCAACGGGCGAACGTCCACTCCAGGCAGGCTCATATCGAGCAGGAAGAATGAGATGCCCTTGTGCTTGGCCGCGGCGTCGTCGGTCCGAGCCAGCAATATGCCGTACTGGGCCAGCTGTCCGTTCGAACACCAGACCTTCTGGCCGTTGAGGATGTAGCGGTCGCCGTCCCTGACCGCCTTTGTGGCCAGCCCGGCCAGGTCCGATCCTGCTCCCGGCTCGCTAAACAGCTGACACCAGAGAATCTCGCTGCTGAGGGTCTTGGCTAGATACTTTGCCTTCTGTTCCTCGGTACCCGAGCGCATGATGGCTTCACCGGCCAGCACGATGCCCTGGAGGTTCAGGTAGGGGGCGATCTGGGCCCTGGCGCACTCCTCGTACCACACGGCGCTGTGGGCTCTCGACAAGCCCTGGCCGCCGAACTCGGTCGGCCAATGCAAGCCAGCGAAACCCTGTTCGGCCATGTAACGCTGCCACTCGCTGGCGGCTTCGAACATCGCAGGGGGCAGGATCGCTCCGAACGCCTCGCAAGCGACGCCGCTGTCTTTTGCGGCGGCTAGAAAGTCGACAACCGTCTGACGAAACTCTTCAGGTCCCAAGGTGTTTTACATTAGCGGCGAGGCGTCCAGCGAAACCAGCGCAGGGTCGCCGCGGCGGCGAAGAGCCCCCACCCGGCGATAACCAACCAATGATTCCAGGGCCACGGCGTGCCTTCGTAGAATGGATTGAAGCTGTCCTGCAGGGCCAGGTTCAAGTGGCGGACGGGGAACAAATTGCCGACCGCTTGCACCCAACCTGGCGCCTGGCCGGAGGGAATGAATACATCGCTGATGAAGTACAGCGGCAACATGATGGCGTTGGTCACCGCTGGCGCCGCGTCCTCGGATGGAATGATGGCTGACAGACCCAACCCGATCATTGCGAACGAAGCGGCACCGATCGCCACGCTGATCAGCAGAGATGGCACGCCGGCCGCGTTTACCGACACACCGAACAGGATGCGTCCGACGACGATGATGATGACGGTCATCAGGGCCGATATGGCGAACCCTGCCACCGCCTGCGCCGCAACAAAGATCCACGGTGGGACCGGAGTTCCTCGAACTCGCTTCAGCACCCCTCGCTCCCGGCGGGCGGTCATGGTGATGGCCAGATTCACAGCGGTGGCCGAGACGATGGCCAGCGACAGGATGCCGGGAACGTAGAACGTAGCGACCTTGGCGCCGCTATCGAGGGTCTCGTTGCCGAAGATCGAGGTGAACAGCACCAGGAAGATCAGCGGCAGAATCACCGTGAAGAACGTTGCAGCCGGATTGCGGCGAAAGATCAGCAGATCGAACGAGACCTGACGGCCGAGGCGGCCGATGGGCGATGCCGCGGCGCTCATTGGCCGACCTCTTCAGACTTGACCGGTTCGATCTTTGTCAGGGCGAGGTACACATCTTCCAGCGTGGGGCGGGCAACGTTGAGTTCAACCAGGTCGAGTTTCGACTCGACGGCCCAGCCGGTGAGGGCGGCCAAGACCGGCACCACATCGTCGGTTTCGATCGTGGCCAAACCGCCGTCGCGGAGGCGGGCGCCGAGCCGGTCTGGCGGCATGGGGTCTTGGCCTGGGCGCCAGGTAATTGCGGTCTGGGCGCCGACCTGGTCTGCCAGATCTTCGGCGGTGCCCCGAGCCACGATCGCTCCACCGGCGATCACGAGGATCCTGTCGGCCAACTGCTCGGCTTCATCCATGTAGTGGGTGGTCAGCAGCACGGTTGCTCCGAGTTGCCGCAGAGCATCGATCATCTCCCACGACTCCCGCCGGGCCGATGGATCGAACCCGGTAGTTGGCTCGTCGAGAAACACCAGCGACGGGTTGCCGACGAGAGCCATGGCCAAATCGAGGCGCCGCTTCTGGCCACCTGAGAGTTTCCTGGTGCGATTGTCGGCGCTGTCGCTCAGCCCAACGATGTCTAGCACCTCGGCTGGGTTGCGAGCGTCGGCGTAGTAGGACGCCTGCATTGTTACCGCTTCGAGGGCGGTCAGCTCGGGAACAGGTTCCGACTCCTGCAGCACAATGCCGATCCGTTCCCGCCAGCTCAGCGGGGCGTGGGCCGGATCTTCGCCAAGCACCGAGACCTGCCCGGAGTCGCGTGAGCGGAAGCCCTCCAAGATCTCGATGGTGGTGGTCTTTCCGGCGCCGTTCGGGCCGAGGAAGGCCAGAATCTCCCCCTCGTCGACGTCGAGATCGATGCCGTTCACCGCCTGAAAATCGCCGTAAGACTTGCGGAGCCCACGGACCTCAATCGCTGTTCCCATGGCCGGTCAACCTAGCTGAATTTGTACCCGAGTTGACCCGGTCGCTCTCAGAGACCATCCAGAGCTGTGCCAGCCAGATCGATGATTCCGACGACGGCATCGGAGGTGATTGGTAGCTCGATCGGCCACTCCGTGCCGCTGTCCATATCGATAACCACGCTGCCCCCGGTTGATGTCCTACTGAACAGCCACCGCCCGTCGTCCGACACCGGTATCGACAAGAACGGACCAGACAAGGCCTGGCCGGTGATCGTGCGTTCCACCTCGCCGGTCGCTACCTCGATCAGCTCGATACCATCTTCATCGAGGCCGGTAGTGGCCAACCAGCGGTCGTTGCCCGCTATGGCCGTCCAGCTGACGTGTGCGAATCCCGGCGACGGCAACTCGGCTCGCTCCCAGCTTTCCCGCTCATACCAAACCGACGTGCAGCGCAAGCTGTCGTCGCACTCGTCGACCAACGCTATGTCCTCGCCGACTACCCGCAACCGCCCGGTCGATAGGCGATCGTAGTCGTCCCCACGGCGCCGGTAGATGCCTCCGGCATCGCTGGACACCAGGTCACCGGCACCCGGTGTCCCGAAGAAAAAATTGAGCCCCAACACTTCGCGTCTCTCGACGACCTCGCCTGTTTCCGAGAAGCCGACCAGCATCGGCGACCCATCGCCTTCATCGACCGTGGTCCAGATCTTTCCGTCGTTTATCCACGTAGCGTTCACATTTCCAAGCTCCGACTCATGCACCGCTACTGGTTGCCGTTCTTCACTCGCCAGATCGACAGTGGAGATCGAATCCCATCGACTCACAACAAGGTGGGTTCCGATCATGCCAATCGTGTGGCCCGAAACTCCCCCGAGCTCGACCTCATCACCAGTGTCGAGCGAGATAAGCCTCACAGCGTTTCCTCGATCGAAGGACCCGACGGCCAGGCCAAACCCTGTCAGCTCGCCGACAAGTGGTTCGACCGGTGCGCTGGCACTCCCATCATCAGGATCGCCCTCGCTGTCGCTTTCGTTGCCAATTGTGCTGTCGGCATCACCCTCTCGTTCGACGGTGATTGACCTGTCCTCGGGCATGCTGGCTTGCTCTTGGCCATCAGCGCCCTCGACGTCTTCGACCGCTTCGGCGAGATCGGATTCCGGTACCAGGTCGGACCCGCCAGGGGTGGCCGCCCCATCCTCGCTGCCAGACGTGGCTTCGGACTGAGGCCAGGAATACAGGCCCCACATCATCGCCGCCACCAGCAGCACGCCGGCCGCAGCCCATCGGGTAGGGAAACTCGAGTGAACAACGGAGCTGGTCTCCACCGACTCGACCGACGCCGGGCTGAGCAGCAGCAGGTCGTTGTCGCCAGCAGGCATCTCGCCAGCGGTCAGAGCCTCCGGCTGGGAACCTAGCTGGGAACTCGGCTTGGCGGCTGCCGCTCCCGCTACCGAAAGACCACACTTCGCGCAGAACCGATCATCGACGCTCAGCACATGGCCACACGGACAGCTGATCACCGGCCCAGTGTAGATCGAGGTGGGACGCCGACCCGGGCAGCAAAATTCCCTCCGGTCACGGTCTGACGACTGCTAGCTTCATGCCTCATGAGCATCGAGATTCGTGCCGTATCCGAAGATGAACTCGACGCATACGTCGAGGCCTGTGCCGCGGGCTTTGGCGATGAGGTCCACGAGGGTACGCAGGATCGTGTACGGCGGGTCATTGGTCTGGAACGTATACATGCGGCGTTCGATGATCGGTCCCGGATCGTCGGCACGATGGGGTCCCACAGGATGCAGCTGGCGGTCCCCGGAGGGGATGATGTGGCAACCGCCGGGTTGACCCGGGTCACGGTGGCACCGACCCATCGACGCCAGGGCATTCTCACCAACATGATGGAGACCCACTTCGACCAGGCCGCGGCAAACGGTGAATCGTTGTCGTTCCTGTGGGCCTCCGAAGTGGGAATCTACGGGCGGTTCGGTTACGCCCAGATCGGCGACAACGTCGGCATCAAGTTCAACGCCAAAGTCGCCGATCTGCGACCACCTGATACTGGCGACTCGATCGAGCCGGTCACCATCGACCCGGTCACTGTCGATGAAGCCAAAGATCTGTTCCCCGAGGTTCGTGAGCGCAGTCGCGCCGAGCGACCGGGCCAGTTCAGGCGCTCGGATTTGTGGTGGGAGATGCGCCGCCTCCCCGACTTCACCTGGGAGCGCAACGGCGGGAGCCCTCACCGCCATGTGGTGGCCCGGCGCGACGGGCAACCGGTTGGCTATGCCACGTATCGGCAACACCCTAAGTGGACCGATACCGACATTCCCGATGGTCGAGTCGACGTGGCCGACATCGCCGCGGTCGACGCCCAGTCCGAGCACAACCTCTGGTGGTTTCTGTCCAACATCGATCTGTTCCCAAACGTCTCGATGTGGACCCAACCAAGCGACAGCATCCTGCCCTGGATAGCCAGAGACCCGAGAGGCATCAAGCGTCTCGTCACCGACGGAGCGCACCTCCGAGTGCTCGACATCGAAGCGGCCCTCTCCGCCCGCAAGTACGACACCACAGGCCAACTGGTCTTCAAGACGCTCGACCCGCAGAGGCCAGCGCTGTCTGGAACCTACCGATTGACCGTCGATGACGATGGCAACGGGACCTGCGCCCGCATTGAGGCGTCCGGGGAGACTTCTGATCGATCCCAACCGGTCGCCACGCTGTCCCCCTGTGCCATAGGCGGGCTGTACCTCGGGGCGACGCCAATCAAGGCGCTGGTGTTAAACGGCCACATCGAAGCCGAACAGAGCGACCTTGACACCATCCGTCGACTATTCACCTGGCCTGTCGCTGCTTGGTGCGATGAGACGTTTTAGCGCTGGGGCTAACGTTTGGCTAACACTCTCGTTGACGCTCCGACAACCTATTGTTGAACCGTGCTCCTGACGATCTCAACTAGTGGCGACAGCACTGGAGCTTCGACACCACCGGCGACGGATCTCGGCTTTGTGCTGCACAAACACCCGGACAACGTGCGCAAGGTCTCGACGACGGCCGGCCCCGCCCGGGTCTTTTGGCCCGAAGCAGGACCGGATAGAGCGACCGTCGCCACCTATGTCGACGTCGACCCCATCGGCCTGGTCCGTCGAGGCGGAGCGCAGCCACTAGCGGCCTACGTCAACGACCGGCCATACGTCGCCTCGTCATTCCTCTCGGTGGCCATCGGCCGATTGTTCCGCTCGGCCATGAACGGCGACTGCCCATCCAGACCGGAGCTGGTAGATCACCGCTGGCTGGTCACCGTCAACCTGCCTGCGGTACCGATCGGCGGCGATCGTCAAGTAGTCGGCCGACTGTTCGAGCCACTCGGCTACGAAACCACCGTCGATGTGCCACCACTCGACAGCCACTTTCCCGAGTGGGGTTCGGCCAGTGTCGCCAACGTCACTCTGCGGGCGGAGGTGACCATGCGAGACCTACTCCGGCACCTCTACGTACTGCTGCCGGTGCTCGACAACGACAAGCACTACTGGATCGACGAGACCGAGGTCGAGAAGCTGCTGCGCCATGGTGACGGTTGGCTCGCCAGCCACGCCGAGCACGCGTTCATCACTCGCCGTTACCTCGGCAACTACCACAGCCTGACCCAGCTGGCATTCGATGGGCTCACCGAAAAAGATCAGCAGCCGAACGCCGACCAGGCGACAGAAAACGAAAACCCGTCCGAAGATCTCCCCGCAGAAGCGCCGGGCGAAGCTTCGCGGGAGGTGGCTGAGGAAGCCGCGGCCGCCAGCCGACGAGCCGATGCCGTCGAGGCCAGAATCGAGCGCCCGCTCAGCCTGAACGATCAGCGCCTGGAAGCGGTGATCGAAGCCATCTTGGCCGCCAAACCACACTCGGTTGTCGATCTCGGCTGTGGCGAGGGCAACCTGCTAGCTCGGTTGGCCCAGGAAAGCTCGATCGATCAGCTGATCGGCGCCGACGTTTCGCTGCAGGCTCTAAAACGAACCAGCCGAAGGCTCCATCTCGACCGCCGACCCGAACGTCAGAAGCCAGCCATCGAGCTGCTGCATTCGTCGCTCACCTATCGCGACGCCAGGCTCGTAGGCGTCGACGTTGCCTGTCTTGTCGAGGTCATCGAACATCTCGACGCGCCGCGGCTCGACGCCGTGGAGCCGATCCTGTTCTCCGACTGTCGACCACGGTCGGTCGTCGTCACCACCCCAAACCGGGACTACAACCAACTGTTCAACTTGGCTCCCGGGTCGCTACGACATCGCGACCACCGGTTTGAGTGGACCAGGGCGGAGTTCGCCGAATGGTGCGACCGGATCAGCGAGACCTACCACTACGACTATCAGCTGCAGACCATCGGGCCGATCGATCCCGAACGTGGCGCCCCCACTCAAATGGCGGTCTTCTCTCAGCAGAAACCGAACGGGACGGAGTCGGCCCATGACTGAGCTTGCTAAGACAGACCTGGCGATTCCAGACCTCTGCCTGGTGATCCTGGTCGGGGCATCGAGCTCCGGTAAATCGACCTTCGCCGCCACTCACTTTCTCGACACCGAGATCATCTCCTCCGACCGGGCACGAGGCATGATCAGCGACGACGAAGACAACCAAGCCATCACCGCCGAGGCCTTCGAACTGGTTCACTACTGGGCGGCCAAACGCCTAGCGCTTGGCAAACTGACGGTGATCGACGCCACCAACGTCCAGCCCCACGCCCGCCGCCCGCTGATTCAACTCGCACGCGATCATGACGTGCTGCCGGTGGCCATCGTCATCGACACCCCGGTCGACATCTGCCAGCAGCGCAACACCGAGCGGGCGAACCGCAACTATCGGCCCCACGTTGTGGCCAAGCATGCGGCCCAGGTCAAACGATCGGTCGGCAAGCTCAAGAAAGAGGGCTTCCGCTACGTCCATCATCTGAAAGGTCTTGAGGAGATCGCGGCCGCGAACATCGTACGGCAGAAGCGCTGGACCGACCTTCGGGAACAAGGTGGCCCGTTCGACATCATCGGCGACATCCACGGCTGCAGCCAAGAGTTGGAGCAGCTGCTCGACAAGCTGGGCTACTCGATCCCCTCCGAGCCGCAGACCGGAGCAGCGAGCTCCCCGAGCTCCCCGAGCTTGGCCCACCCCGATGGCCGCACCGCGGTGTTCGTCGGTGACCTCGTCGACCGGGGGCCGGGCGTAGTCGAGACCCTCGAGCTGGTGATGAACATGGTCGAGTCCGGCCAGGCGCTGTGTGTTGCCGGAAATCACGAGGCGAAGCTGCTGCGTGCTCTGCAGGGGCGCGACGTGAAGCGAACCCACGGCCTCGCCGAGTCTCTAGAACAGCTCGACGCCTGTAGCGACGAGTTTCGTTCTCGGGTGGTCGCGTTCCTCGATGGCCTGCTCAGCCATTATCTGCTCGATGATGGGCGACTGGTGGTTAGCCACGCCGGTCTCCCGGAGAAGTACCACAATCGCAGCTCGGGACGGGTGCGCTCGTTTTGTCTCTATGGCGAAACGACCGGCGAGACCGATGAGTTTGGGTTGCCGGTTCGCTACCAGTGGGCCGAGGACTATCGAGGCTCGGCCGCAGTGGTCTACGGCCACACGCCGGTGCCTACTGCGGAGTGGATTAACAACACCATCTGCGTCGACACCGGCTGCGTCTTTGGCGGCACCCTGACCGCGTTGCGATGGCCAGAACGGGAACTGCTCTCCGTCGACGCCATTGCCGAGCACTATGAGCCGATCAAGCCGCTCAGACCGCAGCGACGAGACCCCTCAGCGTTGGAGTTGACCGACGTCACCGGACGCCGGTCGGTCGAGACCAAAACGATGGGGCGGCTGACTATCGGCGAAGAGCAGAACGCCGCCGCGCTCGAGCTGGCCAGCAGATTTACCGTCGACCCTCGCTGGCTGGCCTACCTGCCGCCGACCATGGCTCCGGTAGCAACCGCGCCAGAAGGGCCGTATCTGGAACGCCCGGCCGAGGCCTTCGACTACTACGCAGGCCAGGGTCTAGCCACCGTCATCTGTCAGGAAAAGCACATGGGCTCCCGGGCGGTGGCCATCGTCGGGAAAACTCCCGAGGCGTTGACTAGTCGATTCGGATTCGGTTACGAGTCTGACTTGGCAGGGATGATCACCACGCGAACCGGCCGTCGCTTCTTCGAAGACGACTCGACGGCCAAAGCGGTGGTAGAGCAGCTCCGGTCGGCCCTCGACAAGGCCGACGCCTGGAACCGTCACGACACCGACTGGTTCATCATCGACGGCGAACTGCTGCCATGGTCGGCCAAGGCCGGCCCGCTTATCCGCCAGACCTACGCGGCCCTCGGCGCGGCGGCCGAGCTATGGGCCCCGGCCACCAGCGCCGCGTTGCGAGCCGCAGTAGCCAGGGGTGAATCGAACGAAGGCGTTGAAGTCGATGAGCTCGCCGAGTTGCTGGCTTCGGTCGAATCAAGAGCGTCAGCGGTCGGGGCGTTCCGCGACGCCTACCGGCCCTATGTTGAGCCAACCGATGGTCTCAAGGGCCTCTCGTTCGCCCCGTTCTCCATTCTGGCCATCGAAGGTTCGGTAACCGCCACCCAGGACAACCGCTGGCATATTGCCGAATGTGACCGACTTGCCGAGGCCGACCCGGTGTTTATCCGGGCGACAGCAAGGCGCGAGGTGAGCCTCGCTGATCCAAGCTCACGAGCCGAGGCAACCGGCTGGTGGACCGAACTGACACAATCCGGTGGCGAAGGCATGGTGGTGAAGCCGCTCGATCCGGTCGGCCGAGGGCCGAAAGGGCTCATACAGCCGGGCATCAAGTGCCGCGGGCCCGAGTACCTACGGATCGTCTACGGACCGGAGTACACACTGGGCCAGAATCTTGATCGCTTACGGTCCCGCAGCCTGAACCGGAAACGTTCGATGGCCCTACGAGAATTTGCCCTCGGGCTCGAAGGCCTGCATCGCTTCGTCGCCGCAGAGCCGCTGTGGCGGGTCCACGAATGCACCTTCTCCATCCTGGCTCTTGAGAGCGACCCAGTGGACCCTCGGCTGTAGTGCAAGTTGCAAACGAGGCCCACATGGGTCGCCATTCGAGGCTCAATGAGGTCCGGCCCCCTAGATGGTGGCATTATTAGGTGGTTCTACCGACTCAAATCCGGACCAGAACCCGTTTTGCAGTAGTACAGCTAGACCAACCAAGTAACCGAAAACCAGACCAGTACCCAGACTAAATACAGGGAATCCTTCATATGCCAGTCCAGCCCATGAACCTCGATGACTTCGGTGGTGAGCTCAATCAGCTCGCCATGTCTGAGAGTGCCCGCCCATTCCTCGAGAAGGTCCGCACCTTCATCGCCGAGGAGGTCGAGCCCATGTCGACCGAGTTCCACAAACTCGACGGCACGCAGGCCGACCGTTGGTCATACGCTCCCGGCCAGCTCGAACTGCTCGAGGAGACCAAGTCAAAGGCCAAGGCAAACGGGCTGTGGAACTTCTTCCTCCCCGANNTGCTCGGCCCCAGACACCGGCAACATGGAAGTACTGGAGCGGGTCGGTACCCCGGAGCAGAAGGAGCAGTGGCTCAAGCCGCTGTTGAACGGTGAGATCCGTTCCGCCTTTGCCATGACCGAGTTGCATCACGCATCCTCCGACGCCAAGAACGTGGCCACGAGCGCGGTGCGTGACGGCGAGGAATACCTCATCAACGGTGAGAAGCATTACATCTCCGGTGCAGGCGATCCCCGCTGCAAGATCATGATCACCATGGTCCGCTCCAATCCGGACGCTCCGCCACACAGCCAACAGAGCCAGATTCTGGTTCCCATCGACACCCCCGGTGTTGAGATCGTTGGCCCCCAACACGTGTTCGGCCGCGATGACGCTCCCCATGGCCACATGCACATCCGCTTCAATGATGTCCGGGTTCCCGCCTCGAACATGTTGCTCGGCGAAGGCCGCGGCTTTGAGATCTCGCAGCTCCGCCTCGGACCGGGCCGTATCCACCACTGCATGCGCTCGATTGGCGCAGCAGAAAAGGCACTGGAACTGATGGTCACCCGTGGCCTCAGCCGCGATGCCTTCGGCAAGCCGCTGGTAGCACTCGGCGGCAACACCGAGATCATCGCCCGAGCCCGCATCGAAATCGAAGCTATGCGACTCATGGTGCTGAAGGCAGCCAAGGCTATGGACCTCATGGGCAACGCTGAAGCCCGAGTATGGGTGTCTGGCGTGAAGGCCATGGTCCCCGAGCGGGTCTGCCAGATCGTCGACCAGGCAATCCAGATGCACGGCGCCCTCGGTGTCTCCCAGCACACCCCGCTGGCCGAGATGTACACCCAGCAGCGCACGCTGCGTCTGGCTGACGGCCCGGACGAGGTCCATTGGATGGTCGTCGGCCGATCTGAAATCGCCCGCTACCAGAACATGGTGGCCGATGCCGCAGCCGAGGCAGCCGACCACACCGACGTCGGTCGCAACTAGATCAAGCACTAGAAATCTGAACGGCAATCCGCCGGTCCCGGTCCGAGTTTCATCTCGGCCCCTGGGCCGGCGGATGTCGTTTTGTTACATCAGAGGGCTCGGTGTTTCTCGCACCTGAACCGGTATCTGAGCCTCTGCTGGACTGTGTATGAACCAGTGGAAAACCGGTGGACACTGCAAACAAAATTGGGGAATAGATAGAAATCCTGAGGACAACCCTGGGGATTGAAAAAAAGGTCTTGACCCTACGACAGGCACCAACCAGGATGTTTCTCAGTCAGCTGAACAACGGCGGCGGAACGCTGAGGAAGCTGAGAAGATCGTACGAAAGCCAGCCGGTTTACCGGGGAAGCAATCGTGCGGGAAGCTCGACCGATCCGAGGCGGAAAACCATCGAGACACGGCTGATTAGGAAGAATCCACCGGGTTCGCAGAAGCTAGGATAACGAGAGTTTGACAGGCAGAAGCTAACCAACGTTCTCACCAACCTTCGGGGCGCTGAGATCGCCGGGAAACCGGTTAAGAGCATGAGGCGGGGGCAACCCCAAACCGATTCGCTCCTAGTTCGTAACGGCAAACTGCCCGCCAGACCTTCAGGACCGACGGGCAGTGGGTTATATCGAGAAGAACAGTACCCCTGATCAGATCGATTGTGGTGGATTCTAGCCGAACTTACGATGCCCCCGTGGCCGGTTTGCGAAAGCTCATCGGGCCGGGGGCATCGACCTTTTTACCAACGGTTTTTCCCGATACCGTGGTCGTCAGTGCAGGCGGTTACGTCGAAGACCTCCCACGTGGCTCTCCCTGAGCGCACGTCTTCCTGGGAAGTGTCGGTGTCTAGGCTGATCGGAGGAACGCCAGACGATGAGTTGGACCTCTGAGTTTGAACCTCCGCCCCGTCGGCCGGGCGACACCGAAGACGATCCGGATCAAACCGCAAGCGAACCGGTAGACGGTGACATGCAGGACGGTGACTTACAGGACGGTGCTGCCGATGAGTCCGACGATGAGTTTTGGACCGATCGACCGGCGCTGACCGCTGTGCCCGAAGACGGCCCGCTTGATCCATCGATATTCGACGGCCTATTCGATGACCTCACCCCCGAAGCCGAAGTAGACGCCGACCTCACCCCCGAAGCCGAAGTAGACGGCGACTCTGAAGTGCTCCCGCCAGAGGCGGTCGAGCTCGGCGAGCTCGGCGAGCTCGACGGGGCCGATTCGGCTGCCGATGCCGATGTTGACGGTATCGATGACCGCACCGACGAGCCCGTTGATCTCGACGATGCGTTCGACGACAACGAAGCGCCTATCACCCCCGCTCCCCCCGTCGAACCGGCTCCTCGCAACGCCGCCGGCGATACGGCTCCGAGCCAAGAACCATCGGAGCAGGACGCCGCGACCGTCGACGAGCAGGGCGATGGATTCGATCCACAGCAAACCCCGTTCGGCGTCGAGTTCGACAACGCCGAAGCCGACGTTGAGGACCAACAACCCATCGACCCGTCGAGCACGGTGGTCAGCGTCAACGGTCAGGACATCTTCGAGCCGGTCGAAGCTCAGCACCCGCTGCAACAACCACAGGTTGTGATCACTCCGGAGGCCGCTCCCGTCGCGGAGATCCCACCGGCCAACATCACGCCGACCGACTTCACTCCGAGCAAGACCCCAACCGCCGATGTAGAACCACTCTCCCGCACGACGGCAAACGTCCAGCAACTGCAGTCCAAGCCGCCGCGCCAATGGCGATCATTCGCCGTGGCCATAGCGATCGGTGCCGGGCTGGGTATTGGCGGCGCGGTGCTGCTCTCCCAGCTCGTCGGCCGGTCGGACACAAACGACGGCGTCGCCTCACCGTCGACGACGCTCCAGTCTGACGCCGACCAGGCCAACAACCCTGGCACCGGCTCCCAAGTCGCTATCGGGGCCGAGAGCGACGCTGGGCAGCCAGGCCTACCGGCCGATCTCGGAGCGACCGGACGATTCGAGCTGAACGCCCTGCGTTTTGAGCCGAGCACCCTTAATCTCACCGACGCCAGCCGGGCCAGCCTGGACCAGGTAGCGGCCGCCACCGCCGTATATCCGCAGTCGGCGGTCTCGATCGCCGTGAGAACCTATTCCGAGCCGACCGCGGCCGAGAACCGAGATCTTAGTAAGAGCCAGGCTCAAGCCATCACCGACTACCTCACCGGCGCCGGTGTCAATACCGAAGCGATCGCCGCAGTCGGACTGGGCGCGCCGCCACTCAGTGCGGCCCAACCGGTCGAAAACTTCGTTGTGGTTGGCGCTGGCCTGCAGTCGTCGGCCCTAAAGTCGGCCATCGACGGTTTGAGTCCGTTCGCCATCGGGATCGACCCGGTCACAAACCAGCTCCGGCCGGAAAGCATCGATGTGCTCAACTACCTCGGCCAGGCGATGGCCGCCGATCAGGCGACCTCGATCAGCCTCGCCGCTTATTCCTATGGGCGAGCCGACGCGGTGCAGAACCAGACCCAAGCCGCGGTTGCCGCCGAGGCGGCGGCCGCGTTTCTAGTGGCCAACCACCAAGTCGACCCAAATCGTATCGCCCTGCTGACCCTCGGCCAGGCTCAGTACATCGTTTCCAGCGACACCGGAAACCACATCTCCATCCGCTGGGGCGACCAGGGCCGTAGGCCGGTCAGCATTAGCGAGGCGGATCAGACGGCCATTGCGTTTGCCCCCGGTTCGGTGGCCATCAACGCCGACGCCACACAGGCCCTCGACCGCCTCGCCACCGCAGCGGCCCAGTCCGAAGCCTCGTTCGTAATCGACGTGCACACTGCAACCGAGAACAGCTCGTCAGCTAATAGTCAGCTCGGCGAACGCCAAGCTGCGGCCATTCTCGATTACCTGCAGCAGATGGGCATCGGCGACGACCAGCTCAGGCTCTACAGCGGCGGAAATCGCCGTCAGTTCGGCGGCGGGCCGGCGAGCAGAGTCGTCATCACCCCGGTGCCGTAGCCTGCTGAGAAACCTGCTTGCCCATTGTGGGCAGCGGCCGTGCTGGCCGGGCAGCGGCGTTAGCCAGGAAGTACTGGGTTACCCGCAGCGCGGTGTCGAGTACAAAGCCCATGAGACCGGCGATGTAGATGCCGACGACGATCACGTCACTTCGGTCCTGAGCGGACCAAATCAGCGATCCAAGTCCGGTCGTCGACACGACGGTTTCGATGGCCAACACCGTGACCCAACCCAACAGCAGCGCCGAACGCATCGCGGCTACCACCTCAAGGGTTATGTCGACCGGAGCTCCCCGCAACGATCGCACTCTGGCATCGGAGGCCGAACCGAGAGCGGTCCACATCACGGTAAAGGCGACAACGCTGACCATCGCCCTGTCGCCTGCGCCAAACCAGATGATCAGCAGCGGGGCCACCGCCATGGCCGGAACCATTCGAAAGAACGACGCAAGCGGATCGATCACCGTGCGTACCAAGGGAGCGGCGCCGGTCATCAGCCCCAGCGAAACTCCAGTGATCGAACCGATTCCGAGACCGAAGGCCAGTCGGAACAGGCTGCTGCCGGCGTGCCGGCTCAGAGTGGCACCGGCGAAACCCTCGGAACGAACCTCGTTGAATGCGGTGGCTACCTGGGTTTGGGTCGGCAGAGCGTCATCGCTGATCAGCCCGCTCGGCACCTTCACCAGATACCAGGTGATGGTCATCACGATAAACGCGAAGGCCGCTCCGACGATCCGCCGCCACAGCCAAATCGATGGCTCTGCGTATTCCAATCGATGCCTGATCACCATCTCGGAGTCGTGGCGGCCGATCAGCGCGTTGAACACCGATGTAGACCCTGATTTAAGAAGCGATGTGCGGCCTGCCGCGCCTAGCCCATCGGGGTCGAGTGCTGAGGTTGCCTCAAACCCCTCGGCGGCAGCGATCGATGCTAGTCCGGGGTCGGCTGAATGATTGGCCTTGGGAGAGGTCGACACGACAATACTCCGGGTTTTCGGATCGACTCGTAAGCCTGCTTGCCGGTGAGGGCACAGACTCGGGTCGCGGGCGGCGGGTAGCCAGTTTAGGTCAGATCCGACTACGAACCGTGGACGTACTGCCAGCCGAAGCGGCCCTTGATGCAAAGGTGGCCGGATGTGACGCTGTGATCGTTTGGCGAGGTGACCTTAACGATGGTCTCGTCCTGTACGTGGAGCTCCAGGTTGCAGCCAACACCGCAGTAAGAGCAGACCGTGGTGGTCACCGTCTGCTCCTCCGGCTTCCAGGTATCGGTCTGGCGCAAATCGAACTCGGTTTTGAACTGCAGCGCGTTTGTCGGACATACCGCCACGCAGTTTCCGCAGTACACACACGCCGAGTCTGGAAGCGCAGCGTCGAACTCGGTGCTGATCCTGGCCCCAAAGCCTCGTCCGGCGACGGCGATAGCAAAGGTGTGTTGTGCGTCATCACCACAGGCTTCGACACACTTGTAGCACAGCACACACTTGTCGTAGTCACGGATGTAGAGCTCGTCCTGGATGCGGATTTCCTCGTCGATCTTCTCCGCCGCTGGGCCATAACGAGTCGGATCGGCGCCATAGTGTGCACCCCATCGACCGAGGTCGTCGGCCTGGGAGAGATCGACGCCCGAGCCCAAGAACTCGAGAACCATCTTGCGGCTATGCCTGACCCGTTCGCTATCGGTCTGGATGACCATGTCCGGCTCGGCTTGGCGGGAACAGGACGGCACCAGGGTGCGAGACCCTTCCTGTTCGACAACGCAGACCCGGCAGGCATTGACCGGGGTCAGGTTCTCGGCATAGCAAAGCGTCGGTGTATCGACCCCGGCGGCGTTGCAGGCGTCGAGCACGGTGGAACCGGCTGCGACTTCGACCACGTTGCCGTCGATGGACAGCTGGACGGCGGTTTCACTCGTGCTTTCAGTGGTGGTTTCAGTGACTGCTTCGGATGGGCTGGTCATGAGTCTGCCTCGTCACTTGATCGCTGGTTGGTTTGGCCACTCAGTAGCCCAAGGTCAATGGCTGAACGCACTGCGGTGGCTGCGGTGTGGCCGAGCCCGCAAATCGATGCGTCTTTCATAGCCCGATCGATTTCGTCGAGCAGGTTGGCCTGGCCGTTTAGCTCGACCTCGGGCTTGGCCGACAGGCCGACCAGCACCTCATGCTGACGCACGGTTCCGACCCGGCATGGCACGCACTGGCCACACGATTCGTTGCGGAAGAACTCCGCCACCCTGGTGACCACGGCCGGCATATCGGCCGTGGTGTTGAAAGCCATGATGACGCCAGACCCAAGCGATGCGCCTGCCGCTCTTGAGCCTTCGAAAGTCAGCGGCATGTCGAGCGAATCAGGTCCGACGAAGCTGCCTGCCGCACCGCCGAGCATCACCGCGGCGAGATCGCCGGTGACCCCGCCTGCCAGTTCGATCAGTTCACCAAGCGTGGCGCCAAAGTCGACCTCGTACACACCGGGTCGGGCCACATGACCACTGAGGCAGAACAGTTTCGACCCGGCAGAACTCTCCGTTCCGATAGCGGCGTAGGCCGCTCCCCCATCGATCACGATGTCGAGCACGTTGACCAGGGTCTCCGGGTTGTTGATGGCCGTCGGCCGATCGAAGAGCCCGTTTGTTGTCGGGAACGGCGGCTTCTGGCGAGGTTCGCCTCGGAAACCCTCGAGCGAGTTGAACAGCGCCGTTTCCTCGCCGCAGATGTAGGCACCAGCGCCGCGGCGAACTTCGATGTCGAACTCGAGGCTGGATCGAGCGATCCCCTGACCCAAGAATCCGGCGTCGCGAGCCAGGATTATGGCCTGTTCCAGTCGTTGGGTGGCCAGAGGGTATTCGCCGCGGATGTAGACCCATCCCTTTTTTGCCCCGGTTGCGAAGCCAGCGATGGTCATGGCTTCGATGAGCGCGAACGGATCGTTCTCGATCAGCACCCGGTCCTTGAAGGTTCCCGGTTCGGACTCGTCGGCATTGACTACCACGTACTTCGGGCCCGACTCGGCGGCCACCGCCCGCCACTTGATGCCGGTGGGAAACGCCGCTCCACCCCGGCCCATCAAACCGGAAGCGACAACCTCTCCGACAACTCCGTCGGCGCCGCGGGTGAAGGCACTGGTCAGCGCCTTATAGCCGCCTGCGGCAACATAGCTTTCAAGGCTGGTTGGATCGACCCTGCCGATTCGTCGGAGTAGCCGCAATCCGTATTCGCCCTGCTGAGGAATCACATACGGTGCCGCATCGGGCTGGCCGTCATGACCAGGCACCCGGTCGGGTTTGCCCCGGCCCTGAATGAACTGGGCCACCGGCCGCTCGCACTGACCGAGGCAGGGGCTGGCGTGGACCGCCGTACCGGCGGCCTCAAGTTCCGCTATTCGCTCGGCCGATCCGCTGATCTGGCAGGCGGCATCGACGCAGACGTGCACAACATCGTCGCTATGGCCGGGATCGTCGACCCGAAACATCTCATAGAACGTCGCCACACCGTATGCCTCTGCTGGTGGCACCTGCAGCTGCTCGCAGGCGTAGTTCAATCCGCCAGGCGATATCCAACCCCGTTGATTCTGCAGAGCGTGCAGTGCAGGAAGCAGTAGATGGCGCCGATCGTCGCGGCGGGTCGCCCCACCCCTGACCAGCCGCTCGGACTCCATGATCAGCGCAGGGCCGAGCGCTCCGGTGGCCACATCGGCCAGCACCGCGTCGATCGCGGCCCGTTCGATGTCGTTCGCCTGGTCAGGCCCGATGAACAGGTCAGACATTGACCGCCTCTTCCTCTGCTGTTTGACCGGAAACGATCTTCTCGACCCGGATCGAAGCGGCTTTGAACTCAGCGGTGCCGGATTTCTTGTCCCAGGCATCGTTGGTCAAGAGGTTGATGTCGACCAGCTCCGGGAAGTGGAACGTTGTGAAGGCCAGGCCGACCGGCAGGTCGCGCTGGACCCGAATCGGCATCTCAACCGAACCACGCGGTGAACTGACGAGGGCCCACTCGCCATCTTCCAACCCGAGACGGTCGGCGTCGATTGGGCTGAGGTCGATGGCCTCACCGTAACGAATCGGTGAGTTGAGCGAACCGGATTGCACCCCGGTGTTGTACGAATCGAGCGCTCGTCCGGTGGTGAGTCGCAGCGGGAACTCTTCGGTCAACTGTTCCTTTGGACCCTCGTGAGCCACGACGTTGAACGGCGCGCCAGAGCGGCCACCGAGGTCGTCTTCCCAGAGCCAGCCATGGAGGAACGGGCTGCCGGGGTGATCCTCATCGGGGCACGGCCACTGCAGCCCACCCTCGGATTCCAGTCGGTCCCACGACATGCCAAGGTGCAACGGCGACAGTGTTCGCAGCTCGTCCCACAGCTCTTGGGCCGTTGGCTTGCCCCAGTCGTAGCCCATGTGATTTGCCAGGTCGGCGAGAATGTCGATGTCGTGGTGGGCTTGGCCCGGCGGCGGCACTGCGGCTCGCACCCGCTGGACTCGACGTTCACTCGAGGTAACGGTGCCGTCGGATTCGGCCCAGCCGACCGAGGCGGGGAAGACCACGTCGGCCAACTCGGCCGTCCTGGTCATGAAGATGTCCTGCACGACGAGCAGGTCGAGATCGGAGAGTAGCTTGCGAGCATGAGCGACGTCGGCCTCGGAATCGGCCGGATTCTCACCGAGGCAGTAGATCGCTCGAATGTCCTTGGTCTCCATGGCCTCGAACATCAGCGTGAGATGGATACCGGGCTCGGCCGGAATAGACGTGCCCCAAACCCGTTCGAACTTGCCTCGAGCTTCCGGATCGATGACCGATTGGAAGCCGGGCAGCTTG
The DNA here is from genome assembly GCA_050633745.1 of Acidimicrobiales bacterium. GTDB lineage: Bacteria > Actinomycetota > Acidimicrobiia > Acidimicrobiales > SZUA-35 > JAHELU01. The sequence continues at coordinate 33,456 of JBOEHD010000077.1, forward strand.
TCGGGCAGGGCGCCCATGTCGCCGCCGCCCTGCACGTTGTTCTGTCCTCGCAGCGGGACCAGGCCGGAACCCCACTTGCCGACATGGCCGGTGAGCAACGCCAGATTGCACAGCGAGAGCACATTGTCGACGGCGTTATGGTGCTCGGTGATGCCCAAGGTCCACAGGATCTGAGCTTTTTCGGCCGTGGCGTAGGCTTCGGCCAACTCGGCGATGGCAGCGCCCGGGACGCCGGTTATGGCCGAGGCATGGTCGAGGGTGTACTGCTCGACCGATGCCCGGTAGGCCTCAAAGCCAGTGGTTGAATGGTCGATGAACGCCTGATCGTGCCAGTCGTTGGCGATGATCTCGCGGCCGATGGCGTTAGCCAGGGCGATATCGGTGCCGACGCTCAGCCCCAGCCACACATCGGCGAACTTGGCCGAGGAGGTACGACGGGGGTCGACGCTGAACATCTTGGCCCCATTGTCGAGGCCCTTCATCAGGTGATGGAAATAGATCGGGTGTGCTTCACGGGCGTTGGAACCCCACAGCACGATTACATCGGTTTGCTCAACCTCGGTGTAGGAACAGGTTCCCCCACCGGCTCCGAAGACTGTCGCCAGACCGACGACTGAAGGAGCGTGTCAAGTTCGATTACAGGAGTCGATGTTGTTTGTCTGCAACACCGTTCTGGCGAACTTCTGGGCTGCGAAGTTCATTTCGTTTGTCGACTTCGAGCAGCTGAACATGCCAACCGCGGTCGAGCCGTGTTCGTCGATTACCTGTTGAAAGCCCGAACCGGCTCGCTCTAGTGCCTCATCCCAGGAGGCTTCCCGAAGTTCGCCGTTTTCGCGGACCATGGGTGTTGTCAGCCTGGCTCGCTTGGTGACCGTGCCGACCGAGCGCTTATCACGTGGCCCGCCGTTTCGCCTACCCATAGGTTGCGCTTCCTTTTTCGTCGCGAACTAACAGTGTCAAGATCGTACCGGGCTTCGAGCGGAGTGCTCTTATCGCAATCCCAATCGCCACCGCAAATCGAATAGCAAACTCAAGCGGGAATCCCAAGCGAAATCGAGGGCACTCAGCAAGATTTGCCGACTCTTCAACGTGCAGATCGATCCTTGTTGCGGTGCGGTGCAAAGTACGCAGAATCTTCCTGTGATGGCCTTATTAGCCCATCTGAGGAGATAAACGTCGCTAGGTTAAAGCCATGCGATGGTCAAAGCTGTTCATACCAACCCTTCGCGATGCGCCGGGCGATGCCGAAGCGGCCAGCCATGCGCTATTGGTGCGGGGCGGATTTATCCGCCAGCTCCACGCAGGCCACTATTCCCTGTTGCCACTCGGTTGGCGGGTCCATAACAAGGTGGCGAACATAGTTCGACAGGAAATGGACGCCATGGGCGCCCAGGAATTCCTGCTGCCGACCATGCACCCGGCTGGCATCTGGAAACAATCGGGCCGCTGGGACACCATGGGCGAAATCATGTTCCGGCTGAAGGATCGCCGCGACAACGACATGGCCCTTGGCATCACCCACGAAGAGATCTTCGCCACCGTGGCCACCGAGTTGACTTCATATAAGGAACTACCGCAGCTCTGGTATCAGATCCAGCTGAAGTTTCGCGATGAGGCCAGGCCAAAGGCTGGCTTGCTCCGAGTCCGCGAGTTCGCCATGAAGGACTCCTACAGCTTCGACACCACCTGGGAAGGGCTCGACGAACAATTCGAAGCCCACAAGGTGGCATACACCAGGATCTTCGAGCGGCTCGGCCTCCCGGCGATCCCCGTCGAGGCCAGCAACGGAGCGATGGGCGGTTCGGACTCCACCGAGTTTATGGTCCCCTGTGTCGCTGGTGAAGACGACGTCATTCAGTGTTCGAACTGTGACTACGCCGGCAACATCGAACGGGCCACGTCCGCTCTGCCTGCGATCACCGACGAGGCTGGCCCTGAGGCCCCCGAACGTTTCCCCACCCCCGGGGTTCGTACCATCGCCGCGCTCGAGGAAATCGAAGGTGGCGCCGCGGCCGACCGTCAGATCAAGACCATGGTCATGGTCATCGACGGCGAGGTCGTGCTGGCACTGGTGCGAGGCGATCACCAGCTGAACCTGCAGAAGCTGATCGACGCAACCGGCGGGATCGAGATTCGCCCCGCCTCCCCCGAAGAAGCTCAGGCCAACCTCGGCGCCATGCCTGGCAGCCTCGGAGCGGTCGCGGTTGACGGCCTTAAGATAATCGCCGACGAAGGCCTACGAGGCCGGACCAACATGACGACCGGCGCCAACGAAGACGACTGGCACTACCGAGGGGTTGACGTCGAGCGCGACATCACCGTCGGTGCGTGGGCCGACCTTCGAGAGGTCACCGCCGGAGAGGCCTGTCCCAAGTGTGGCTCGGAGCTCGGCATGATCCGCTGTGTCGAAGCCGGCCACATCTTCAAGCTTGGCACCCTCTACGCCGAGAAGTTCAAAATCAGCGTGGCCGACGCCGACGGCGGCCAGCAGCCGGTGATCATGGGTAGCTATGGCATCGGGATCGGTCGCAACATGGCCACCGTTGCCGAGACCTACCACGATGACAAGGGCATAATCTGGCCGGTGTCTGTCGCCCCTTATGAGACGGTGATCACCGTAATGAAGCTCGACGAGGCCACGATGGCCGCGGCCGAAGAGATCTACAACGGCCTCCGGGCTCGCGGGGTCGATGTGCTGCTCGACGATCGAGACGCCCGAGCGGGCGTCAAGTTTGCCGATGCCGAACTCATCGGCATCCCCTACCGGATCACCATCGGACCAAAGTCATTGGCCGATGGCGAGGTCGAGTGGAGCAGCCGATCGACCGGCGAGACCAAACGCATCGGGCTGACCGCAGCGGTCGACACCGTCGCCGATGTCATCAACGCTGAACGAATCGCCTGAGAGCGGACTAGGCCACCGCGGTGGTCTGACAGGCGAGCAGATACTGGGCCCGCAGCCGGTCGAGCACTCGGCCACGAGTTGGACCGATGCTGCCTGGTCGGCACTTAAGCCGCTTGGCGATCTCGCTGTATGAGACCCGCTCGAAGAACAGCATCTCGACCAGCGCTCGGTCGTCGGCATGTAACGCCTGGACTGCAGTAGCCATCGCCTGGCGATCCTCTTGGCAGCAAAGCCTTTCGATAGCATCACAGTCGACCGTGGTGTCGAGATCGGCTTCTGTGGTGACCGACTCTCGAGAACGCTGCCGGTGTAGCGAGTTGGCGGTGTTGCGAGTAATGGTCGATACCCACGACTTGAACCGTCGGTGATCGCGGAGCTGGGTTAACGATGACATCGCTCGCTCCCAAGCGATTTGTACACAATCATCGAGCTCGTGACTGGGAAGACCCTGGCGCGAGCCCACCCCAAACATCAGATTTCGATGGCGGTAGTAGAGCTGAGTCTGTGCCTCCTGGTCTCCAGCGAGCACTGCCTTGATCAGTTGACCGGTGTCTAGCATTTCGGTGGCAAACATCTTTTTCCTCCTCGGTGTCCATCGCCCTGTGAGCACTCCCTCAGCGATCACGTTCCCTCTGCGATGTACGTTCCGATACTCGCCAACGGCGATAACAGCTCGATAACAGCCGACATAAGAGAACTACGTAGCCGCGCTAATGAGCAGCGCAGAAACGGCTCTGACTGCGCTAAGGAGCTGCGACTAGGCTCGTTGTCATGCTGATCCGATTGCTGGGTCCGATCGAGGTAGTCGATAATTCGACAACCCTGCGGATACCCGGTCAGCGTTGCAAAACTCTGGTCGCGCTGTTGGCACTCGAGAACGGCGGCATGATCTCCACCGATCGTCTAGTCGATGAGATCTGGGGTGCCCAGCCGCCGCCCACCGCCCATAATTCGCTGGCAAACGCCATCATGCGGGTCCGTCGAGTTCTCGGGCCGGAGCGGATCGTGACCGGCCCGGGGGCCTATGGGCTTGTAGTTTCACCGGACGAACTCGACCTTGCTCAGTTCGAATCGCTACTCGACGGGGCCCAGCAGCAACCCTTCGAACAGCAGAAAGCACTCCTGGAACAGGCGCTCGGCCTGTTTCGAGGCGAGAGTTTTGGCGGCGCCCAACCAACGCCGCTGATTGAAGATGCCATCAGACGCACCGATGCAATGCTGTTCGAGGCCCGGCTATGCCTCTATGAGGCCGACATCGAGCTTGAGCAACGGGTCCAGGCCGCGCCGATCAGATCACTGATCGATAAACAGCCAACAAACGAGCGGGCCTGGGCCCTATTGGGGCTGGCGATCAACAACGCGGGCAACCCCCGGCTAGCTCTCGACACGATCCGACTGGCCTCCGATGCGTTGCGATCGAGCGGCCTCGAACCGGGTGAGCATCTGGTCAATGCAGAACAGCGAGTACTGCTCATCGACCCGAAGACCAAGTTCGGCGCCGACCCCGCTCCCCTGCCCCGCACGGTGGCCGATAGCGACGACCGGCGGAGCGGCCGAGCGCCGCTGGTCGGTCGTGACCGAGAGCTCGAACTGCTGCTCGACCTGGTTGCGGTGGCAAAGACCGGCCACGCCTCGTTCGCCCTGGTCATCGGCGAGGCCGGCATCGGGAAGTCGACCCTGGTCACCCAGATCTTGCCCCGAGCCATCGACGACGAGATCACCCTGGTGGTTTGTCACTGCGCAACCGGAGGTCGTGGCCCAATCCTTGAGCTGAGCTCCGGCCTTGGCATCGATACCGAAGCGCTACGTCCAGTCGAGGGTGTACCGCAAAACGCCAGGGCTGATTCGAGCGACGTGCTGCCGCTGATCATCGACCGGCTCCGAACCCTGTCGAAAAAGCAGCCAACCGTGTTGGTCATCGAAGATGTCCATGCCTCCCCGGACATCGGGCTGCTGATCGGAGATCTCATCGCCGCGATGGCAGGCCACCGTATTGTGATTGTTGCCACCGGTCGCCCCGGAGACTCGGTGGACACGCTCCGCGAACATGCCGCGGCCACATCGGGAACAACCATCACTGTCGATGGTCTCAGCCAAACCGAAGCAGCCGACCTCTTAGGCCCCGGCCGGGCCTCGGAAGTAGCAACGCTGATCGGCGAGACCGGCGGCAACCCGCTCTATCTATTGACCGGGGCCGCGCTCAGCGAGGGCGGCGCCGGCCTGGAGGATTATGTTCGAGCCGAACTGGCCCAGTTGGACCCGACGGCTCGTTCTTTAGCTCAACTCCTCGGGGTGCACGGTGGCCCGATGACGCACGATGAGTTGGCCGCGGCGTCGGGACTAGGCGACGACCTCGCCGAGGCGTTGCAGCCACTACTTTCGTCGGGTCTGGCCAACGAAAAAACAGGACGCAACCTGCAGATCCAGATTCGCCATCAGATGATCGGCGAAGCCATCGCGGCAACGCTCTCGGGGGCTGGCCTGGTCCAGCTGCATCGCACGATTCGCGACACCATTTTGGCTACCGCTGCACTCGATCAGGGTGCGCTCAAACCGGCGACGATGGTCCTGGCAGCGCACCACGCCTGGAGCGCCACCGCAAGCGGAAACCCCGCGGACCGGGAACTAGCCGCTGAGCTATGCGAGCGAGCAGCCGACGCAGCCCAGGCCCACGGAGAATGGGCTCAGGCCTCCGCGCTCTACGCCCAGGCGCTCGATTGCCACGACGGAGCTAGCGCGGCAGGCAAAGATCACGACGCAGATGAGGCTGCTGGCCGGTGCATGCTAGGACGAGCGGTGGCGCTGTTTCATCTAGGCTCGAACGACTCGCCCGATGCATTTGTGGAGGCGGCAAACGACGCTTCGCGACGAGCCGACGGCCCGATGCTGGCCGATGTGGTTCTGGCCTGGGACCGTGGCATGTTCAGCCAGGCGGCCCAGGTCAACAGCGAACGGCTGCGTCTGGTCCAGCGGGCCCTACGAAACACCGGGATCGATCCCGCCCGCCGAGCGCGCCTGCTGGCGTGCTATGCCTCCGAGCTAACGTTCTCCGATCGCTGGGCCGAACGATTCGCCATCGCCGACGAGGCTCTCGAAGCCAGCCAGTCCTGCGATCTACTTACTCAGGTTTATGTGCTGAGCCACCGTCAGCTGACGATCGCCTGCCTCGAAACAACCGACGAGCGGGCCCGTTCCGCTGACGCGCTCGTCGAGCTGGCCAGTGAACTGCGAGACCCTCAGCTGCTGTTCCAAGCCAAGTTCCAAAGGACCGGCCCCGCAGTTGTGACCGGAGATCTCAGCCTGCTGGATGATCTCCTCGACGAAGCGGACGACCTGGCCCAGCACCTGTCGATAAAGCTGTACAAGTGGTTGACCCATCAGTCCAAGTCGGGCCTGCGGCTCCTGCAGGGAGATCTGGACGCAGGTCGGACGCTCTCGGCCGAAGCGTTCGCCATGGTCAAGGGCACCCATCAGCAACAGGAGGCTGCCCTGATTCATGGTGAACAGAACTGCCATTACAGCCGGCTGACCGGCGACCTCGGCGACTTGGTACCGATGCTGACCCAGATCGGTGGCGGTCGAGGCGACGGCTTCACCGTTGCCGCCCTCCTAGCGACCGCTGGCGACCTGGAAAGCGCATCGGACATACTCGACGCCGACGGTCTGTCGACGGTCGAAGAACTACCGCGGCACATTCTGGAACGGCCAATGCTGCAGAACCTGGCCACGGTGGCCGACGCACTGAACCGGGTCGAGCTCGGCCGAGAGGTCGCCGGGAGGCTACAAAAACGTCCGCTCGACCTCGGCATCACCGGCGTGGCCCAGCCCTGCGGCCACCACTTCACCGCCATTGCTTTACGACCGTCGCAGCAGTGGGCACAGGTATTCGCCCATCACCTGGCGGCCGTCGAATTTCACGAACGGGCCCATCACCGGCTGCTGGCGTTGGAGTCCAAGCGAGAGCTGGTTCGCTCGCTCATCGCCGCCGATCTCGACACGGTTGATCTTGGTGCTGCGGATCTCGGAGTTGGTGAGCCAGTCATCGCCGGGACCTACATAACGACCGGCAGGGCCGAGCTCCGCGACCAGGTCAACGCCGAGGCCGCGGCGATGGGCATGGCGGGGCTGACACTCCCCGTTTGACCCCTGCGCTCAGAGCGGGGCGTGTCGTCGGGTGGCAAGCTGGCGGCGACGCTGCTTCCACTGCTGCAACGGATTGGTGAAGGCCCACGGTGGTCGATCTCCCCGGCCCAGTTTGATGTATGCCCTGATAATGATGCGACCGAGCAGTGCCCCGGCAGCGCCAAATGGGGTGATGCGGAACAGGGTGAAGGCCACCCGGTTTATCGGCCGCAGAATGGCGATCAGCCAGTGGGCTAGCCGGGGCCCGCGTCGAATGCCCAGTAGCGAAGCGACCTCCGGGGTCGCTATCTCGCCGAGCATGGTGCGAGGCATCCAGCGAAGACCGAACGGGGTCAGGTCTCTGGCGTGGTCGATCAGCGCCGCCGCCAACTCCTCGCCGTCGGGGGATGCCTTCTGGTGCCTGGTCTCGATGTGGAAGCCGAGTTTCCGAGCCTCGGCGTAACCGAGCGGCAAGAACAACCCGATGTCGGGCACCTGGTCGGCGGCCGAACCGACACCCATAAGAGCACCAGCAACGCACCAGGCGTGAACGTATGCCTCGGCCTGTTCGTCGCTGTAGGGAATGCCCATACGGTCGAGGGCATCGAGGGCGGCGACCGAGAACAGCAGCACCGTGGCCAACATGTCTTCCTGGTTAATCGGCACCCCGTGGGTCTCGTCATCCCAGCGATCGGACTCGGCGCTCAGCCAGTTCCTCACCACCCCGTGGAACAGCCGCACGCCTCGCGCCGCCCGTTGCCCATCGCTTCCCGGCCCCAGCGGCACGCCGGGGTCGTCCATGGCCATCACGTCGATCAGAAACTGGCCGGTCTCGGCGATCCGGCGCTGCAGATTGTCGTTCATGCCGCCGGCCACGGTCAGCGCCCGAGCGCCTCTTGCTGCGGTGTAGCTACGAGGTAGCGACCCGAAATACAGGCCCATCGAAAGCTGCAAGCCCCAACTCTGGAAAAAGTCCCGCGCCAGATACAACTTGTCGTGGTCGGCCCAGCTTGGCAACGGCACCTCCTCGTTGAAGTAGTCGTTGGCATCGGACCCCTCGACCCGGCCGAGAGCAACCATGCGGCGCATCTCAAGCTCGACCGACCCTGAAGAAGACGAAGCTGAAGAAGACGAAGCTGATCCAAGCGAATTTGCTACCAGCAGGTCCACTTCCGGGTCTCCGAGTTTGGCCAGTCGATCGAGTTGGTCGTCGTTGAGCGCAAGTCCGTCTGGCATGCTGCCGCCTCGGGTCATTCGGTTGATGGGTCGTTCTGTCGGTCGTTTGAACTGGTCAATGAACTCCGGTCCGCACGTAGGCCCAAGCTAGTAAACAAATCTTCTCGCTAGTAGTGGAATTGCTAGTGGCGGAGCTTTTAGTGGTGGAATTACTAACGGTTGAATTTTTTGTATCTAGCCGCCTCCGACGGTCGTCTATTGACCAGGAACACCTCACCACCACTGAACAGCGAAGGTCTGATGAGCAACTCAGTTTTCACAAGACGATCGGTGTACCGCGAGAGCGACCATGGCGCGGCCGCAATCAACCCTCCGGCGAACGTCGCCGTCGCAGCTGATGTGGTCGACTTCAAGTCGCACTTCACCAAGCCGGTGAGCCGACCCCGCTGGCAGACATTCCGCAACATGCTGTTGCCGGGCATCGGTAGAAACACCACGATCGACGAGGCCAAGGACATATTCGGGCCACACAACGTCGAGGTCACAAAGAGCTATACATCGCTTTCGGAGACCATGCGCCACTGTCTCGATGTGCCTGGCAGCGGTGTCCTCGACGGTGATGTGACCCGTATCGGTCTTCCCACTGCGCCGCCCCATGAAATGGTCGACTGGTGCGGCTTCGCCTCCTGGGTCTCGTTCTCGCTCGGCGCCTTCCTGATGCCGGAACGAACCAGCCCGGCGCTGGCCATGCACCCGTTCTGGCGCCGGATGGTGATCGGACGACTGCTACCGAAGTTACTCACGACCGAAGAGTGGGCCGGGCTGGCGGCCGGAAACCTGCAGATCTACCGGGAGATGAAGGCCCTCTACAAACTGGTCTTCTCATTCTCCGGCGACTCGTTCGCCGACGCCCTGGCCGAAGCCGATCGTCGAACCGACGCACTCTGGTACAGCGACGATTTTAAGGGCACCGAAGCCACACCGGCCGACCGTTACTGGGCCCGCCACGCGGTGAAGTCGCTGCTGCTGGCCGCCGCCTCCAGCGATCGACACGAGAAGTCGCAGCTAATGCTGTCGGCCAGCATTGCCCTTTCGGCCATTGAACAGCGCCGGGCAGATCATCAGATCGACGACTTCTTCGAAGGAATGATCAAGAACCGACGCTGGCTGCCGGGGATTCTCCACAAACCGGCCCTGCGTTTCACCGTCTGGGTGACCACCCGCTGGCTCACCCACTTCCTCCTTCCCGATGGATTCATCTCCGTTGGCCGACCGCTTGAGGTCCCCGAGGCCGAGAACTACTCCGAACACGCCAACTCGTTGACCGAAATCACCAACCCCTGGGCCCGCACTGCGCTCGACGCGTTCTACACCGAAGCCCAACCGGAATCGTCCGACTGGACCGACTATGGCCAGCGCATGAACTTCATCGCCGCCCTGTTTCGGACCTATCAGGAGGTCCCCGAGGTGCTGCTCTTCGATGGGCTGCCCCGGCCAGAAACCGCTTCGACCGCAGAGTCGCTGTTTGGCCACCAGGAACCGAGTGAGCTGTCGTCGCTACTGGCCGCCACCATGCCAGAGGCCGATCCGCCAACGCTGTAACAGCCGCTACGGTTGGCGAGATGAAAATCGGCATCAACGGGTCAGGGCTTCTGGGTCGCCCCAAGCTCGAGACAATCATCGACGACATCACCAAGGCCGAGCAGGCAGGACTGAGCGGGTACTGGCTAGCCCAGACCGGCCTGGTCGACGCTCTGACCGTTTTCGCCGTTGCCGGCGCTTCCACCAGCTCTATCGAACTCGGCACTGCGGTTGTGCCGACCTGGCCTCGTCACCCTCAGGCATTGGCCGCTCAAGCGCTGACCACTCAGGCCGCGACCGGTGGCCGCACGATCCTCGGTATCGGTCTGGCCCACAAGCCGTCGGTCGAAGACCGTTGGAAGATGACCTGGCGCAAGCCGATTCGTCACATGCTCGACTATCTAGGCGTGCTCGAAGAACTGCTGGCCACCGGCAACTCCACCTACGAGGGTGAGATCTGGTCGTTCGTCGGCGAGGCCCCATTGCCAGTCGATAACCCACCGAGCGTGATGCTGGCCGCCCTAGGCGATCAAATGCTGAAGATCGCTGGCGCCCGTACCGACGGCACCATCCTGTGGTGCGTTGGACCAAAGACCCTCGAGCAGCAGATCGTTCCCGGAATCGGCGAAGCAGCTTCAGACGCTGGGCGGCCGACGCCGCGGGTGATCTGCAGCCTGCCGGTCTGGGTGACCGACCGACCGGACGAGGCCCGCAAGATCGTGGCCGACTCGCTGACCATCTACGGCCAACTCCCCAGCTACCGAGCCATGCTCGATATCGAGGGCGTTGACGGCCCGGCCGACATTTCACTGATCGGCAGCGAGCAACAGGTCGCCGACGGTCTGGCAGCAATTGCCGCCGCCGGCGCCACCGACTTCACCGCAGTGGTTCAAGGATTCGACGCAGACGAGCAGCAGCGGGCCTGGCAAGTGCTCAGCGCCGCCTCGTAATCTGTGGCCTAACGACCAGCTAGCCAAGGCAATAACGGGGTCCAAGTAGCCGAGCCGGCAAATTCCGCTACGGGTGCCGGCTTGGGGAAGTAATCTGCGGCAATGGCCGTAGAAATTCGTCGCGCAGTGCAGGATGACCTGCCACAGCTTTATGCCCTCGACTATCGAAACTTCGGGGTGACCGACCTACCAACCGAGCAAGAACTCGCCGAGGATATGTTGGATCCTGATCGCTTTCTCGTGGCCTTCGACGGCGGCGATATGGTCGCCGCGGGCGGCAGCTTCCAGATGGAACTGACAGTGCCTGGCAGCGGACCAGACAACGGAGCGTTCCTGCCGATGTCTGGCGTCACCTGGGTCAGCGTCGCGGCGTCGCACCGCCGCCAGGGCATCCTCCGCAGGCTGATGGGCGGACTCGATGAAATGGCGGTCGAACTGGAGGAACCAATCCTGGGCCTGACCGCCAGCGAAGGCGCTATATATGAGCGGTTCGGCTACGGAGTGGCTACCCGCAGTCGGGTCATCGAACTCGATCGCCGTCGAGCACAGATCGACCCAAAGTGGGAACCAGAACCGGTGCGGCTAATCGAAGGCTCCAAGCATGTCGAGGAGCTACAGGCGCTCTTTGAACGCTACCGGCCAACCCAGGTCGGGGAAGTCTCACGGCCGGACGCCCTGTTTCGAGAACAAAATATCGAGAAGGACAAGGCGAACTTTGCCGCCATCCACCCCGATGGCTACGCCACCTGGGAGACCCAACCCGACTGGGCATATGGGCACCCAAGACACGTCCTGACGATCCGCGATTTTGTCGCCGTCACCCCCGAAGCCCGAATCGCTCTTTGGAACATACTGCTATCGATCGACCTCGTCGGCCCCATCCGCTCGATCCGCTCGGTGGCCCTAGACGACTCGCTGCCATTCATGCTGACCGACCCCCGTGCGCTACGCACCATTGAGTCCAACGACTTCCTGTGGCTAAAGACACTCGATGCCGCCCGCTGCTTTGAGGCCCGCTCGTTCCGCACCGATGACCGGCTGGTGATCGACATCCGAGACGGAGCCGACGATCCGGTCGAGCGCATAGCCATCAGCAGCGCTAGCTGCGGGCCGACCGACGAGCCAGCCGACATCGTTGCCTACCGCTCCGCCCTCGGACCACTGCTTCTGGGGGTCCATGCGTCCCACTTAGCCGCCGGTCGACGCCTAGCTGGCGACCATGAGATAATTGAGCGGGCCGACCTCATGCTCGGCACCGGAAGGCTCGCTCACTGCCGAACCTCGTTCTGACCGTCCGAACCGACACGGGCTAGTATCAGACTGCAGCCACCAGTTAGGAATTCATGTCGGGAGTGCAATCTATTCAACGTGCCTTTGCTCTTTTGAGAGTATTGGCGGTTGGCCAGGCTGGGGTTACAGACCTAGCCGAGCGTGCTGAGCTTCCCAAAAGCACCGTGGCTCGCCTGCTTAGTGCATTGGAAACCGAAGGAGCGGTCGAGCAGGTCGAAGCTGGCGGCGAATACCGACTGGGCGACGGGCTGATCGACCTGGCAGGTGCTGCGGCCCCAGGCAGAAACCTGATCGCCGCCGCCAGACCCCACCTGATCGAATTGATGGATGCGACGGGTGAATCGTCGGGGATCGCCATCCTGGCCGGGACCGAAGCGATGTACCTCGACGATGTCGAATCCGAAGAAGAGGTGCAGGTACGAGGCCTGACCGGAGACACCGTCCCGCTCAACGTCGTACCTTCGGGCCTGGTGCTGCTGGCCGACCAGCCTGAGTCATTCGTCGATGATTATCTCTCGCAGCCGCTGACCGGCACAACCGACAACAGCATGACCGACCCAGCGAAGCTTCGTGCCCGATTGGAGAACATCCGCCGAGATGGACATTCCTGGGCATACGCCGAGTTCGATGCCAGCATCAACTCCGTGGCCGCACCGGTGCGGGACGAAAGCGGAAGCGTGCTCGCGGCGATCCACGTGCACGGCCCGGCATACCGATTCCCTGAGAACGGTCAGGCCGACGCCATCGCCGACCTGGTGAAGGCCGCGGCCGACAATCTCTCGGCCCAGCTGAACTAACGGCCGCAGCCCTGCGGTTGTCGGCAGGTACTGGGAGCCAACGGGCGCTCAGCCCAAGGCATGGGTTACGGTCTGCCCATGGGAGTCCAACTAGCCAAGTCAGCCATCGATCTCGGAATCGTCATCAGCGACAGTGAGAAGTCACTCGGCTTCTACCGCGATCTGCTGGGATTCGAACATGTGGCTGATACGCCGATGCCACTCGGTGGTGGTGGCACGATGCACCGCCTCAACTGCGGCGACACCCTCCTCAAACTGGTGAAGTTCAACACCAACCCCGCTGGCGACGGCAGCGGAGGCATCACCGCCTCGACCGGGATGCGCTACTTCACGATGATCGTCTCGAACCTCAGCGAGATCATGGCCGAATGCGAAGCCCAGGGTGTGAAAGTCGCTGTTCCTATCACCGAGGTCCGCCCGGGAGTGACCATCGGCATGGTCGCCGACCCGGACGGCAACTGGGTCGAATTCGTAGAAAACTCCTAACCCGAGCACTCTGCGCTGGGTACCAGAGCGCTCTGCACTACATCTACACAAGGTGCGAACCTGCCCTTGAAGGGCTGAGCCTATGTTTGGGTTATGCGGCTTTATCGGCGTCTCCACATGGTGGTCTTGGGTGTGGTGATGTTCGGTGTCTGTGTGCTCACGCTGTCTGACACCCTGGTTGACCCAGCAACCGAAAAAGTCTCGATGTTGTTCGACGTCACGCGCTACATGCTGGAACGTCTCAGCCCGCAGACCAGCGGCGTCGATCTGCTGTCCCGACCCAGCCTGCCGCTGCGAAACGACACCATCGGCCACTTCGTGGCCTGGACCGGAGTCGGGTTCGTCGCCGCCGGCATCCCGACCACCGCAATCAACCGGTTCAACATGTACTTCGGACTGTTCGCGCTGTCAGCCTTCCTCGAAGCCGGTCAGCGGTACCTCTCATGGTCCCGAGTGGCCGAGTTCAGTGACCTAGTAGCCAATGGCCTGGGTCTAGCGGTCGGCTTCGTAGCCTTCGGCCTCGTCGAGAGCCTGCTGATCCCAAGGATCCCACTACTCAACGAACGCACCCAAGCCATCCTCCGCCGGGCCTAGCTTCACTCGAGGATCGTCCGCAGCGCGCTGTCCCTAAATGAAGCTCCTAACTGGTGTCAACGGGTTTATGCGGCTTTTGTATGCTGGTGTTGGGGTGGGTCGGTGACCCGAGCGCTTGGCTACTCCTTTTGTCTCGGCCCACCCTTTTGAGTTTCTTGACGGTGGTGGCGTTTCAACGGTTCGACAGGGCCGAGATGATCGACAACACGCATCCCTTCGGGATGCAGCATCGGCATCCGGGCCAGCATCTTGGAATCGAGCCGGTCGGTCTTGGTGTGCTTGTTGTAATAGTCCCGCAGATCTGAAGATTGCTCTGGCGGGACTACCGACACCCGGGCGCCCTTAGCTGTGAGCCACGCCGCGAGCGGGACCCAGGCGAACCTCTTTCATCTTGTTGCTCCTTCCAACATTCGGGGTTCATAAGAGAGCCCAGTTGTTGATGCCGGCACGGAAGCTCGTCCCAAACAGGGAGTGAACAAATCGGACATCACGAAACAGAGGTCCAATACAAACGGTCGGCCATCGAGTTCCCAACAGGTGTTCACGAGCGTTGTGGTGATCGCCTGGACGACGATCAGCTAAGAGGAGTCGGGGAAACCCGCTCCGGTCACAATTCCGAGTCGAACCACCCAAACCGGGCACAACACACCCTATAAACGAGCCCACCAGCAAACGGTAGACCCACAACCAACCTTAGATGTCACAGGCCATGGCTATTGTTGAAGCATGTCCTTGACGAGTCTCAACGCTCGTCTGGATGGCCGAGTGGTGGCAACGGATCTAGACCGAGCATTACAACAACTAGCTGAAGCCGATCAGCTTCGAGCCAACGCCGCCTCCTTGCTCGGCGAGCTGGATGGCACCGGACTAGCCGAGTGGCTCGGCTACGTCTCACTCGACCGACTGGTTGCCCACCGATCGTCTCGTGGGAATGCGGCGGCTCGCGAGCTAATGCGAATCGCCAGGCATCTCGCTCAATTCGACGCCACCGCCGATGCGGTGCGGTCGGGTCAAGTGTCGTTCGCTGCGGCTGAAGTGCTGGCACGAGCCGCCCGAGATATGGCTGATGCCTACCGCGAGTATGAAGACCAGTTACTCGATGCTGCCGCTTCGCATGAGGTTGATGAGTTAGAACAGCTCTGTCGACTATGGCGAGCCCGAGCCAACAGCGAAGCGAATGCAGCCGACGCTGAACGCGTATTTAACCAGCGGGGCTTGTGGATGCAGTTCGCCTTCGATGGTGCCGGATACGGTCGATTCTCCCTCGACGCCACCGGTGCCGAAGCGGTCTGGGCTGCCCTCGAAACCCCACCCGATCCTGTCACGCAGCTTCCCGAGCCTCGCACTGCGGCGCAACGCCGAGCCGACAAACTTGTCGACGTCTGCACTATGTCAACCGAGGGTGAACCCGACCAGGGAAGCGCCGGGATAAGAGCGACAGTCGACGTCGTGATAGATATAGAAACCCTCGCAGCCAACAGCTACGCCACCGACATTGGGCAACCCAGCCAGATGAACCTCGATCGCATGCGGGCCGAGCTATCACACGGCGGGCCAATCACCGGCACAGGGCTCGACCGCCTACTCTGCGACGCATCATTCCGAGCGCTCATCACCGACGGACCACGAACCGTCCTGGCCTATAACCGAGCGACTCCAGCGATACCACCGGGTCTGCGCCGAGCGGTGCGAGTCCGCGACCGCCACTGCACCTTCATTGGCTGCGACAGACCCTGGTGGTGGTGCGATCTGCATCACATCACGCCACGAAACCGGGGCGGACCGACCACCGCTGAAAACTTAACGTTACTCTGCCGCTTCCACCACGGCTGCGTGCATGACCGGGGCTGGCAGCTCACCAGAGCGCGGGATGGGGCTATCCACGTCAGATCGCCCTGATCCAGCTGGGGTGGGGTGAGGACAAGGCGAGCCGAGGGCAAGTCATCGACTGGGCCGAATGCCTTAATCGAGCAGTGGTTCGTCCGACCTATAGACCATGCGCTCGAATGTCGGTCGATTTCGTCAGCGGTTCCTTGGGCTGCTCCTAGTCGTCGCGCTCCTGTTTGGCGGCTGCGCAAACAGTCAGGGATCACGAGGTAACCAAGCGGTGGGAACCGTTCCGCCGGCCCAGCTGGCCAGGATAGAACCCGAGTCGGCATCGGTGACCGCGTCAGCCTCAGCGTCGGCGGCGGTATCGACCACCACGAGACCGGCTCCTACCACAACGACAGCCACTACGACAGCCACTACGACCACAACAACTCGGCCGACCACGACGGCACCCCCACCGATCGAGCTCGGCACCCAGGATTCGCCGTTTGTACCGCTGCCCCACCCGAAGGCCGTCGCGGCGATCGTCACTTCAAGCGGCGTGGTTCTGCCGGTGATCGAGGAACATGGCGACGGATGGCTGGTCAGCACTCCCTGTCAGAACACCCGGCTCATCACCGACGGCCAGCCTCTTGGCCGGGCCCATGTCGTGCTCGACCCCGGTCATGGTGGCGCTGAGCCGGGCGCCGTCGGCCAAACGGGTCTCACAGAGAAGGATCTGAACCTGCTGGTGGCCAACCTGGCGGCCCAAAAGCTGGAGGCCGCAGGGGCAACCGTGGTGCTGGCCCGGACTGCCGACTACACCATCACCGCTGCTTCACGAGGTCGCATCGCCGCGGCCATCGCCCCGGCGCTCTTCGTGTCAATCCACCACAACGGTGGCGCCCCGGCAGGCGGGGAACGGCCGGGGACCATCGTGTTCACCAAGACCGGCAGCGCCGCTTCCGAGCGGTTCGGTGGCCTGTTCAACGAACAGCTGCAGCCGATGCTGGCGCAGGCGGCGGAGCCCAAGATCGAACGTTACCGCCAGTACGCCGAGGCACTCGACGGCCACGAGGCCCTCATCGCCGCCTACGACCAGTCGGTGGCCGCCAGAGACCAGGCGCTTGTGGCAAACGGCCAGATCCCACCGGAACTGACAACCACGATTCCCGTCACCACCGCAACAGTCGAGCCCGGTCAGATCCGCCTGCCATCGGTCCGCGAACCGGTAACCACCACCACCCTGCCACTGACCCCGGAGGCCAACGGTGGTTCGCCGCTGCCGGTGCCCGAAACCGTGGCCGCTCCCCCGCCGTTCGCCATGGAACCGGTGCGAGAGTTCTCCTGGGCCGGGACCGGGAACGCTGGTGTGCGTTCGTGGACCAGGGTCGACGGACACGACTACCTGGCCGTGCTCCGCCATAGCGGTTCGGTGCCCGCCGCCCTGGTCGAGTTCGTGTACCTCAGCAATCCGGCAGAAGAGGAACTCCTCGCCGACTCAGCCTTCGTCGAAGCCGAAGCAGACGCGCTGGCCAAGGCCATCATCAGGTACTTCGCCAATGACGGTGCTTCCGGTACCGGCCATGTGCAAGATCAGTTCGACGACCAGCCGATCGGCGGAAGTGGCGGCGTCGACAACTGCGTCGAACCCGAGTTGTAGATCGACTCCAGCTAGGAGCGAGCAGACTAGCCGCGACGGCGGCGAATTTCGGCGCTGATGGCTGGCACTACCTTGTGTAGGTCAGCCAGAACCGCGTAGTCGGCCTTGGTCACCATGTTGGCCTCGGGGTCGGTGTTGATGGCCAAAATCCGTTTCGAGGCCATCGCTCCCACCCAGTGCTGAATGGCGCCGGAGATCCCGGTGGCGATGTATATCTCCGGAGCGATCCGGGTGCCGGTCTGTCCGACCTGGTCCGAGTGAGGACGCCAACCGTTGTTGGTCACCGCCCGAGAACATCCGACTCGACCCTCTAGCAACTCGGCTAGCTCCTCGAGTACCTCAAACCCCTCGGCCGAACCAACGCCGCGGCCACCACTGACCACGACCGGCGATGTCGACAGCGTGACCCCCTGGCTGAGCACAACCCGGTCGGTGACCATGGTTACCGCTAGGGCGTCATCGAGGTCGGGCTCAAAACTCTCGACTGTTCCAGCGCCGGGGCTGGACGAAGCCTCCGACACGACCGCGTGATGGCCAATGGAAAGCAACTTGCGATCCGCTTCCAGAGTTGCGTCTTCTAAGAGCGAGCCGCCCCACTGCACTCTGGTCATCGTCCAGGGCTCATCGGACTGCGTCGAATCGACGGACAGGCAGTTGGCCACAAACGGCAGGTTGGCCTTAGCCGCTAGTTGGGCCATAACCTCGTTGCCCCGGTCGGTGCCGACAGCCATGACCGCTACCGCGTCGAGCTCATCGGCCAACTGGCGAACCGTCTCAGCCCAGGTGTCCGGCCCATAGTCACCGAGCAGATCGTGCTCGGCGAGGTGCACAACCTCGGCCCCATAGTTAGCGGCGTCGCCGGCCAGGGGCTCTGCATCGCCACCGATCAGGACAGCGTGCATCGGTTCGTCCATCTTGGCTGCAAGGTCTCGCCCCGCGGTGAGAGCCTCGAGCGAAGCTTCGGCCATCTGGCCACGATCGTGTTCAAGAACAACCAGCAACGTCAAGTGAGCTTTCCTTCCGGGGCGGCGATGTTCCGCCGAAGGCGGAACTCGGTTAGTGAGGCCGAAGGCCGAACGGCAGTCATTGCAGCACCCCGATCTCTTCCAGCAGATCGACCACTTTGACCGCCGCTTCCTCAACCGAGGTGGAGGCGTCGGCGAGAATCTCGGTATTCGACACCTCTTCGGCTGGTCGGTGCAGTCTGATCATCGCCTGCCCTCCAGCGTCGGCGGCGACCGTCTTTTCGACCAGCTCAACCTTCTTCGAGGCCAGCCGGCCCTTCATCGTTGGATAGCGGGGAAGGTTCAGTCCCTCCTTGACACCAAGAACCGCCGGACGGGGCAGTTCATAGACCTCGAAACCAGCGTCGACGGCACGCCGAGCGATGATCTTGTCATCGGTGATGTCGATGTCTTTGATGCCGTTCACGATCGGGCGACCAAGGGCATGAGCTACTCGAACCCCAACCTGAAAGCCGCCGGAGTCGGCCGACTCGTTGCCGAACAGAATCAGATCAAAAGTGCCGTCCTCGGCCTCGATTTCGCCGATGGCCTCACTCAAGGCTGCTGCGGTTCGTTGCGGATCCCATGTCGAACAGCCGCTAGGCGTTGGCTCGGTTGGCAACAGAACCAACTCCTGGGCACCGACGCTCGCGGCATAGCGCAACTGCTCAACCGCTTCGGCCGGTCCGAGGGTCAGAACGGTGACCGAGCCACCGTTGGCCTCGATCAGCAACACCGCCTCCTCCACTGCGCACTCCTCGTGAGGGCTGGTGGTGAAGCCGAGGTGAGCGGTCTCAACGCCCTGCCCGTCATCGGTCACATTGATGCGAGCGCCTGGAGCAGGCACCCTCTTGACGCATACAAGTATTCTCATCTAATCACACTCCTGGACCTTCGGCCGCAGGCCGAACTCCCGGTGCCGGGCGAAGCACGGCACGCTAGCTCTTTAGCCGGGTGTCTTCGGGGTCGAAGACCGACCCTTCGATGGCCCCAACCTTCACCGGGAACAGTTCGTTCATGTACATGACCTGCAACTCGGTGCCGATCACCGCCAGCTCGGTCGGCAGGTAAGCCATCAGCAAGTGTTTGCCGACAGACGGGCCCGGCGCCGCGGTGGTCACCCGGGATACTCGACCGTGGGAGTCCTCGATGCGCTGACCGTCGAGGGTCAGGATCGGCTCGTTTCCACCTTGCATGTATCGCGTACGGCCCTGTGAATCGGTTTGATCCTCAACGGTGAGGGTGCACATCTTGGTCTGCAGCTCAGCGGAGCGAGCCTCGATGTAACGCTCCTTACCGATGAAGTCGGCGGCCTTGACCTTGGGACGGGCCAGACCAGCTTCAACCGGGGTGTACTCCGATTCGAGTTCGGCTCCCATGAGGCGGTAACCCTTCTCGACTCGACCAGATGAACCGTAAACGCCACCACCGGTGGGGCGGATGCCGTGCGACTCACCGGCTTCCATCAGGGCGTCCCACAGGGCCGGGCCGTTGGCCCAGTCGGTGTAGATCTCNNCGCCGACGTAGGAGATGCGGAATAGCTTGCATGGAAGGCCTGCTATCTCGGCATCGAGGTAGGAACCATAGGGCGAACCGGCTTGGCTGAGATCCTGATCGGTCAGCTGGCCAACCACCGCTGGTGCGTTGGGGCCCCACACACCGAGGGTGGTGCGGTTCATGGTTACGTTGTTGAACTGCACCGAACCGTCGGTAGGCAGGTGCTTGCGAACCCAGAACTCGTCTCGACCGCCGTCGAAGACACCGGTGACGATCTGGATCTTCTCTTCGCCGGTCCGCATCATCGTGAGGTCGGAGTGGAAACCGCCATCGGGGTTCAGCCAAGGGGTGTAGGTCGATGACCCGACCGGCTTGTCGACTTTGTTGACCGCCAGATAGTCGGCGTACTGCACGGCACCGGGGCCGGTCAGCTCGTAGATCTGGAAAGCGCTGAGGTCGACAACACCACAGTTCTCCCGCAGGTTCAGGTGCTCGCCCATGGTGATCGGGCTCCACCAGCGGTTGTCCCACTCGGTTTCGCGTTCGCTTAGGCCGTAGCGCTCGACCAGGTCGGCGTTGGAGTTGTACCACTGGGGCCGTTCCCAACCGCGGGCGTCGAAGAACTCGGCGTCTTTGTCTTTCTGGCGGGAGAAATACGGGCTGGTCATCAGCTCACGTCGACCGGCCCACTGCTCGGACGGGTGCACGATGCCGTAGGTCTTGATGAAGTGTTCCTCGGCTCGGGCCCAGATGTGATCGTCGCCCCGCTCCCAGTCGTAGAACCGGGCAACGTCCGAGGCGTGAGCATCGATAACCCGGGGGTAGCCGTAGGTCATCCACTCGGCAACGACCTGAGCCATGCCCGGGCCTTCCTTGACCCACACCGCAGCGGCCGACCAGAGGTTCATGACTTCGGCGGTCTCGCCGAGGCATGGCATGGCATCGGGGGTCAGCGAGAGCAGGCCGTTGATGGCGTACTTAATCTCAGCGTCGCCCAGCATGTCCATCAGTTCGATGGCCGTCTCCATCTGATCATCAAAATCATCGGGAGTGAACGGCATCTCGGTCGGCGAAAGTGCGGCCTCGGCGTTTGACGGGATCTCATCTGGGTGATGCAGGATCGCCCGGTGACCGTATGAGCCAACCTCCATCGAGCCGGACGACTGCCGCTCGTAACAGAAGG
>JBOEHD010000078.1:0-24787 GCA_050633745.1 Acidimicrobiales bacterium
GCTGACATGGGGGCCAAACAGGTCGACGATCAACGGTTCGGCCAAAGGTCCCTGCACCGCCAGCGGCGAGACGTCTGGTTCGCAGACCGTCACATCGAATCCTCGTTCGGCTGCGATGGCTCTAACCCAAAGAAGCAGACCGTTGTCGGCAATCGAAAACCAGTAGCGATCGGAAAGCTTGAGTAGAACCGGATCATTGATGATCCGACCTTCGTGGTCGCAGATGGCCACGTACTTGCCCTGCCCATGTTTCATCTTTGAAAGGTCTCGAGCGGTCAGGTACTGAACACAGATGTCGGCGTCTGGCCCACGGACCTCAACCTGACGTTCGGCCGCCACATCCCACAGAGCCACCGCCTCGGTGAGCCGCTTGTACTCCGCTGCCGGATTGCCAAACGACAGGGGGAGAAGCATCTGGTTGTAGATGCTCACGTTGGTCACTCCAGCTGCAGTCACCGCCTCGTGGAAAGGCGTTGGACGTAGCCGCGGGCTCGGAGTCAGCTTCACTTGGCTCTAGCTCCCTGAAGAGCTGGTGTCTCTGCCGAATGGGTTCACAGAGTGACATTCGGCATGTACGCAAACGTACTTAGCCTGCGGGGCAGAAACGAGCGAAGCCTCGGGCCCAGACCGTTCCGATGTCGAAGCCGCCGTCCCAGATGTCGCCGCCGATCCAGGCGCAGCCTCGGTCGTCGGTGGCCACTGCCCAGGCGCCGTCGATGTGGCCACCGAGGTTGAAGGCGATGTCGAGCTCAAGACCGGTCACTGCGTCGAGGGCACGAGCGGTTGGGTGTAGTGGGTCCTGGGTGCAATGGCAGCCGGCGAAGATAACGTCGCCGACCTTTTCCAGGAACTGGAAGTCACCATCTGATTCGTACTGGTAGAGCAGGGCGAAGTCGTCGGCATTGTGCACGGTGATCTGATTGTTCCAGCCGTTGGCCAGGAAGATGAGATCGTTTGCGTACTCGATGTCAAACACCGTCCAGGCGGTCTTCGGCATGGTGTGAGGAATGACCGAACCGATGACCGTGTCAACGATGGCCACCCGCTGGGTGTCGGGCTGTGCGGCCACGGAACTGAAGCTGCCGGTGAACATCAGTCGTCCACGGTCTTGGTCGATACCGACGCCGAACACGGCGCCGCCGGTGACCTCTGGCTTCCAGGTCAGATCCAGTTCGCCGAAGTCGGCGCCAACTCGGGCCAGCTTGTAGAACCGGTAGCGTTTGCCGCTTGCGCTGTCTCGCAGGTGGGAGAAGTTACCGCCGATGTAGAGCAGGTCACCGACCACTTCGATTTCTCGCACGATGGCCGGATTGGTCGACCATGGTCGCTCGACCGAGGCGGTGAAGCTGGTGTCGACAAGGCCGGTCACCGGGTCGATGGCTGCGAGGCCTGAGGTGTTGGCGATGCCGTTGATGTTTGTGAACTCGCCACCGACGAGAAGCACGCCACGGGGTGATACTTCGAGGGCGTGTACGTTGCCGTCGAGCAGGGGAGTGAATGTCGGGTCGTAGGCGCCGGTGTCGACGTTAAAGCGGGCCAGGAAGGACTGATTGATGATCGCACCGAACTCACCCTCCTGGACCTGTTGGAACTCGCCGCCGACATACATGAAGTCGCCGATCTGCTGCATGTCCCATACTCGAACGTCGGCCACTGAGCTGTCGGCGGCGTTGAAGCCAAGCACACCGTGCTGGTTACGGGCCGGTCGGATTTCCAGACCGTCGATGTCGACCACGGGGTGTTCGGTGGCCACGCCGCCAGGGGCTCCGGCGTAAACGGTGAACTTAACGGTGGCCTCGGCGGTGTTGCCCGCCAGGTCGATGATGGTGATCTCGCTGGTCCATACGCCGGCCTCGGTTGGTGTGCCGACGATGTGTCCGTCGATGGTTCCGGTCAGACCGGCGGGCAGCCACTTGTAGAGCACCGTGCCGTCTGTGGTCTGGAACTCGATGGCAATGTCGGCTGCTTCGCCGACGGTCAGGTTGGTGTCAGCGATCGGGTTGATGTGAATGGCGTCCGGCAGGCCGAGGGCGCTGGTGACCAGAGCGCTGTCGTCGATCACCACATCCATGGTGACGACGATGTAGCTGTGAGCCGCAGGCTGGCCTGCCTGGTCGATCAGGTAGGCGGTGACCGGGAAGGTGCCGGCGACGGTCGGGGTACCGGTCAGTAGACCGGACTCATCGATGGCCAGGTCGGTGGGGAGACCGGTGATCGTTAGTTCCACCGATGGGGCCTGGGTTAGCTCGGCTAGCAGAGCAGCAGCTGCTCCGGTCACGTCGATGGCCGAGTTGCCCTCGATGCTGATCGGAAGAGCGATCGGCAGCGTCTGGGTACCGAGGTCGATGTTTGAAAGCAGACCGGGGTTGGCGGCCGCTGCGCTGTCGATGACCACGATGGTGAGGGTTCCGGCGCTGCAGACGGTGTCGTTGCAGGCGCTGTACGGCACAGTAAGGGTGCCGTTGAAGTCGGTGGCCGGGGTGAAGGCGAACGAGCCGTCGATGTTGAGGATCAGCTCGCCTTCGGTCAGCGTGTCCGGCAGGTCGACGGTGGCCACGGTCCAGGTCGGGACGTTGGCGTCGTTTGCTCGGTCATTGGTAGCCACGTTGCCGCTGACTGCGACGTTCGGTGGGGTCGCCACCCGATCGTCGAGCACGGTCGGGGCTGGGGGGCCGGGCAGTACGTGCCTGGTTGCATCGAGGGAAAGGTCGAAGCTGAGGTCGACGCTCTTGCGCCACACCTGGTGAACTTCGACGGCCAGCGTGTTGTCGCCATCGACGAACAACTTGGGGTCGATGGTGAACGACACGGTCTCTTCCCGGCCCGAGGTGGCCCAGGAGTTGCTGTCGAAGTTCTGGGGCAGGTTGCCGGTGTTATGGATGGCTGCACCGTTGAGGTAGACAACCGCCGCGTCGTCGTAGGTCAGCGAGGCCAGCATCTCGGTGAACTGGTATGCGTCGGTGAGGGTGATGGTCTTGCGGAAGTAGGTCGTGGTGTAGCGGTTGTCGACGTCGGGTCCGAAGCTGACCACGGTGGTTTCGTCGCCGTCTCCGTAGCCGAACTGGCCGGACCCGGTGGCCCAGTTGGCGCCAGCGATGCCATCGTCGAAGCTGGGGGTGTTCCAGTCGGCGCCGGGGTAGGTGCCGTCATCGAGGTATGACCAGGTGTCGCCATCGGTGACCGGGGTTTCGAAGAACAGGTCGCCGACCACGTCGACGACGATGTTGAGCTCGGCGTCGCTGCATACTCCGGCGCCGTCGCATGCGGAGTGGGCAACGGTGACGGTGCCGAGGTAACCCTCAGCCGGGGTCAGTGACCAGGTGCCGTCGGCGTTGAAGGTGAAGGTACCGACCGCGGGGTCGATCACCGCTGTGGTGCTGTAGGTCAGCCCGGCCTCGTCGTTGAGCGAGACGTCGCCGGAGATGGCGACGGCTTCGTCGGTCTCGGCTTCGTCGTCAGCGACGGTTGGAGGCTTGGCCAGATCGTCTCGGCTGAGGGTCAGTGCGAGGTCGAAGCTGGTGTCGTTGCTCTTGCGCCACGCCTGGTGGATCTCAACGGCGATAAGGTTTTCGCCCTCGATGAACAGTGCCGGGTCGATGGTGACGTTGATGGTCTCTTCCCGGTTGGCGGTGGCCCAGGTGCCGTTGCCGAAGCCGGCAGGCAGGTTTGAAGTGACGTGGGCCAGCGTGCCGTTGACGTAGATGGCGGCGCCGTCGTCGTAGGTGAGGGCGGCCTCGGCAGCGATGACCTGGTGAATGTCGGCCACGGTGAAGCTCTTGCGGAAGTAGTTGGTGGCGTAACGGTTGTCGGCGTCCGGTCCGTAGCTGAGCACGGTGGTTTCGTCGCCGTCTCCGTAGCCGAACTGGCCAGCGCCGGTGGCCCAATTGGCGCCGTCGACGCCGTCATCGAAGCTGCTAGTGTTCCAGTCGGCGCCGGGGTAGATGCCGGTGTCGAGGTATGACCAGGTGTCGCCGTCGTTGATCGTCTGGTCTTGCCAGATGCTGCTGATCACTTCGATCGCCAGTGAGGCATTGCTGCAAACTGCGGCGGCATCACATGCGGTGTGGGCGATGGTGAAGGTACCGAAGTAGTCGGCGGCGGGGTTGAGGGTCCAGGTGCCGTCGGTGTTGAGGGTGAAGGTGCCGACTGCGGGGTCGAGCACAGCTGCGGTGCTGTAGGTAAGGCCAGCGTCGTCGTTGGCTGCGACGTTGCCGCCGATGGCCACGCCTTCGTCGGTGGTTGCGGTGTCGTCGGCGACGGTCGGGGGCTTGGGGTCGTTATTGCGATCGACGGTCAGAGCCAGGTCGAAGCTGATGTCGTTGCTCTTGCGCCACGCCTGGTGAATCTCGACGGCGATGATGTTGGCGCCGTCGACGAACAGGGTGGGGTCGATGGTCACCGGGATGGTTTCCTCGGCGTTGGCGTTGGCCCAGGTGCCATTGCCGAAACCAGCGGGAAGATTTGGGGTGGCTAGGACACGGGTGCCGTTGATGTAGATGGCGGCGCCGTCGTCGTAGGTCAGCTGTGCGGTGGCCGCTTCAAGCTGATGGGTGTCTGCCAGGGTGACGGTCTTGCGGAAGTAGGTGGTGGCGAACTTGTTGTCTGGGTCCGGTCCGAAGTTGATGATGGTGGCTTCGTCGCCGTCGCCGTAGCCGAACTGGCCGACGTTCGAGGCCCACCCGGCATCGTCGAAGCTCGCATCGATCCAGGTCGCTCCCGGATCAGCGCCGGTGTCGAGGTATGACCAGGTCTCACCGTCGTTGATTACCTGCTCGACGGTAACGTCTGGGCCCGCTCCGTCTGCCGCTGCTGCGGGCTGGATCGGGGCGAGAATGCTGACAGCTACCACGGTGGCGATAACAGCTGTGAGATACCGGAGTCGGCGTCGGGGTTGGATCATCGGCTTTCCATCCTGGTGGGGAGATGGCACCCAAATATGGCTGCCAATCACCGAGAGTACGGAGCGAAACCACCCCGGTCGAGGGTTCCGGAACCATTGCCCTCGGGCCGCTGAGTCGCCCGACTCAGGCTACGATCCGGGGGCCTATGCCCTGTGATCCAGCGGGCCTAACGGCCCTTATCTAGCGGGTTACAACCGATCCCGATGGCCTATTCAGGTCCGACCAGAACGTGCCGATAACGTTCCGAACCCAGGTCGTGCTCAGACGATTTCCGAGGTGGCTGCTAGAGGTGTTTTAGCGCCTCGCGTTTAGTCAGGCCGGAGAGCCGATCTTCGTTGGCGGCGACGAATGATCGCACCTGGTCTGGCTCCTGTCTGGCGTATTGCCGCAGGGCCCAGCCGATCGCTTTGCGGATGAAAAACTCGGGGTCTTCCGCTCTGGACTCGGCGTAGCTGAAGAGCCGATCGGCGTCGGTGTCCGCCTTGTAGCTGAGCTGATGGATGATCGCCGTTCTGGCCAGCCACATGTTGTCGCTGTCGATCCAACGGTCCATAACCTCGGCCAGCTGCGGGTTGGCCCGCACCAGTGGCCCGACGCTCCAGGCGGCAAGGGAATCGACGCTGTCCCACCACGATTTGGTGACGATCAGACGCTCCAGATCATCGAGGTTGGCTGGCTCAAGCGCCGCCACCCACTTGCGAAGAAATTGGCAGCCGACGTACTGAAATTCCCGCTCCGGCTGCTCCCAGCACTCATTGGCGAAGCGGATCAGCTCGGCCGCCTCGGCGCCCTTGCCGGCAGCCATGGTGGCCTTGGCCGCCAAGCGCACCTGCGGTGCCTTAACCCCGAGAAAGGCAAAGTAGCCCTTCATGTAGGCGACCATCTGCTCAACCTGTTCAGGCTTGGCCACCGCTTCTAATTCGGTTCTCAGCGCTGCGATGTCGATTCTGGAATTCTAGTCCTCCCCGATGACGCGCTCAGCTTCCGGCTGGGTTCGCTCCCACAAGATTTCCGAAACGGTGCAGCGTGCGGCTGATGGCCTGCTCACGAAGATAGTGCTGCAGTTCGAGCCTGCCGACGGCAGTGACCGGAGCTCGATCGACGTACACGCCGAGCCGGTTAGCTTCCTGCTGCAGTTCGGCTCCAACAGCAAGGCCGACAACTCGCAACCTGGTCACACCGAGCGAATCCAGTCGAGCGGCCAGCGCCGCTTCGCTCTCGTCATCAGCGTTGCTTTCGAAGATTTTCACACCGCAGACAGCGGCCGCTCGCCGAGTCAGCCGCAACGCTGCCGGGTCGGCCTCGGCGCCGTATCGCAGGGCCACCGCGGTGAGCGGTCGATAGCGGAAGATGTTCTGCTCACAGAACAGCCCGGTCGGGTCGTGCTCGGCCGCGAAGTGTTCATCCCAGGCCTGCTGGTAGTCGTCTTCATCGACCGGCCCACTCAACGGCCCGACCGCCGACTCGCGGACAGAGTTGTTGGGATCTTGTGACCAGGTGCCGAGCTGGCTCACGTAGTTCGGCCCTCCGGCCTTGGCGCCGGCTCCGATCGACGACTTCTTCCAACCGCCGAATGGTTGTCGCTGCACGATGGCGCCGGTGATCTGGCGGTTTACGTAGGCGTTGCCGACTTCTACCCGGTCCAGCCAGGTCTGCACTTCGCTCGGGTCGAGGGATTGAATGCCTCCGGTCAGACCGAAGTCGCTCGAGTTCTGTATGGCGATGGCCTCATCGAGATCCTTGGCATGAATCAAGCCCAGCACCGGTCCGAAGCACTCGGTCTTGTGGAACCACGACCCGAGATCCACATCGACCCGCACGCCAGGCGACCACAGATTCTCGACGCCGTCGGTCTCGGTTACAAGGCGAGGCTCAACCAGCCACTGCTCAGCGGAATCGAGCGTAGTCAAACCTCGCTGCAACCGGTCGTTGGCCGGGCCTATCAGTGGGCCCATCGTGGTTTCGATCCGGGTCGCCGAGCCAAGTTCGATGCTCTCAACGGCATCGATCAGCTGCCTGCGGAACCGGTGGGAGTGGTAGGCGTCGCCGACCACGATGGCCAAGCTGGCCGCTGAACACTTCTGGCCGCTGTGGCCGAACGCTGAGCTCACCAGGTCGGCAACCGCCAGATCGATGTCGGCGTTTGGGGTGATGATCATGGCGTTCTTGCCCGAGGTTTCGGCGAACAGCTTCAAGTCGGGTTTCCAGGATCGGAACAGTTCAGCGGTTTCGGTCGAGCCGGTAAGGATGACCGCATCGGCGCCAACCACCAGAGCCTGGCCCACCTCGTTGTCTGGCGTACGAACAAACTGCAGGACGGTGCGCGCGATGCCCGCTTCCCAGCAGGCCTCAGCCACGATTTCGGCGCAGCGAGGTGTCTCCGGCGCTGGCTTGAACAACACGGTGTTACCCGCCGCCAGCGATGCCAGCACCCCTCCAGCGGGGATGGCCACCGGGAAATTCCACGGCGGGATGACGGTGACAACCCCCAGTGGTTCGAACGTCGCATCGCCCATGGCACCTAGTTCGAGGGCCCGATCTGCGTAGTAGCGGGCGAAGTCGATGGCCTCAGCAACTTCACCGTCGGCCTCGACGAACGTCTTGTTTGCCTCGGCCATCATGGTGGCGATTAGCTCGCCCCGCCGTTCGGCTAGCTGGTCGCCAACACGATGAAGTGTTTCCTGCCGCTCGACCAAGCTGGTTTTGCGCCACGCCGACAAGGCGGCGTTGGCATCGGCTAGGTAGTAGTCGACCTGGGTCACCGATTCGGTGAGCGGTGCCTTCACCGGCTGGACCGTTTGTTGTGTTGCTTGTTGCGCCGCCCGCTGGGTCACCTCGGCGATCCAGCGTCGGTTGTCGACCTGAGTGGGGTCGGTTTCTGGTTCGTTGCGGAACGGTTCACCGATTTTGTATGCCGCCTGTTGCGGCTTCAGCCGGTTTTGCTGGCGACGAGGTCCGAGCTCCAGCTCATCGCGGATCTCTAGCGAACGGCGGAAAATTGCCGCCTGCTCATTGAAGGTCGCAGGGTTTGAAGCGAGGTCGAACAGGTGGCGGAGAAAGTTATCGTTTGAGGCGTTTTCTTCGAGCCGCCGGAACAGGTAGCTGATGGCCACGTCGAAATCTTCGGAGCGGACCGCCGGGGTGTACAGCAGCATCGGCGACGTCGGGTCGACGATCTGCGAAACGGTTTTGGCCTGGGCTGGGGCCATGCCCTGGAGCATCTCGAACTGCACCCGGTCGGCAACGCCGCGCTCGCTCGCTAGCAGATGAGTCCAGGCCACATCGAACAGATTGTGGCTGGCCAGGCCGAGTCGCATGCCGGTCATGTGCTCGGGGGTCAGTAGCCAGTCGAGGCACCGTTTGTAGTTGGCGTCGGCCTCGACCTTCTTGTCGAACGGAGCCTGCTGCCAGCCGTTTATGGCTGCGTCGACTTTCTCCATNNGCCAGGTTGGCCCCCTTGACCAGCCGCACTTTGATGGTGCCGCCATGGCCGCCATCGGCTCGAGCCGCGGCCTGACGTCGGTTGGCCCATTCGGTCAGTTCCTGCAACGCGCCGAGGGCATCGGGCAGGTAGGCCTGCAGCACGATGCCAGCGTCGAGATGGCGCCGTTCTGGGGTGCCAAGAACATCCATGAACGCCTGGAGGGTGAGGTCGAGGTCGTGGTATTCCTCCATGTCGAAGTTCATGAAGGTCGGTGGCTGCACCTCGGCGGCCCGGTCGATGAGCAGACCGAGCCGTTCGCTGACTCGACGGAGACTGTCGTCGTAGGCCCAGTGATTCAGCTGGGAGGCCACAGCGGAGATCTTGACCGACACGTAATCGATGTCCGGCTGTTCGAGCAGCCCGAGTAGCTCGGCCAATCGCCGTTCTGCTTCCCGTTCGCCCAGTACCGCTTCGCCGAGCAGGTTCACGTTCAGGGCGTAGCCGGAGGTGCGCTGTGAGGTGAGGTGTTTTGCTAGGGCCGCCCGGTCGGCGGGGGCGACCAGGTGCCCGACGATCGACCGTAGGCGGCGTCTGGCCAGCGGCATAACGATCTTGGGGAAGGTCGGAGCGAGGCGTGCTCCGGCGCTGAGGAGCCTGCGGTCGATGGCCGAAAGGAAACCGGGTAGCGGGTCGCCGTCGACGATGGCCGCCAGCTGTTTTGCGGCCACTCGGTCGTCGTCGGGTCGGATTACCCGGTCGACGAAGGCCATGACGAAACGCACACCGTCGGGGTCGGCGACAACCCCCTCCAGCTGGGCCATGGTCGCTCGGTCAGACCTGGTCTCGAGCTCGGTAGCTCGCCTCAGCATGGTTCGTACAAGCTCGATCGCCGGGTCAGCTAGTTCAGTCATCGCTTCCATGATGACGGGCGCCGCCTAGTGGGTCTTGTATTATCCGGTCGTGATTGGCGACAAACAGGAGCCGCAGCTGTTCCCATGTCAGGATGAATTGCTGGCCCTACTCGAGACGCTGATCAACGTAATCTTCTGCGCTAAAGATCTCGAGGGGCGCTACGTCGAGGTCAACTCGGCGTTCGTGCGCCGGACAGGCAAGAAGTCGAAACGCGACGTCATCGGCAGCACGGCCGGCGATCATTTTGAGCCCGAATTAGCAAAACGTTACGACGACCAGGACCGCGAGGTCTTCCGAACCGGCGAACCGTTGCGTGATCAGTTGGAACTGATTTGTCGCATCGACGGCGAGTTGGGCTGGTATCTCACAACCAAGCTGCCGGTCGCCGCT
Organism: Acidimicrobiales bacterium; assembly: GCA_050633745.1. Taxonomy (GTDB): domain Bacteria; phylum Actinomycetota; class Acidimicrobiia; order Acidimicrobiales; family SZUA-35; genus JAHELU01. The sequence continues at coordinate 9,628 of JBOEHD010000078.1, forward strand.
AGTGGCGCTCAGACCGAGATCGTTGGCCTGGTCTCGGTCAGCCGTGACTTGGCGTCGCCGTCTGAGGAGAACATCGCCCTCGAAAGCCTGCAGGACGTGGTCGCCCACGTTCGGGCCAAACTCGACCAGCCCAATCGGGTGGCCGAACTGGCCGAAGTGGCGGGCTGCAGTGAGCAGCAGTTGGAACGGCGGATGCGCCGGGTGTTCGGCGTGACGCCGACCCAGTATATGCTGCGGGTTCGGGTCGAGACGGCGGCCAGGATGCTGATTGAAACCGACGAGTCGCTGGCCACTATTGCTGCGCTGTGCGGCTTCTACGATCAGCCCGACTTCACCCGGCGGTTCGCTCGGCTAACCAACGCCACGCCGGCCCAGTTTCGAGCAACCAACGCCCGCCACATGTAAACAACGGGGCGGTTGTCGCCAGGGTTGGTCCACTGGGTTGGTCCGCTATAGGGGCGGTCCTAGTCTGGGTCGGTGACCGTCCCCCCAGCATCTTTGACGGTCGACCCGGGCGACGACGGCCACCCGGTGTCCCCCGGCACCTTTGCTGGCTGGCGGATCCTGGCCATCACGGTCGCCACCGCCATCCTCACCGGGCCGGGCCAAACGATCGGCGTCTCGGTATTCATCGACCCCATGGTTGAGTCGCTCGGGGTCAGCCGTTCGGCGGTCAGCACCGCCTACCTGGTGGGGACCTTGGCCGGGGCGTCGGCCATGCCGTTCTTTGGGCGATTCGTCGACCGGCGGGGTGTGCGGTTGGCCCAAACGCTCGTCGGCCTCGGATTCACCTTGGCGCTGATCAACATGGCAAGCGTGCAGAACATCGTTTGGCTGGCCATCGGCTTCGGTGGCATCCGGATGATGGGCCAGGGTGCGCTTTCGATGATCACCACGGTCACGGTTTCGCTGTGGTTCGAACGCCGGCGTGGCGTGGCCATGGGCATCCTGGCCACGGTGGCCGGGGCTGGCATCGTGGCGGTTCCCCTGGCGCTCAACGCGGTGATCTCGGCCACCTCGTGGCGGGTCGCCTGGCTGATCGCCGCCGCCACCATCCTGGCCACAGTCGTGCCCCTCGGCTGGTTCGGTCTGATCAGCAGACCCGCCGACGTTGGGCAGCTGCCAGACGGACTGCAGTACACCTCGGACGAATCGCCGAGGGCCGACGGCACCGTCGCCCCGGTCTGGACTCGGCAGCGCTCGTTCACAAGAGGCGAGGCAATTCGCACCAGGCAGTTCTGGATTCTCGCCGCTGTAACCACGATGACCGGGATGCTGATCACCGGCCTCAACTTCCACCAGATCGACCTGTTGAGCGAGGCTGGGCTCAGTTCTGGCGAGGCCGCGGCGATGTTCTTGCCGCAGATCATCGGTTCGTCGGTCACCGGCATTTCGGTTGGCTACCTGATCGACCGAGTTGGGGTCCGGTTTGTTCCCGCGCTCGTCATGCTGTTGCTTATCGGGGTGCACCTGCTCGGCGCGGCGATGCAGCCGGGCGTGGTGGTCTTCATCTACGCCGTCTCGCTTGGTGCAACTGGGGGAGCGGGCCGAGCGTGCCTCAGTACCATGCTGCCCGGATACTTCGGGACCGATCACATCGGCTCGATCCAGGGCGTCATGACCGTCACCGGGGTGGCTGGTTCAGCCATCGGGCCGGTGACCCTATCTCTGGTCCAGGGCTGGCTCGGCAGCTATCAGGCGGCCAACCTCGCGTTGCTGGTTCTCCCGGCGATCACGCTGCTGGCCACGCTGACAAACCGACCTCCGTTGGTACACGTCGAGAGCCTGGATCCGGTGGCATAACCGCCGCTCGGTGATCGCCAGTCGAGCGATGAGCGGACCTTGCCCGCGCCCACAATCGCCCATCAAATCCACCGCGAGACCGACGGAGTCAGCCGCTCATCTGCGTCGAGTGTATGGATTTTCGAGAACCGTTAGTGGGGTTCCGACCGTAGGAGAAGGCAAGCAACCAAACAGAAGGTGCTTCTCATGACTACTAATCCTGACCGGTCCCGACCGCGTAATCCTGACCGGTCCCGGCCGCGGAATCTTGACCGGTCCGGGCCGCCGATAGCTTCAGCCGAGGTCCGCGATCTGATCGCAAACACACTCGACATCGAGCGAGGCGAAGTGACGCCAGAGCTTCGGCTCCACGACCTGCCCGAATGGTCGTCATTGGATCACGTGACCCTGATGATGGCATTGGAGGACCGGTTTGACTGTGCCATCGAGGGCCCCTTGATCGGCGAGCTGACCTGCGTCGAAGCGATCGAAGCGTTCCTCCTTGACGAAAAGGGGCTCGACGAGACAGCTCTCGACGGCCCGGTGATTCACCGGGGCCTGGACGGCGTCTACGTCGATGAATCAACAATCTGTTCGATCGACGGCGAACAGGGGGAGCTGCTGGTCCGCGGTTACCCGATCGAGGACATCGCCGCTCATTCTGGTTTCGAAGAGGTCTGCCATCTGGTGGTGTGGGACGAGCGGCCGAGCGAGGAAAAACTGGTTGCCTTTCGGGAGCAGCTTGCCGAAGGCGCAGCAATTGCCGACCCTGTCGCCACAACGGTGGAGTCAATGGCCGATCAGCATCCCATGGTCGTTCTCCGCACCGCGGTGTCGATGCTCGGCACGAGTGGCCCCGGTACTCGGCCAACGGCTGAAGCGGCCAGAGAGAAAGGCCTAGCGGTTTTGGCTCTCGTGCCCAGCATCCTGGCCACCCACCACGCGGCCCGTCTTGGCCGACCGAGGCCAGACGGTTGCCCCGAGGGAGCGTCGCTCGCAGAACGATTCCTACGCCAGTTCTTTGACCGGGACCCGTCGGCGATCGAGGTTGAGGCGCTTGATTTGGTGCTCAGAGTCCAGGTCGAGCACGGATCTAACGCGTCGGCTTTCGCCGCTCGGGTCACCGCGGCCACCGGCGCCGATGTCGTGGCCGGATTGGTGTCGGGGGTCTCAACCTTTGCCGGGCCGCTCCACGGCGGAGCGGTCGAAGGCTTCATCGATGTTCTAGACGAGGTCGGAGAACTGGAGGCTGCGAGGGCCTACGTGATGGCAAAGCGGGCCGCCCGGGAACCGGTCCCGGGTTTCGGGCACCGGGTATACAAGACGACCGATCCTCGATCGCAGCCACTGCGCTCCACCGCCGAGCGGCTTGCGGCCGATCGCGGCGACAGGCGCACGCTCGAGGTCATCGCCGCTATCGAACAAGCCATGGCTCCCTACCAACGCCATGGCCTTCACATGAATATCGACGCCTATACCGCGGTGGTGTACCGACTACTCGGCTTCCCCGACGACTACTTCTCCGCCCTGTATGCCATGGCCCGGATGGCGGGCTGGGTCGGCCACATCGCCGAGCAGATCGACCGCAACGTTCTGATCCGACCTCGCCTCGCATACCGAGGACCAGCTCGGCGTTCGATGCTGGTGGTGTCATGAGGCTCGAACAGTGTTTCGTCGACCAGGCCACGACCGCTCCCGCCGCTCCGGCTGTTGTCGCAGGCAACGATTCTCGGACCTACGGTCAGCTGCACGAGCAAGCGGCAAAGCTGGCTGGCGCTCTCAGCCAAACCGGTGCCGATCGGGCCGATCTGGCCCGGGTCGGAGTGTTCTATGACCGAGGCCCCGACGCCTATGCAGCGGTGTTGGCGGTGCTGCTTGTCGGGGCGACCTATGTGCCCATTAATCCCCATCACCCGGTAGGCCGCATCCGTCGAACCGTTGAGCTGGCCGACCTCGATGTCATCGTGGCCGACCGTGCTGGCCTCGCTGCACTCGAAGCGCTCGCTGCCGAGATGCCGCTGCCACCGGTGATCGCCCCGGGAGAACCACAGGGCGGCATCGTGGCGGTTGGACGGCAGTCGATCGCCAACGCCGACCACATCTATCAGGCGACCGCTGAGCACTGCTCGGCTGACGACTTGGCCTACTTGCTGTTCACCTCGGGCAGCACCGGCGACCCGAAGGGGGTGCCGATCACCCACGGTAACGCCATGAGTTTCCTGACCGAGAACGCCGAGTACTACGACTTCGGCCCGCAAGACCGCTGTTCGCAAACCTTCGACCTGACCTTCGATCTCTCGGTGTTCGACCTGTTCATGACCTGGCAGGCCGGCGCATGCCTGTACCCACTTCCGCAGGCGGCGATGCTGGCTCCGGTCGACTTCGTTACGCAGAACAAACTCTCGGTTTGGTTCTCGGTACCGGCGGTTGTGGCACTGCTGATCAAGCGCGGCAGTATGGCCACCGAAGCCATGCCGACCCTTCGTCACAGCTTGTTCTGCGGTGAAGCGCTGACCGTCGACGTCGCAAAGGCGTGGGCCGCCGCTGCGCCAAACTCGACGGTGGAGAACCTGTATGGCCCGACCGAGCTTACGATCGCCTGCAGCCGCTACCGCTGGACCGAACACACCGAATCTCAGACGATGAATGGTGTCGTGCCCATCGGTGCGCCGTTTCCATCCATGGAGGCCATCATCATCGACAACAGCGACTCCCTCGTCGAGGCTGGGCAAGAGGGCGAGCTTTGTCTAACCGGGCCGCAACAGTTCAACGGCTACTGGCGCAATGAAGCCAAAACCGCAGACAGGTTCCTAACGGTCGCTGGGCGCCGCTATTACCGAACTGGCGATCGGGTGGTGAAGCGCGACGATGTCCTGCACTTTGTTGGCCGGGTCGACAACCAGGTGCAGGTCCTCGGGCACCGGGTCGAACTGGGCGAAGTCGAAGCGGCCATCCGAACGATTCCCGAGGTCGTCGACGTCGTGGCCTTCGGCCTCCCCCATGGCGCGGCGTCGGTTACCCATCTTGGTGCCGCGGTCACCCTCGCAGACGGGTCGATCTCGAACGAGCGGGTGCTTCGGCGAGCCGCCGCCGAACGACTCGCCCCCTACATGCGTCCCCGAACCGTCAAGATCTGCGACCGGTTTCCGTTGAACGCCAACGGCAAGATCGACCGGCAAGCCATCGCCGCCAATCTCGAACCAGTCACAGCAGGGTGAGCGTCGTCTCGTACGCCGGTTTCGATGTCGGCTGGATCGAGATCTTCCTGTTTTCGGTGATCATGGTCAACGGGATCTGGAACACCTCCGTCGGCTCAACCGGCGGAGTGGCGTTCGCCACGCTGGCAGCCACGTTGACCCCGACCGTGGCGATTCCCGTGCAATCGGTCGTGGAAGGGGTTTCCGGGGTGTATCGGACCTGGAAACTGCGCCGCTTCGTCAATCGGGGCTTCCTCCTGCAATTCGCCTTCGGCGGACTCGGTGGACTGAGCGGACTCGGCGGATTCGCCCTCGGCTACGGTCTGCTGCCAAAGCTGTCGGCACAGGGGACAACCGACAACGTCGAGTCTGTCATGCGGGTCATCGTTGCCTGCTTCATCCTGATCGCCACGTGGGTCCCGCTCGGTCGAACCGTTTCCAAACGAGACTCCGCACCCATGCTGATCGGGATGGCAACCACTCCCATGTCGCTCTTCGTCGGTGGCTTGGGAGCCTCGATTGCCGCCTCGGTCGAAAGCCGGGGCGAGGACCACTCCATGGTCATCGCCACCTCCACCGCGGCGCTGGTCTACCAATACGCCGTCAGGCTTCTGGTCTTCGGCCTGGTCGGTTTCTCCCTAACCAACTACCTCCCGCTGATGATCGCCCTCACCATCGCGTCGCTGCTTGGAACCTGGATCGGCCAACGCCTGCTGCTCAAGGCCGATCCTCAGAAAGCTCGACAGGTTTTCCGAGTCGTGGTGACCCTTATCGCCGTTTCCATGATTGTTCGTGTTGCGATCTAAGCACGCTGGTTGACCAAGGCTGCCCAAAGCCCGGCGATGGCTACCGTCGCCCCGGTGCTGGCGGCGGCGATCACTGCCAGGGTCGTACCGCGGGCGTCGAAGACGGCGGTGGCGATCCAAAGTTCGACGGCACAGAGGGCGCCGATAGCGGCGGCGATCGTGGCGACTCTATGTCCAGCTCGGTTGGCGCGGGTGAAGAGCCAGACGCCAACGAGGGCAAGGACTGCGGGGCCTTCGACAGCGACGAGAACCCAATCCCCGTCAACCGCGCCCCAGACCAGCCCGAGCAGGCAGGCTGCGGCGACAAAAAGTACGACCGTGCTGGCTGCGAACCCTGCGATCGTTTGTGGTTCTGAGGCCTCTGTCGGATGGTCGTTGGAGGACGTGAGGATGGTCGGAGGAGTCATACCTCGACCGTACGACCTCACGTTGGCGTGAGGTCAAGGCGTTTCTTTGTTTGTTGGATCTTCGGCAGCGGCTCTACCGCTCTCAGAGGATCGGCCACACGATCCGGGTTCGCCAGGTGGTGGGATCGAGTTCGACCGATGGATCCGACAGATACATCTCCCACATGGCTCCCGCCGGTTGCAGCCCCTGTTCTTCCATCCAGGTCTGCAAGGCCTCGTAGGTCTTCACCAGGGTGTCGTACGTGCCGACGTGCATCGCCACCACAGCTCGCCCCGCTGGGAGGACAAGAGGATGTACCTCGCCGGAAGCGTTGACCGGTCCGGCCACCGGAAAGCCAGCCTCCAGGGTGACCACATCGGTGGGCATGACCGGGTAGTAGCCGAACGGCGGACCGGTGATCTCGACGCCGGCCTGTTCGGCCGCAGCCAGCGCGGCATGGAACGCTTTACCGAAGAACTCGGGGAGTTCGGCGACCTGGAGCTCGCCCCGCACCGCGATGGCATCCTGCTTTTCCAGTTCGATGATTTCCGGATCGGGCATAGTCATGCCACAACCATGGTCAATCCTCGGCCGCGGTGTTAGAGGCCAAGGTCCTCGCCTTCTACGCGTCGCCGAGGGGAATCACCACAACCGGACAGTGGGCGTGCGAGGCCACTCGCTCACACACCGAGCCCAGTGAGTGCAGGCCGCGTTTCGACCGGCGGCCGACGATCACCATGTCTGCGTTCTCGCTCATATCGATCAGTCGATCGGCAGCCGGGAACTGATAGACCTCGCTGGTGATGTTTACGTCCGGGTTGTCGGATGCTGCCTTCACATCCTCGACGATCTTGTGGATCATGTCCTCGGTCTCGCCGTGGATCTTCCTTCCGACCGACGGCCGTTCGAGACCCACCGCCGGGTAGTGCCACATCGCTACCGCCACCACCTGAGCGCCGGTCTCGGCCGCTCGCGTGACCGCCCACTGCAGCGCCGCTCTCGACGGTTCGGATCCGTCAACGCCCACCACATACCGTGGGTGGTCTTGGCCCGACTCGCTCTGTCCGGGCTTGCTCTGTCCGGTGCTGCTCATAACCCTAGGATAACGCTGCGATCGGGGTCGCCGATCACCGACCCCATCTCCGGCACCTCTTATAGGGTGAGGGGATGAGCACTTCGCCCCCCACCCCGGCTGGCCTATGTCCACCGCAGTGACCAGCGCCGATCAACCGGAGCCGGTCGACGCCGATCGTGGGCTCAGCGCCTCCGAGGTCGCCGTGCGGGTAGCAGCGGGCCAGATCAACACGGTCAAAGATGGCACTGAACGATCGCTAGCCAATATCGTTCGGGCCAACGTCTTCACTCCGGTCAACGGGATCATGCTGGTGCTGTTCGCGGTGATCCTGGCCGCCGGGTTCTGGCAGGACGGCCTGTTCGTCGGTGTAGTGCTCAGTAACTCGGTCATCGGTGTCTGGCAGGAACTGAAGGCCAGACGGGAACTGCGCCGCCTAGAGGTGCTCAACGCCCCGGTGGCCAGAACGGTGCGCGACGGCGCGGTTGAGGAGACCGACGTTGCCTTGGTTGTGGCGGGCGACGTGTTGGATCTCGGGTCCGGCGACCAGGTTGTGGTCGACGGCACGGTATTGGCTGGCGCCGGTCTGACCGTCGATGAATCGCTTTTGACCGGGGAGTCCGAACCCATCGAGAAGGCGGTGGGAGATGAAGTCCGCAGCGGCAGTTTTGTCGTCGGCGGCACCGGCCGCTACCACGCCATCAGGGTGGGGGACGACTCCTATGCCAACAGTCTGGCTAACGAGGCCAAGCGGTTCAGCCTGGTCAACTCCGAACTTCGCAGCGGCATCAACACCATTCTCAAGGTGCTGGTCCTGATCATCCCGCCAGCCAGCTTGCTGTTGCTGCTGGCTCAGCTGGAGGCCGAGGACACCTGGCAGCGGGCGGTACAGGGCACGGTGGCAGCCGCGGTGGCCATGGTCCCCGACGGATTGGTGCTGTTGACCAGCCTGGCCTTTGTGGCCGGGATCATCACACTGACCAGGAGCCGAGCACTGGCCAAGGAGTTGGCCACGGTCGAGCTGCTGGCCCGGGTGGACGTACTGTGTCTCGACAAGACGGGAACTATCACCACCGGCGAGATCTCGTTCGCCGAGACCGTTCCCATCGGGGACCAGTCTTCAGAGTTCCTGGCTCAGGCCCTCGGCGCGGTTGCCAACGCCGACCCTCGGCCGAACCAGACCATGGCCGCAGTGGGCCAGGCCTATCAGCAGCCGAGCGGGTGGGAGCCGGTCGCCGTCGAGCCGTTCTCGTCGGCCAGGAAGTGGTCTGCGGTGCAGTTCGACCAGCAGGGCACCTTCTACATCGGGGCTCCGGACATCCTGTTCGGCCCTTCAGACGATGACGGCCCGAGCATCGCCGCAACCTACACATCCCAGGGCCAGCGGGTGCTGCTGTTATCGCACAGTGATTCCGAGCTAACCGATGAATCCGAGCTCACCGATGATGATGAGTTGCCGGCAGATAGGCAGGCGGTGGCTTTGATTCTGCTGGAGGACACTATCCGGCCCGACGCCCGAGAGATTCTGGGGTTCTTCTCCGACCAGGGCGTGACCCTCAAGGTCATCTCCGGCGACAACGTCGACACCGTCGCTTCCGTGGCGGCCAGGGCCGGCGTGCCACACGCCGAGTCGAGGATGGATGCCCGAGAGCTGCCGGAGAACGGTGAAGACCTGGCGGAAATCTTGGACACCACGACGGTGTTCGGTCGGGTGACTCCTCACCAGAAGCAGGCCATGGTCGGAGCCCTACAGTCGAGAAATCACGTGGTCGCCATGACCGGTGATGGGGTAAACGATGTGCTGGCGCTGAAGGATGCCGACATGGGCATCGCCATGGGCAACGGCAGCGCCGCCACCAGGGGAGTGGCCCAGCTGGTGCTTCTCGACAATCGATTCGCCACTCTTCCCGAGGTTCTGGCGCAGGGTCGACGAGTCATCAACAACATCGAGCGGGTGGCCAACCTGTTCGTCACCAAGGCGGTCTACGCCGTGTTGTTAACCGCCATCATCGGTATCCAGCGGATCCCGTTCCCCTTCCTGCCCCGACAGCTGACGCTGATCGGTACCTTCAGCATCGGTGTACCCGGGTTGTTCCTGGCCCTGTCGGGGAATGAGAACCTGGTTCGACCCGGCTTCCTCCGTCGAGTTCTGGCCTTCTCGATCCCCGCCGGCCTGATCTCCGGCGCTGCAACCTGGCTGGTCTATTGGCTTGCCGAGTCTGACGGGGGCACCTCGCTGCCCGAGGCTCGGACCGCAGCCACCCTGACCCTTCTCGGGCTGGGGCTGGTGGTGTTGGTGGTGGTTTCCCGGCCCCTTCGCCGCTGGAAGGTGGGTCTAGCCCTGGCCATGGCTGGGCTCTACACCTTGGTCATGGTGGTTCCGGCCGGTCGCCGGTTCTTCGAGCTACAGGTCCCCAGCTCGGAGCAGTTGATCACCGTCGCGATAGCGGTGGTGGTAGGCGGGCTTGGCATCGTTGCCATCCCCCGGCTGATGCCGACCCTCCAGCATCGCTGATCTAGCTGCCGGCAGCGGCGCCGTCGAATCGAATCGGGGGCACGTGATGCCCTATCGTTCCTTGAACAGGTTGCGTCGAAAGAGGTCGACGTCTATCTACTCGGGGGTGTGGTGTCCGGTAACAGCGAGTCGTCCAGCGAAACCAAGAGCGGAACGAACGGCGAGGCAGCAGGCGAAGGCCAGCCAGGTGAGGTCTGGCCGCAGCCACTAGCTGCGGTCCGAGGCCCATTTTCCGAGGCCAGGATTGCCGGAGCAGCCGAAGGCATGGGCGATCATGGACCGGCCACACAGGCGCTCGCTGCGGCCGGGCAGGTGCCACCCGACTTGATAACCGGTATGACGCTGTTCCTCCTGGCCCGCCAACCGCGACCAGCGACCAGCGACAAGTCGAAGCCGAAGAAAGCATCGGCAATCGCCGGTGGGGTGTGGGTTCGGGAACAGTTCACTATCCACCGGCCCTTGGGCACGGTCGACGCGTTTGAAGTGACCGGCGAATCGACCGGCCGCTATGTGAAGAAGGGTCGGCGATACGGAACCACCCGCTCGCAGTCCCATGACAGTGACGGCCGATTGGTGGCTTCAAACCTGACGACTGGGCTGCTGTCTTACAAGGCCGAAGAAGGCCGGGCAGACCAAGTAGAAGGCCTACCGCTAGAGCAAACCCCCGGCCCAGACGCCGATTGGTCCGCAGCGGCGGATAACCCCCATCTCGATGCGCTGCGAACGGCCGAGGTGGGCCAGACCCTCGGCCAAGAGTCGATGGTGCTTTCGTTGGCCATGATGGCCGCCCGCGACACCGCTCAGCCAGACAACCCGATCCACAGCGACCCCGAGGAGGCCCGCAAGGCTGGGCTAGCCCGGCCGATCGCCGGTGGATCACATGTGCTGGCGTTCGCCATCGAGCCGCTGCTGGCGGCCTGGGGAATCGAGGCGCTTAGCCATGGCACAAAGTTCGACATTCGCTGGCGGGCTCCGACCGAAGCCGACGTTGCGATCGTTCCGAAGGCGGTAGTGACCGCGGTTGAGCCCGACCGGGTCATCGTCGACGTCGAAGTCACTCTGGCTGGCGGCCCGGTAGCTATGGTCGGCACCCTAACAATCCCGCTTCCAGCATGAGTCGGGCACTGGAAGGCGTACGCATCCTCGATCTGGCCGATCGCTCCGGGGCGCTCGCCGGCCGAATCCTGGCCGACCTCGGCGCCGAGGTGATCCTGGTCGAGTCGCCAGCTGGCAACTCGATTCGTGGCCTGGCCCCGTTCCTCGACGACCAACCGGGTCACGACCGATCGTTCGCCCATCTTTACTTCAACGCCAACAAACGTTCCGTTGTGCTCGATCTGGAAGAGGCGTCCGATCGAGATCGTTTCCTGGCCCTGGTCGCCACCGCCGATGCGGTGATCGACACCGAACGGCCCGGCCGTCTCGCCGACCTAGGCCTCAGCCATGCCCGCCTACAAAAGGCCCGACCCGGTTTGGTCCAGGTTTCGGTGACCCCCTACGGGCAGAATGGCGAGTGGCGCCATCGTGTCGCCACCGACCTGACGGCGGGCGCCTCCGGTGGCTTGGTTTGGGTTTCCGGCGAACCTCGGTCGGTGCCGATCCAAGGTGGTACCGACCCTTCGTACACGATGGCCGGCTTGGTCGCCGCCTCGGCAACCACCATCGCCCTCACCGCCCGCTGGGGCCAAGAGAAAGCTGGTGAAACCGCGGCTGAAAATGCGGGCCAGGCCTGGCCGGGAACGCACATCGACATCTCGCTGCAAGAAGCCACGGTCATGACGGTGATGCAGACCTCAACTCCCGGCCAGCTGGTTTGGCACGACCGGGTGCCTCGCCGGCCCGGGCTTTCCAGCGCGCTTCGCTGCGCAGACGGCGGCTATGTCGGACTATTGGTTCGCCCTGATCGCTTCGATGAGTTCCTGGCGTGGTGCGACCGGGTGCCAATCGAGCACAGCATGACGTCGGCCGATTGGGAGTGGTCGCTGCTGAGCGCTCCTCGAAAAGGCAATCCGGTGGCCGAGGCCACGCTGGCCCTTGCCGCCGCTCTGAGTCGTGACGAGTTTGCCGCCGGTGCGCTCGAGGCCGATCTGGTCTGCCTCCCGGTGCTGGGTTTCGACGACCTAGCCAACCACGAGCAGTTTGTAGTTAATGACCAGTTCCTGACCGTCGATCACGGTCCGCTCGATACCGAGCTCGGTTTTGTGCGATCACCGGTCGACGCGATGGCCGATGGCATCACCATCGAGCGTGCCCCGCAGCTCGGCGAACATCAGGCGCTTCTCGCTGATCTTCAGATAGATGAGTTCGCCGAGGAGGCGCCCGCTCCAGCAGTTCAGGTAGCAGCCGATCCGTCCAAGGCGCTTGAAGGCATTCGGGTGGTCGACTTCGGTTGGGTACTCGCGGCCCCGATCGGCACCCGGCTGCTCGCCAGCTTTGGCGCCGAGGTCATCCGCGTCGAGTCGGAGAAGAAGCCGGACTCGATGCGCAGCCAGATCGGCCCCCACGGGAAACCCGACGTCGACCTGGGTGGCCTGTTCAACACGGTCAACGCAGGCAAAAAGTCGCTGACTCTTGACCTGTCGTCTGAGGGTGGACTGAAGCTCATCAAAGATCTGATCGCCACCGCCGACGTTGTGGTCAACAACTTCCGGCCCGGAGCGATGGAGCGTATGGGTCTCGGCTACGAGGTGCTGAAATCGCTCAAGCCCGACATTGTGCTGTTGAACCTGCCGGGCGCTCACCGCAAGGGGCCGTGGGCCGTACGGGCCAGCATGGGCAACATCTTGATGTCGGCCTCCGGTTTCAACATGCTCACCGGTTTCGAAAACGAGCGGCCCCGGGGGATCGGGGTTCCCTACCCCGACTTCACTTCACCTCACCTGTTGGTGTCGACGATCTTGGCCGCGTTGCGGCAGCGGACGGTGACCGGTGACGGTCAGGAGCTGCACCTGGCGCAACTGTCGGGAACGGTGTCGCTACTAGGCGCCGAGTGGATGCAGTATGTGGCCAGCGGTAAACAGCCTCCCCGCAACGCCAACCGCGATCCTAACTACAGCCCGCATGGGGTCTACCCGGCGCTGGGCTCTGAGTACAGCGACGACGAGTGGGTAGCCATCGCCGTTGCCGACGATCATCAGTGGCGAGCGTTGTGCTGGCTTATGGAACGACCGGAGCTGGCCGACGACCCTCGCTTCGTCGATCACGCTGCCCGCAAGGCCAACGAGGACGCCCTCGATGAGGAGATCAAGGCTTGGACCGCCGACCAAGACAAGTGGGACTGCGCCGAGCGCTGCCAGGGGGCACGTATCGCCGCGGCTCCGGTCGAGCATCTGGCCGATACCTACAACCGCGATCCACAGTTGAAGCATCACTATCAGATCGTGCATCAGCCGTCCGATCCGTCGGTTGACATTCCGATCGACCGCGAGGCTGCTCAGTGGGTCGGCGCCGATCATCGTCTGGTGCGTTCGCCGATGATGGGAGAGCACAACGAGTACGTGGTTCGGGAGATCCTCGGTCGTTCCGAGGAGGAGTACATAGCGCTGATTGTCGACGAGGTTTTGGGGTGAAGTAATGACTGAAGCGATGCAGGAAGTGAAGTCTGATGTAATTCCGGTGCTGGATCTTGCGCCGCTGATCGCTGGCGATACCGCTGCGGTCTCGGCGTTGGGAGATCAGCTCAGGGTTGCGCTGGAAGATGTTGGCTTCTTCTTTGTTGTGAATCACGGCGTGCCGTGGGACATGGTGTCAGAGGTCTACGACTACGCCGAGCGGTTGCACGCTCTGCCTCAAGAGCGTTTCGCTGATGCGCTGATGGATGGCGAGCACGGGGGTTACCTGGGTTACGGGGGCGGAACGTCATACGCCTCCGAAATCGCCGGTGAGGTACGAACGCCGAACCTCAACGCCGCGTTCTTTGTGCACCGCGGCGGCTACCGGCTTGGCAATCGTTGGCCCGAGCTTCATGGTTTCCAAGCGCTTGTCGATCGCTACATGGATGCGGTGACCGACCTGAGCCTTCGACTGCTGCCGGTGTTGGCCGCATCGCTCGACTTGGCTCCCGACCATTTCGACGAGCACTTCGATGATCCATCGTGCACGTTGCGACTCTCCCACTATCCAGTGGTCGATTATGGCGAAAACGACTGGGGGCTCGCTCCCCACACCGATTCTTCGATCGTGACGCTGCTGCCGGTCAACGATGTGCCGGGGCTTGAGATTCGGCCGGCCGGTCACGACTGGATCCAGCCGCCGGCCCTGGCCGAGTCGTTCCTCATCAACAGCGGTGACATGTTGAAGCGGTGGACCAACAATCGTTTCCGCTCCACCGCTCACCGGGCTCGCAACCTGTCGGCGGTCGATCGCTATGCCGTGCCGTTCTTCTTCGGTGCCCGCGACGACGCGACCATCGAGGCCCTACCAACCTGTGTCGGGTCGGACAACCCGGCCCGCCATCAACCGATCACCTACGGCGACTNNATGATCGAGGCCGTCCCGACCTCCGTCGCCCCAGGTGAGCAACCGAAACACGAGCCGATCACCTACGGCGACTACCAACGGTGGTTCCTCAACCGGAACTACGCCAACGTCACCGGAAAAGAAGCGAACACAGTCGCCCCCTAAGGGCGACCAGAGTAAGAGTCGCCCCGTAAGGGCGACCCGATGTAAGGAAGCGATTCATGAGTAGCCAAGCCGAACGCCGAGCAGCAGGCATTGATGTGATGGGAACGCTGACCGGGGCGGCCGACCCCGAGCGTGGCGCTGGCAGTATGGAGCGGCGTCACGGGGCGCTCGGCACCTTCGCTGTCGATCATGTGCTCGGCAATCTGTGGAGCAGGCCGCAGCTGTCGCGCCGCGATCGCAGCCTGATCGTCGTCACGTTCCTTACCGTGATTGGGGCCGATGAGGAGCTGGTGACCCATGTCAAAGGGGCGCTCAACCACGGTGTTGAACGGCATGAGATTCGCGAGATATTGAATCAGGTTGCCGGGTACGCCGGCTTCCCGATGACCATGCAGGCCACCCGAATCGTCGACGAGACATTCGCCGAACTCGATGGTGTCGAGCGTCTGCCAGCCAAGGAACCAGCGGCTTCGGTCGACGATCCCGATCGTTGGGCCAACGCCACCGACGTGATGAGCACCATCTTCGGCGGCCGAACCTCGGCCGATCCTGCCGAAGCTCGGGCGGGGATCGTCGGCGCACTCGGCGGTGTCGGTGAGATGGCATACGACTGGGGCTTCGGTGAACTGTGGGCTCGCAGCGAACTGTCCCGCCGCGACCGTTCGATGGTGACGGTGGCGATCCTGGGCATCCTCCGTTGCACCGACGAACTGGCGGTGCACGTACCGGGGGCGCTGAACCACGGCTGTAGCCGGGAAGAGGTCGAGGAGATCATGGT
>JBOEHD010000079.1:0-56983 GCA_050633745.1 Acidimicrobiales bacterium
CCAGCGGATAATCGGCGGCCGAAACGCCAGCCCACAGTTCGATTGAGCTGTCGCCGCCACGGAGGTGGAAGGTGCCGGCGCTAACCCCGACTTCAGCATCTTTACGTAGCCAAACCTCGTAGTAGGTGCCAGGCGGAGCCGGTTCCAGCATCGAGACATCGAGCTCGACACGGGTTCCCGCCGGGAGGTCGACGATCATCGCGGTGGCTTCGGCCTCCGGGGCTAAGTCTGTGCCGAGGAGAGCCAACTCCACGGTGCCATCGGCCTGCTGGTTGCCGATCGAGCTGAACGCCGCCACACCGATCAGGGCAATGATTACACCCGCCGCGGCGCTGAGCGCAGGCATGGCCCAACGCTTAGCCCGAGAAATCGGCACGACATTCGACGTTGGCGAGTACTCGGAAATCCCGGGAGCGCCTTGAGCCTCTGGAGCGCCTTGAATGTCGGAAGCACCTTGAATCTCGGGACTTGCCACTTCGGCGATGACGGACTGGGTGGTCTCGGCCAGAATCGCCGCCACGATGGCGTCTTCATCGGCGGAGTTGGGCTCCTCCCACAGGTCGGGATTGGCCAACAGCGCGTCGAGTTGACTCATCTCCTCTTCGCTGAGTTCGTCGTTCCAACTGTTGTCGGTCATATCGCTTCGCCTCCCTCTACGGGGGAAAGACCCTCTTGGTTCGCGAAAATTTCTAGATGACGTAGCGCCGCGGCCAACCGTTTGTAGGCCCGACCCGATCTGGACTTAACGGTTCCAAGCGGGATACCGAGCCGTTCGGCCACCTCTTCGTGAGTGAAGCCCTCAAGGTTGCACAATCGTACGACCTCACGTTCGCCTGGCGGGAGATCATCAACCGCTCGTCGTACCTCCCACACCTCCCAGACCCGATCGAATGAGATGGACGAGACGGCCACATCTTCGTTGACCGATGTCACCACGATTCGCTTTTCCCGTCGAATCACATCGATTGCTGTGCGCCGAGCGATGGCGTATAACCACGGCGCTAGCTCACGGTCTTCTTCGAAGCTGGCCGCTCCTCGCCAGGCCTTTACGAAGGTCTGCTGCACAACCTCGGCGATCAGCTCGGGGTCGGACATCATCGATCGGGCGACGGTCCGGACCGCGCCGCCGTATCGCTGATGGACCTCTCGAACCGCCGCTTCATCGCCTGCCCGAAACCGAGCCGTCAGTTCGCTCACGCATCCCTCAATCGTGATCTGAAAAGAATCTGAGAATTCGCGAACCGGATCACCCGGCCCAGCGTACAGGTCATCGAATCAGCAATTGAGCCACGAAGAAAACGCCGGTTGCGTAGTCGATCGAGAAGGACACCAGAAGCCATGAGCACCGAACAGTTACTAACCGAAGAAGCAGCGAAAGGCGCCGACGGCAAGAGCGGCGACGGTAACGCCGAAGCGACGCCACGACAGGCGATGGTTCGACTCGGCGTGCTCATTGCGATCGGGGCGTTGGTCTCGCTAAGTCTCGGCGCCTATGCCCGGATCCACACCCCGACCGGCCAGGGCGTCTTTGCCTTCGGTTTCCCAGCGGTGCTGCCGATGAAGGCCTGGCTAACCACCGGCGCTGCCGCCCTAGCCATCGCCCAGCTTCTGTCAGCACTCTGGATGTGGGGTCGACTACCAGGTCTGGGCGCCGCCCCGTCGTGGACCGCTCCGGCCCACCGCTGGCTAGGAACGACGGCATTCCTGCTCACCCTGCCGGTGGCCTATCACTGCCTCTGGGCGCTGGGGTTCCAGCAAACGACCAGTCGAGTGCTCATCCATTCGCTGCTCGGCTGTGCCTTCTACGGCGCCTTCGTCACCAAGATGTTGGCCCTCCGAAGCGAGCGCCTGCCCGGATGGTCACTGCCTGCGATGGGTGGACTGCTCGTCGCCCTGCTGACCGGACTGTGGCTCAGTTCATCGCTGTGGTTCTTCACCACCATCGGCTTCCCCGGAGTCTAAGTCCGGCGGTCTGACTCAAAGAGTCGGACGCGGCCAACAGCGCCAAAAAGAACACAACCAAACCTAGATCAACCCCTTGAAAGGACATAGCGATGGTCAAACGCGTCTCAACAACCCTGGCGATCTGCGCCATAGCAGGCGGAGTCGCCGTAGTCGGATTAGCCCGGCCGGGATTCGATACAGCAACTGAAACGGCGGCCGCAACCGAAGTCGCAACCCACACCGAAACTGCGGCTGAAACTGCAACCGAGAATACAGCAGCCCCCGCTGACACCGGTCAGCCAGCGGTGATCACCATCGAGGGCTTTGCCTTCGGCGGAACCACGGTGGCCAGGGCAGGCGAAACGGTAAGCGTGCAAAACAACGACTCGGCGCCTCACACCGTGACCGACCGCAACGGTGCCTTCGACTCGGGAACCCTCGGGGGAGGGGAGAGCGGAACATTCACACTCCCCGCCGAGCCCGGGACCTACGAGTTCTTCTGCGCCATCCACCCGTCCATGACTGCGGCCATCACCGTCGAAGCCTGAGCACCTACCCAAACCAATGACAGCAAAACCAAAAACACCCAACCGAACAAGTAGTAGGAGAAAGCAAATGCCCACCAAACCTTCATCCACATCACGACTGAAACTGCTCGGCGTACTGTGTGCCGCCGCTATCGGCCTAGCCGCCTGCGGGAGCGACGGCGCTCCGATCTCGGCTCCGGTCGAGGCCGCTACCGAACAGGCCGAGGCCACACCGAGCACCGCTGCCGCATCGCCGGCGGCGACTCCGGCCGCTGTCACCTCGGCAAGCTCGCCGCTCGGCGACATTCTCGTCGGCTCAAACGGCCTGGCTCTCTACGGCTTCACCAACGACGCCGATGCCACCTCGGCATGCTACGGCACCTGCGCCGATGCCTGGCCACCGGTGATCGTCGACGCCGATTGGGATGTCGCCCCCGGCCTGGACTCGGGCATCTTCAACGCTTTCGCCCGGGACGACGGTCAGCTGCAGTTGGTAGCGGGTAAGTGGCCGCTCTACTTCTTCGCAGGCGACGCCATTCCCACCGACCTGAACGGCCAGGGCTCCGGCGACGTGTGGTTCGCGGTCGGCACCGATGGGAAGCTCATCACCGACGTCGCATCTGGTGACGATCAAGCCCAGGCCGCCGACGGACAAGAAGAAGCCCAGGCCGCGGCGGCCCAGGCCATCGTCGCCGTCGGAGCGACCGAAGCAGGCGACGTGCTTGTCGACGAGGGCGGCCTCAGCCTCTACGGATTCCTGGACGACGATCAGGGTCTCCCGACCTGTGAGGGAGCATGCGCCGACGCTTGGCCCCCACTGTTCGTCGACTCAGCAGAGCTGCCAGCCGGACTCGACAGCAACGTATTCAGCGTCGCTGAGCGTTCTGACGGTACGTTCCAGCTCAAGGCAGGCAAGTGGCCGCTCTACCTCTTCGCAGGCGATGGCGCACCCGGAGACATCAACGGTCAGGGTTCGGGTGAGGTCTGGTTCCTAGCCGCCCCCGACGGTGGCCTGGTAAAGGGCGATGCCCAAGCCGCTTCCGAGAGCGACAGCGACGGCTACTAGGACCGGCGCTCAATCGCTTTGACAGGTGCCCTCCACCCTCCATCTTGAGGGTCTGAGGGAACGGACTGTTGCCAACTCTCGGCCTTGGCTAGGCGGAGGTTGGCAACAGCCGCGTCTGCCGCTCGGCTGCATCGGCAAGGGCGACGGTAGAAAGTGCGCCGATAGTGGGAAGATAGGCCGGTGGGAGAACTATCTTCAGGTCGCGCCCGGGCAGGCTACGCCGTACTCCTCGTCATGTCGCTGCTGTTCGCAGCGTGTGGTGGGGATCAATCGGACCCGGAGGCCGTCGACGAAACGACGACCCCTGTTCCAGGTTCGGGTGACACCCCAGACACCCCTACTCCGACTACCGCTGAGGTTGACACCTCGACCGAAACCACCGAGCCAGAAGCTCGAGTGGTCAGGCCGGTCAATCTGGCGGTTCCAGACCGGGCAAGGGCTTCGGCCAATCCCGAAACCGCCGGCTCGGCTATCACCTCATTCGGGTTCGACCTGTTCTCCGCGGCACGCCGCTCTGCGTCAAACGAAGACGGGCCTTTGAACCTCACGGTTTCACCAGCCAGCGTTGCCACGGCCCTGGCCATGCTGGAGCCGGGCACGGTGGAGGATGCGCAGGGACAACTACGGTCGCTGCTGGCCATCACCAACGCCGACCGATTTCACGCATCGATGAACTCGCTCCAGGAAAACCTGGCGACAAGGGAACCGGGCGACTTTGGCGAAGGCGACCCGGGCGAGGTCACGATGCGCATCGCCAACGCCGCCTACCTGCAACGCGGTTACCCATTCGAGGAGCCATACCTCGAGACCATCGGCGCCAACTACGGGCCGGTGCTCTATGAGGTCGACTTCAGCCGCGACCCCGACGCTGTGGCTCGAGGGATCAACGACTTCGTTGCCGATGCCACCGAGCAGCAGATCACCGACCTGATCGCCGACGGCGTCATCGACCCCACGACGGTTCTGGCCCTAGTCAACGCTCTGTATTTCAAAGCGTCCTGGCTGGACCCGTTTGATGCGGCGGAAACCAGCAGCGACAACTTCACCCGCCTCGACGAGAGCACCGTCGGCATCGAGATGATGCGGGGTTCAAGCTCATCTTCGGCCGAAGGTGATGGTTGGGTCGGGGCCACCAAGTCATACACCGGAGGCCTGAGCGCCCAGTTCATCCTGCCGGACGAAGATCGCTTCGACGAGGTATCGGCCGATCTCTCCTCGGTATTTGATGAGTACGAAGCGAATCGTACGACCGGGGCCGATCTAGAGGTGCCGCTATTCGAAACCCGATCGGCCGTGGAGTTGGACGCGGCGCTGCAGGCTCTCGGCCTCACCGCCCCCTACCAGGCGGGCGGGCTGCTCGGTATCGCACCTGATGAGAGGTTGATCGTCGACAAGGTGATCCACGAGACGTTTGTAGCGATGGACGAGCAGGGAACCGAGGCAGCGGCGGCGACGGTGGTTCTCGGTGTCTTGCTGAGCGGGCCACCTAGTCCGCCGGTGCCGGTCACGCTCGACCGGCCGTTCCTTTATCGGATCATCGATCAGGAAACCGGAGCGACCCTGTTCATCGGTCAGGTAGTCGACCCAACTCAGGGCTAGCGGCGCCTGGCCCAGCCTCAGCTGCGAGGGTTGAGGAACTCTGGATGCTCACAGAGGGCATCGGAGATGACGGTGAGGGCATCGGCCAGTGCCGCCGTCTGCTTGTCATTCAGGGGATCGAAGAACAGCCGCTGCACGTCCTCGACGTGATGGGGCGCAACCTGTTCGAGGCGTTTGAATCCCGCCGCGGTCAGCGTGGCGTTTTTGGCTCGACCGTCTAGGGGGTCGTCGGAAAGCTCGATGTCGCCGCGCTCGATCAGCAGTCGGATCCGGTGGGTTAGGCGGCTTTGCGAAAGGTTTGCCCCATCGGCCAACTCGCTGAGCCGCATGGTTCGGTCGGGGGCCGCGGAGAGTTTGACGAAGATGGCGTAGTGCACGGTGAGCAGATCGTGTGATTTCAGCGTGCGTTCCAGCTCCGGAAATGCCCGGTTGACGACTGCCAGCATGCCCAGCCAGGCCGCTTGCTGGGTCTCATCAAGCCATCTCGGTTCTGCCATTTCTCCATCATAGTGGTTGACGTGTCAACCTTTCCCCGATAACTTGATCATTCAAGCACATTGTTTGAAGAGTCAACCAACGTGGCAAGTGTCACTCTGTCCACAGTGGCAGCTCGATCGAAAGTGAATCCCCATGAGAA
Source organism: Acidimicrobiales bacterium (assembly GCA_050633745.1). Taxonomy (GTDB): domain Bacteria; phylum Actinomycetota; class Acidimicrobiia; order Acidimicrobiales; family SZUA-35; genus JAHELU01. Next base: position 5,774 of record JBOEHD010000079.1, read on the forward strand.
TCCTCGCTATCCCCGCCAGCAACAGCAAGAAGTCGATCAACAAGCAACTGCTCGGCTACGCCACCCGACTTATCGAAGGTGGACTGGTCGACGATGCCAAGGTCGAGCTGATCGACCTCAACGACTACGAGATGCCGATCTACAGCATCGACCGCCAAGAAGAAGGTGGCATTCCCGCTGCGGCCCAAGACTTCTTCGACAAGATCGGCCAGGCCGATGCCGTGCTGATCTCCTATGCCGAACACAACGGTTTCTACACTGCGGCCTACAAGAACCTGTTCGACTGGACCTCTCGCATCGACATGCGGGTCTTCCAGGACAAGCCGACTGTCATGTTCTCGGCCTCGATGGGCCCCGGAGGCGGCGCCAACGTATTGCAGGCTGCCGTCGGCTCTGCGCCGTTCTTTGGCAACGACGTCAAGGCCAGCCTCTCGATCCCTAGCTTCGGCCAGAATTTCGATGTCGAAGGCCACCTGCTGAGCGACGCCGATCTCGACGCACAGTTCCGAGAAGCATTGACTGCTCTTTCGCCATCTGAGTGAGCCCCGTCCCCGGTTAACCCGCCGGCGCTTCTGAGCTCGTAGTCCCCAGTCGAGGGGTTTGAGTTGACGTGGGATTTGGCCTGTCCTAGGGTCCTTCATGACCTATGGGAGCGCTCCCAGCGTTCCACCGGACGGGAGAATATCATGTCGCTGAACAGTCGGCGTTTGGAAAGCCGCCCATCGGGCGACCGGCGGTTCGGCCGGCGTGCCAGCGTGAGAGTCATCATCGCTATGGCGCTGATGGCGGTCACCTTCATCGCCTCACAGCCGGCGTCGGTGGCCGTGCCGATCGTGAACGGCACGGTCTTCGACGACTTCGAAGACAATGACATCAGCGATTGGCTCTTCTTCGGCGGCAACGCTGCCGGTGGTGGCGGTGGCACGGCCGAGGACCGGCCAGCCGAGGGCTCGTACTACATGAGCACCGGCTGGGGCGGCGAGGGTACCGACAGCGGCTTCTACGGCGGCGCCTTCAAGAACCTCGACAACGCAGCCCAAGTCACACCGCCTGCCGATCCGTGGTTCAACGTCTGGGTCTACCAGCAGTCGGACACCACGGTTGACGCTTACACCCTCGAACTGACCCTCCGCGAAGACACAGACGGCAACGGCTGGACCGACGGAGCTGAAGACTCCATCGGCCTCAACACCGTTTTCACATCCGCCGATTTCGACGATGACTGGACGCTGATCAGCGCTCCGCTCAGCGACTTCGTCGATCGCGGCACCGGCGGCAACGGCAGCTTCGACGGCAACCTCGACGAAGCAGTGATCGTCTTTGGCGGCGTTCAGGGCCCAGCAGGTTCGGCCATCGAGATCGACTTCGACCACATGGCATTTACCAGCGGCGGCCCGGCCGCCTTCGACCTTGTCGTCTTCGACGACATGGAGCATGGCGACCCGGCAGCTAATGGCTGGTTCAACTTCAACGGCGCGGTCGGTGGCGGCGGCATCGGCCCCAACTCCACAGACGTGCCGGCCACCGGCGGCGCATTTTCCCTCGAAACCGGTTGGGGTTCCGGCGGCACCCCTGGTTTCTATGGCGGCTTCGGTCGAACCCAAGCGACCGACATTTCCGGAACCGACCACTTCAACATGTGGATCAACCCAAACGAGGGCCAGGAATACACCCTGGAGATCAACCTTCAGGAAGACGACAACGGCGACGGCGCGGCCGACGCGGCCGACGATGACGAGTTCCAGTTCGACTGCGTCGTCTCGGCCACCGGCCCGTGCGCCACATCAGGCGGCGGCTGGCAGCTGCTATCCATCCCGCTGGACAGCTTCGTCGACGACAACTCGATCTTTGCCGGTAACGGAATCCTCGACCCCACCCCAGCCGCCCGAGGCGGCAACGGCGAACTGATCAACGTAGTCGTTGTGGTTATCGGAACCGGCGGCGACGCCAACTTCCGAACCGATGACTGGTCATTCAGTCGGGGCCCGCTTGCCGCACCAGAAACTGGCAGCGGAGAAATAATTGACGACTTCGAAAGCGGACTGCCCGCAGGGACCGACGGCGATGGTGTGCCGGTCGGTTTCTACACCTTCCAGGGCGCCGGCAGCTCGATCGCTCTTTCGGATCCCGCCACGCCACCCGCTCCCGAGTTGGCCGCGGTCGGAACGCCGAACAAGGTTCTGCAGATCGACCTCGACGTCACCTCGTTCGCCGGAGTGATCCACGGCTTCGAGAATCCGGCGGCCGATACCTGGGTCTCCCAGGATTGGTCGACTAGTGAAGGCATCTCGATGTGGCTGCACGGCACCGGCTCCGGTACCAGCCTGTTCATCGACATTCTCGATAATCGCAACAGCGAAGCAACCACCGACGACGCTGAGCGGTTCACCGTTGCCTTCGACGATGACTTTGTCGGCTGGCAACTGCTGGAATTCCCCTTCGCCAGCTTCACTCGCAAAGAGGTCGGCAACGCCGCCCCCAACGACGGCCTCGGCCTGTTCGAGATGCACGGCTGGGCGTTCGGTACCCTCGGCACCGACGGCGCCCGGACTTACTACATAGATCAGGTCCAGCTTTACGGCGAGGCAGCGCCGCCCGCCGTTGCGGTTAGCTTCAGCACCTTCATCACCCGCATCGAAGAGGGCACCACCGGAGAGGTCGGCGTGAAGCTGAACCGGCCGCTGGGACCAGAGGATCCTGAGCAGGTCTCGATCGACTTCACAACCGAGCCGTCGATCGCTGTGCCCGGCCAGGAATACACCCCCACTAGCGGAACGCTGACGTTCCTAAACGGCGGCCCGAGCGAACTGAGCTTCCCCGTCGAAACCTTCGATGACAACAAGTTTGAGGGTCTGGAACGGATCGTGGTCCGGCTGAGCAACCCGGTCGGCATCGAAGGTGGCGGTCAGGGTTCGATTCTGATCGAAGACAACGATGCCTTTGATGAAGACCTGATCGACGACTTCGAGAACGGCGCCTTCCTGTGGGACGGTACCGCAGAGGCCCAGGCCATCCAGGTAAGCAGCTCGGACCCCGACGCTCGCCCTGGCCAGGACGCCGTCGAGAACGTGATGTCGGTTTCCGCCGCCGGTGGTGGCCCCGACTTCCAGGCGGCCAAGATGCAGATCATCGCCGACTTGGAAGCACTACTACCCGCAGGCAACGCCGGCACAACCAGCAGGATCCAACGAGCTATTGATCGCATCGAGCGCAGCCTCAACCCGGCCTACTGGTCCGGCGGATCAACGCTCGACTCTCGACTGGGTACCAGGGTGTTCGCCGCCGAACGGCAAGCGATCCTGGAGTTGCGGGTTGTGGCCAGGGGCAGGACGCCCGAAGCGGCAGCGGCAAACCAGGCCATCGAAGAGTTGCTGGCAGTCGACGCCGGTCTAGCCCAGATCGCCATCGAGCTAGCCGAGCTGAACAACGCAGACCAGAACCGAATCGACCGGGCAAAGCGTGAAGTGGCCCGAGCGGTCGCCGCGGAGGCCAACGGCCGATCGGACCAGGCTGTTGCCTTCTACAGCCGGGCATGGGGCCAGGCAAACGAGGCCCTTAAGCGGCTAGGCGATGACATTCAGTTGGGCTTCGGAGGCACCATCGGCCGCGACTTCGCGGCCGCCCAGGACTGGACCGGAACCGAAACTCTCGACTTCTGGTTCAAGGGAAGCGGCAGTGGCGACGCCGTCACCGTCGACCTAAAGAACAATCGAGCGGCCGACCCCGGTCCCGCCGGATGGGACATGGTGTGGAGCGACGAGTTCAACGAACCCGCCGGTAGTCCACCAAACCCCGACAACTGGACCCACGAAATCGGTGACGTCACCCCCGACGGCAAGAACGGTTGGGGCAACGAGGAACTGCAGTACTACACCGATGATCCGGCCAACGCCGCCACCGATGGCGACGGCAACCTGGTGATCACCCTCGCCGAAGCCGACGGTTCGTTGGAGTGCTACTACGGTCCGTGCGAATACACCTCGGCCCGTCTGCTTTCATGGCAGAAAGCCGAGTTCGCCTACGGTCGCATCGAGTCTCGACTGCAGGTGCCTCAGGGCAGCGGCATCTGGCCCGCCTTCTGGACCCTCGGCACCGACATCGACCGCAACCCGTGGCCTGCTGCCGGTGAGATCGACATCATGGAATTTGTCGGTCGCCTGCCAAACGAAATCTTCGGCACCATTCACGGCCCCGGCTACAACGGCGGCGGCAGCTTCAGCGGCATCTACGACTTCGGCCAACCGGTGTTCGATGACTACCACACCTTCACCGTTGAGTGGGAGCCAAACCTCATCACCTGGTACGTCGACGGGATTCAGTATCACCAGGCCACTCCGGCCGATGTTGCTCCCAACCCCTGGGTGTTCGAGAAGCCATTCTTCCTCCTGCTGAACCTGGCGGTTGGCGGTAACTTCGGTGGCCCGGTCGGCGAGGACGCAACGTTCCCGCAGTCATACGCCATCGATTACGTCAGGGTCTATCAGGGCCCCGACTCCGCAGAACGGTTCGAAGCACAGTTCATGGACGACAGCGACGAGTGGAAGCTCGTCAGCATCCCGGTCAGCGACTTCGCTCGCAGCGAAGAGCAGCCAGCGGGAGCGCCCGATGACGGACTGAACCTCGACGAGGTCTGGGGCTACGGTTTCGACCTGCCAGCGGCGTCCGAGCCCTACCTGTTCGATCAGGTCCAGGTTGTGCCGGTACCGCCTCCTTCAGCGATCACCGTAACCACTGCGGCCGACGCCGGTCCCGGGTCGCTGCGTGAGGCGATGGCGGTTATTGCCGAGGATGGCACGATCGACTTTGATCCGAGCCTTGCCGGCGAAACCATCGTGCTGAGCTCGGGGCAACTCGTTGCCCAGCGCAACATGACCATCGACGGTCCCGACGCAGGAGTGACCGTGAGCGGTGACGATGCAAGCCGGGTCTTTGAAGTGGTAGCCGGGGCATCGGTTGCCATCGACGACCTGGTGATCCGAGACGGGGCGGCCGCTCCTCAGGGTGGCGGCATCTTGAACCGGGGCTCGCTGAGCTTGAACCGGGTGACCGTAACCGACAACGTCGAGAACAGTGCCAGCCCAGCCAACTTCGAATTTGGCGGAGGCGGTATCTATAACGGCGACGGCGCAACCCTCAACCTCATCGACAGCACGGTGAGCGACAATACGGCTACCAACCAGCCCGGTGGTGGAATCTACGGATTCTTCAACAGCACCATCAACGTCACCTCAAGCACCGTTAGTGGCAACCTCAGCGGCGATGTGGCTGGCGGCATTCGTTCGCTGGGAATAACCACCGTCGTCAACAGCACCCTGAGCGGTAACACCTCGACGGCCTGGCACGGCGGTGGCATCTTCCACACCGACGGTCAGCTGACGGTGAACAACTCGACGGTGACCGGCAACGTGGCCCCCGAGGGAACCGCTTCGGGCATCGTGGTGGCAACCTTCGGGGCTCCGGCTTCGATGACTGTTTCCAACAGCATCCTGGAAGGCAACGGCGGAGCGTTCGCCTGCGCCATCGAGGGTGGGGGAGCGGCCACCATCGTTTCGGCCGGAGGCAACATCGACAACGACGGCTCATGCCCGCTTGACGGGACGGCCGATCAGCCGAACGTCGATGCGTTGCTGGGAGCATTGCTCGACAACGGTGGTCCGACGCTAACGCACGAGCCAGGAGCAGGTGGCCCTGCCATCAACGCCGGCTTGAATGCGACCTGCGAAGCCACCGACCAGCGGGGCATCACTCGACCACAGGGTCCAAGCTGTGACATCGGCAGCGTAGAGTCCGAACTCGAGTAGTAACTCGATCAGCAACTCGAACGTGAACGGTCGGTCGAACCGACGGATCAGACCTAGGATCAGACTTGGGGTCTGGCTGTCGGTTCGGCTAGGGCCGAATAAGTCGCTTTATGCGACTGCGGTTTTTCCAGAGATGGATGAACATCACCAGGATGCTTAGGAAGCCGGTGATGGTATGGCCGGTTGCCAACACTGCGGCGTCGGACCATTCCAACCACAGCGGGAAACCGCTGATAATGCACACCCCAGCCAGAGTCCCCAGCACCGAGTTCAATACGCCGAGCCCAAATTCGCGGTCCTCGCGGCCCCGCTTCCACACTCGTTGAATCCACGAAAGATTGCCGGTCAGGTGGATGGCGATGATCGGCATCAACACGATGCCGATCCAGGAGTGAATGGCGTAGTCCGGACCTTCCCTGGTGATGAATTCGGCCAGGAACCCTACGAGCAAACCCGTGTCAATGAACCCTTTGACCAGGCGGCGCCTGGTGATGGAAACAATACTTGGGCTGGTTGCTTGGGCGTTCACCGCGCCATGAAAGCCGATCGTGGTTAACTTGTCCAGTAGCCTTATATGTTGGGTCGCCGCTTGGTCGGCAGCACCCAAGGGAGAATCATGTCAAACCCATCAGTAGGTCCAAGCTCAACTGCGGTTTCGCCCGATCGGCTGAGTGGCAAGATGGCCCTCGTCACCGCCGCCGGGCAGGGCATCGGTAGGGCTTCGGCGTTGGCACTGGCGGCCAATGGTGCTTCGGTGCTGGCCACCGATATCAACGAGGTCACCCTGGCCGAGCTCGATGCGATGGCGCTACCCAATATCGAGACCAAACTGCTCGATGTTCGTGATGATGCCGCAGTAGCTGCTGGTGTGCCCGATGCCGGTCTCGACATCCTGTTGAACTGCGCCGGGTTTGTGCACCACGGCACGATCATGGACTCGACAGACGACGAGTGGGACTTTGCCTTCGATCTCAACGTGCGGTCGTCGTATCGAACGATCCGTGCCGCGCTACCTGGCATGCTGGCTCAGGGCAGCGGCTCGATCGTCAACATGGCTTCGGTGGTCTCGTCGATTGTCGGTGCTCCCAATCGTTTCATCTACGGCGCGTCGAAAGCGGCGGTGATCGGGCTAACCAAGTCGGTAGCTAAGGACTATGTGACCACCGGGGTGCGGTGTAACGCGATCTGCCCCGGCACCGTCGACAGCCCTTCGCTACACGACCGGTTGCGGGCCACCGGCGACTACGAGGGTGCTATGCAGGCCTTCGTCGCCCGTCAGCCCATGGGGCGGCTCGGCACACCGGAAGAGATCGCCGCGCTCGTGGTGTACCTGGCATCGGATGACAGCGCATTCACCACCGGTCAAACCTTCACGATCGATGGTGGTTGGGCCAGCTGATCTCCGGGCACGATGGCGGCGCTTTGGGCTCTGTGACCAGAAAGACCGATACTGCCATTTACGATTCTTCCCTTCGTTACTTTCGCAAGATTGAGGTTCCTGGAAGCTGGTGATTGTCTTTGAGTGTCGCACGTGGTGAATCGCGCCCGTGCATGGCACTTAGGGGAGATATATGACGAAGTGGATGCGACTTCTGGCTGCGCTATTGGCAGTTACATTTCTGGCTGCCGCCTGCGGCAGCGACGACGCTGAGGCGGGCGAGGCCGACGACGATGGGGCCGCCGAAACCGAAAGTGCCGCCGATGATGATTCCTCGGACGCCGCAGAGAGCGAAGATGGAGCAGAGTCCGAAGACGACTCATCGGAGACCGACGATGATGCGATGGCCGAGGCCGGCTTCGCTCCCGGCTCCCCAGAGTGCGTCGCGCCTGCCGATGCAGGCGGCGGCTGGGACTTCACCTGCCGCTCAATCGGGCAACTGTTCGAAGATCTCGACCTGACCTCGAACGTCGTGGTCACCAACCAGCCCGGCGGTGGTGGCGGCGTGGCCTTCAGCGACGTCGCTGGCAACCGCAACGACAACAGCGACCTAGTGATCGCCGCCTCTCCGGCAACTGCAATTCGCTTCGCCCAAAACCAGTATGAGGGGCTCACCGCCGACCAGTTCCGCTGGATCGGTGCAATCGGCGCCGACTTTGGTGTTGTGGCGGTCAAGAGCGACAGCGAATTCGAGACCTTTGAACAGCTGATCGACGCAGTCAAGGCCGATCCGACTTCGGTGGTGTTCGGTGGTGGCTCGCCAGTCGGTGGACAGGATCATTTCAAGGTGCTGCTACTGGCCCAGGAACTCGGTGTTGATCCGGCTGCGGTGCCGTGGGTCGCCTACGACGGCGGCGGCGAAGCTCAGAATGCCCTGCTTGGCGGCGAAATCGAAGTGTTCCCCGGCGACGTGTCCGAAACCATCGGCAACGAGGATCTGCGCATTCTCACCGTCATGGCAACCGACCGGGTTCCGGCGCTGCCCGACGTTCCGACCACGACCGAACTCGGCTTCGAAACCATCTTCCCCATTTGGCGGGGCCTGTTGGCTCCCGGTGGCATGACAGACGAGGCCTACGACTTCTGGGTCGACGCCCTCGGCCAGGTCGAAGCCTCAGACGAGTGGGTCGCAGCTCGGGATGAGAACGGTCTCTCGCCGCTGCGACTACTTGGTGACGAGTTCCAAACCTTCGCTCTCGGCGCCGTCGACGACTTCCGTACGCTCTCTGAGCCCTTCGGCATCATCAACGAGTAATACCAGCTCCGGGGGCTTACAGATATGAATAGCGATTGGAGCGACCGCCTGCTCGGCTTGGTCTGCCTCGTGATAGCCGTTCTCTACACGGTTGAGGCCAGGACCTTCGAAGGCACGGCGTTCGGATCCGGCCCGGTCGGTCCTAAGACCCTCCCGACCGGCGTCGGAATTCTCTTCGGAGCACTTTCGCTGTACCTGATTGCCAGGCCGGACCCGCCGCCGGCCTGGCCATCAAGAAACGCCTGGTGGCAGATCGGGCTGGTTCTCGTCAGCTCGTACATCTACGGTCAGGTGCTCGGTTCGGTCGGCTTCATCGTGGCCAGCGCAGCGATGATGATGATCATGGGGGTGCTGTTCAAGGCCCCACCACGGCTGTTGATGCCACTAAGTGTGCTGTTCCCAACGGCGCTGGCATTCGTGTTCAACAATTGGCTTGAACTGCGATTGCCAAGTGGCCTCTGGGGCGGGTTCTGATGCTGGCATTCAATCTGCTCGACGGTTTCGTCGCTGCGCTGACACCACAGAACATCGCTCTGGCGCTGCTCGGTTGCCTGCTCGGCACACTGATTGGTGTTCTGCCCGGCATCGGCCCGATCACCGGTGTAGCCATTCTGTTCCCGATCACCCTTTCGCTCGGGTTGGATGACGCCTCGACACTGATCCTTTTGGCCAGCGTCTACTACGGCAGCCAATACGGAGGGTCGACGACCAGCATCTTGCTCAACGTTCCGGGCGAGGCCTCCTCCGTGGTGACCACCCTCGATGGCTATCAGATGGCCAAGCAGGGCAGAGCCGGTCAGGCGTTGGCCATCGCGGCCATCGGATCGTTTGTGGCCGGAACCGGGTCGGTGATCGGCCTGATGCTGTTCGGCCCGGTGCTGGCCGACGTCACAACGCAGTTTCAGTCGCCGGAGAAGTTCATGGTGGTGGTGTTGGCCTTCGCCACCGTCTCCAGCCTGGCCGGCAGCAACATATTCAAGGGCCTGCTTGCGGTCACCTTCGGAGTGATGCTGTCGACCGTCGGCATCGATTTGCAGACCGGCCTCACCCGGTACACCTTCGGCGAGCTGAAGCTCCAGGAGGGCATGGACTTCGTGGTGGTGGCCATTGGCCTGTTCGCCGTCAGCGAAGTGCTTACCCTGCTGGAGGACACCGTCCGGGGCGAGAACGTTGTGTTCCAGAAGGCGGAACGCATCTGGGTCACCTTCTCCGAGTTCATGTTTTCACTGGGGGCGATCCTGCGGGGCAGTGCCATCGGCTTCTTTGTCGGGCTGTTGCCCGGTACCGGAGCGTCAGTGGCCGGGTTCATGTCATACGGTTTGGAAAAGCGCATTTCCGACAAGGACGAAACCTTCGGTAAGGGAGACATCCGCGGCGTGGCCGCTCCGGAATCGGCAAACAACGCCGCCGCGGGCGGCTCGCTTGTACCGCTCTTGACCCTGGGGATTCCCGGTTCGGGCACAACCGCGGTGATGCTCGGCATCTTGATCTCGATGGGTATCCGACCGGGGTCTGGCAATGTGTTTGCCGAGACTCCCGAACTGATCTGGACCCTGATCGCCTCGATGTACATCGGCAACTTGATGTTGCTGCTCCTAAATTTTCCACTGGTCAAAATGTTCGTCAAAATCCTGGAGATCCCACCGTGGTTCCTCATGCCGATGATCCTGGTTATCTCCTACATCGGGGTCTACTCGGTTAACAACAGCGGACTCGACATCACGATCATGACCATCTTCGGACTGGTTGGCTTCATGCTCCGCAAGCTGAGCGTGCCGCTGGCACCGATCTTGATGGGCCTGATCCTCGGTGATGACCTTGAGCAGAACTTTCGACGATCGTTGGTAGCAGCAAAAGGTGAATACACGACCTTCGTCGACGGTTGGCTCAACATCGGTTTGCTGATCGCCAGCCTGGTCGTGCTCTTCCTGCCGCAGATTCTCAGCCGGATGCGGGGCACCAATGTGAAAGACGAATTTGCCGACGCTGGCGCTGAGGTCTGAGCGTCACCTCTAGGATTCCGACCGAGTGGGTTATCTGATCAGCCGGAACTGATGTCGAGGGCGGCCCGCGGTGCCGTAGTCCTGAACCAACGCGGCCTGGCCGGTGTCGGCCAGGTGGCGAAGATAGCGGCGCACGCTGACCCGGCTGATTCCGGTGAGCTGTGCAACATCTTCGGCCCCGAGCGGGTCGGAGGCGCCGGCCAAGGTCGATATCACCAGTTCCATGGTTTCTGGCGACAGCCCCTTTGGCAGTGAGGTGCTTGGGCGGCCGCGGCCGTTGAAGATCTCGTCGATGCCCGGTTGATCCAGCTCATCGTTCTTGCCAAGGGCGGCATACCACTGGTGGTATTCCCGCAGCCGTTGGACCAGCTCGTCCTTGGTGAACGGCTTGACCAGATAATGCAGGGCACCGAGGTCGAGGCAGCGCTTGACTGTTGCCACATCGCGAGCCGCGGTCAGCACAAAGCAGTCGACCTCGACCACATCGCGAAGTTGGCGCAACACTTCGGTGCCGGTCCCGTCTGGGAGGTAGATATCGAGCAGCACCAGCTGTGGTTTGAGCGTCTTGCATAGCTCCATGGCCGAAGCTGCCGACTGGGCGGTGCCGACCACATGGAATCCGCCAGCCTGCTCGACGAAGCCCTTGTGGATGTCGGCTACTCGAAAATCGTCATCGACGATGAGCACTGGTAGTTCGCCGCTCGCTAGCTGGTCGGATATGCCAGCTTCTGAAACGTATGCACTCTTAGACACGAACACCTCCCGATGCTGCTAGAGCCTGTTGTGGAGCAAGCACGAGCGAAACCGAGAACAGGGTGCCCGATCCCGGCTCGGAGTCAACGTCGATCGAACCGTCATAGCGCCGCACGATTTCCTCGACGAGAGCCAATCCTAGACCTTCATGGCTCCGGGCATCCTTTGTGGTGAAGCCTGATTGGAAGATTTGTTCGGTCACCTCGGCGGTCATGCCGTCGCCTGAGTCTGAGACATCGATTCGGATCACGTTGTTGGCATGCCACATGGCGATCTCGATTTCACCACCGCCTATCGATGTGTCGCTCAGGTGATCGATGGCATTGTCGATCAGGTTGCCAACGATGGTCACCAGGTCACGAGAGACGCCTATGGCGGTCTGCGGCAGCTCGCCGATGTGAGGTTCAAGCCGAATGTTGCGCTCGGCGGCGATGGCAGCTTTGGCCAACAGCGATGCTACTACGAGTGAGTCGCCGGAGCGGCCGCCGTATAGCTCGGCCAGCGCCCGCTGGGTCACCGAGTGGTCCAAGATGATCGACAGCACGTCGTCGTGGCGCCCCAATTCGATCAGCCCGGAAATGGTGTGCAAGTCGTTGGCATGTTCGTGGGCCTGGGCCCGCAACGCATCGACCAGGCCATGAGCCGACTCCAGTTCACTGACCAGGCCCTGAAGTTCGGTGCGATCTCGGAATGTGTAGACCGCTCCCTGCGGCTTCTGGCGAATCGTGATGGGCGAGGTGTTGACCAGCAGGGTTTGGCTGCCGATCTGTAGCGGCACATCAACCTTTGAACTCGAACCCTGCGAGAGGGCGAGCAGTTCGGTTAGATCGGCCCGCTTGTCGAGCGACTGACCCTTGCTGTCTGGCCCGAGGTTCAGCATGGTGGCCGCCTCTTCGTTGAACAGGGTGACGGCGCCGCTTTCGTCGACGGCCAATACCCCCTCATAAAGCGCTTGCAGCATGCCATCGCGATGTTCGTATAGCGCGGCGATTTCCGGAGGTTCGAGCCCAAGCGTCTGCCGTTGGATCATGCGGGCCGCTACATAGGCGGCCATGGCGCCGAGAGCGAACACACCGCTACCGACCATCAACAACCCGGCCAGTCTGTCGCGTAGCGCATCGGACACCTCGCCGGTGAGCACGCCGACCGAAACGATGCCGATTACCCGTTCTCCGGTGTTGTCCCAGATCGGAACCTTGCCCCGAACCGATGGCCCGAGGGTTCCCGTCTCGACGTACCAGTCGGAGATCCCGGCCAGCGCCCGACCGGGGTTGGTCGAGACCGGTTTGCCGATTCGTTCCGGGTTGGGATGTGAGTATCGGATGCCGGAGACGTCGGTGATAACCACGAAGGAAACGTCGGTTCGCAGCCGGGCTGCCTCGGCGATTTCCTGCATCTTTGGCGAAATTTCGCCGGACTCGAGCAGGGCTCGCATCTCGGGAATCTCGGCTATCGACCCAGCGACCGCTAGCGCCCTCTCGCCGTACTGCTCCTCCAGCACATCTTCGGTGGCCTTGGCGAAGACGAACGACACCACCACGAGAACAAGGGCGATTATCGCCAGCTGTAACGCCATGGCCTGGGTGACCAGTCGCCGGTGCCAGGGTGTTCGGACCATAGAGACAGTGTCCCATGAACGGCGCCTTGCGGACACTTGCTCAGAACAATTGAGACGGGTTGTTGCGGCGGGCCTTCGCTCGGCTATCTGGCTTTGCGGAAGCTGATGAGCAGATCGGTGGTCTGGAAACCGACCGACTCGTATGCCGCGATGGCTGCGGTGTTGTCGTAGCCGGTTCGAACTACTGCGTAGTGCATGCCGGCGTCCTGCATCTCCTGCAGGCCACGGCTCATGACCGCTTTGCTCAGACCTAAACGCCTCCCGGATTTGCGGGTACCGACCGGTTCGAACTCGCCGACCTTGTTTTTCCGATCGAGGAACACGTCGGCGAATGCCACGATCGAATCATCGGCATCGAGTGCGATGACGTTCGGTTCAAGACCGGGTCGCCCATAGCTGAGTTGGTGGGGGAGTGAACGTGCGATCCACGCGCTTTCCCTCGGCGTCGGCTCGCTGTCGGAGAACGCATCGATCTGCGCTTCTGCCCGCGCGGCTAGTTCGTCAGCGTCTGTTTCGGTGAGTAGCCGGACCTGGAAACCCGGTGGCACTGCTGTGGCCTCGATCGGCTCGTCCAGCGGTCGAATCATGAACACCTCGTCGATGCCATCGGCGACGTAGCCGGACCGTTTGAGCAGCTCACTATCGACGGTGCTGGACTGGTAGCGCACCGTGCGCCAGCTCTGGTGATCGGTGAGTAGCTCGAACGCGGCGTCGGCTTGCCGAATGAACTGGCTGGTGAATTCGTTGTGTCGGTAGTCGGGCGCCGCCTGGTGGAACCACTCTCCAGTTCCTAGCGACAGCCGGGATACCGCCTGCACCGCGCCCGCCTCATCGCGCCACAGTTCCACGACCGGAGCATGATTCATGAACTCGAAGGTATCGACGTAGGCAGACTTGAGCGAGGTGCCGAAGGTCCAGAGCGTGTCGTCGACAAAGTGACGCTCGGGTTGGAAGAAGCTGTGGAGGTCGTCGATATCGGGGTCGCCGCGAAACGCCGTTGCCTTCAGAACATCGCTCATCGCCCGACCGTAGCCCGTCGTCAAAACACGCGAGGTTTAGTTATCGCCGGCTGTCGCTCTCTTGCGATGTCCGGCTGCTACCAAGTTAGTTGATATGCAACAATGATCGAATTGCTCTCAAGCGCACGTCGATCCCGGAATGAGGTTTGACGCAATGACCACGAAACTGACTCGGCCTATCACCGCCGAAGAAATCGAAACCTACGAGCGCGATGGTGTGGTGGCCTTGCGTGGCGTCTGTTCACTCGATTGGGTCGACTCGCTCCGGGTTTCACTGGATGAGGTCTTTGCCCGCGATGGATCGGGAACCGAATCAGCGCTCGCCGACGGGACGAGCACCAGGGGCAGTCGAGGCGACGTGGCCGAGCGGGCCCGAGCGATGATGGAGCGGGGCGACGTTCCCGGAATCGCCGTCGAAGGGGGCCAAGTCCCTACGGGCCGCAGCATCGTAGAGACCGACGCCTGTTCGTGGCACGAAGGCCTGCGTCAAAACCACATCGATGGCCCGCTCCCGGAACTCGTGGCCCAGCTGACACGCAGCGAACGGGTCAACCTGTACAGCGATCAGCTGTTCTTGAAGGAACCAGGCTCCAGCGTGCGCACACCATGGCACCAGGACAAGCCTTACTGGCTGCTCCAGGGCGACAAGGTTGCGGTGTGCTGGGTACCGGTCGACGAGGTGACCGTCGAGAGCGGGGCAATGGGGTATGTCGCTGGCAGCCACAAATGGAACAAGCTCTACAAGCCGAGCGACTTCGTCACCATGACCGGCACAAGCATGGTGCCAGGGCTCGAATACGGCGGCCTCGAAGATCTGCCACCGATCGATGCCAACCCCGATGACTACGAGATTCGTCGCTACGAAGCCGAACCAGGCGATGTGATCGTGCACCACTGGATGACCCTCCATGGCTCGACGGGTAACATCAGCGCCCACCGCCTGAGGCGGGCGGCTTCGGTGCGGTTCGCTGGCGAAGACGTGACGTTTTTTCGGCGGCCGTCAGCCCCCGAGCCGTTTCGCAAAACGGTCGGGCTGGCCGACGGCGATGACCTCGACGAAGCGGACCGCTTCCCCCGGGTCTGGCCCCCGGCCATGACCGAGACGGCCTAGAGGCAGCACCCAGGCACGATGGCCCGTCCTCGACAGTTGCGTGGATCCGACCTCGAAGAGCTGCAGACGGTTCTTGAACTGGTTCGTCGAGAGTTCGCCTATATGGACGGTCTCATCGATCCGCCTTCTTCGGTTCATCGGCTAACCATCGAGGATTTGGCGTCGGGGCCGGGCGAGGTCTGGGCCATCGGCACTCCGCCCCATGCCTGCGTAGTGCTGACGCCAAAGCCCGGTGTGCTGTACGTCGGCAAACTTGCGGTCTCAGCCGCCGAGCGCGGCCGGGGCCTTGCCAACCTGCTTATGGCTCAGGCCGAGCGCCGAGCACGAGAGCTTGAACTGCCATGGCTCGAGCTGCAAACCAGGATCGAGCTGACAGGCAATCAGCAGACCTTCATCGCCATGGGCTTTGTCGAGACCGAAAGGACCGCCCACCCGGGGTTCGACCGGCCGACCTCGATCACCTACCGACGACCGGTCATGATCGAGAGCGACGGATTCGCAGAGTGACCTGAGGTTGGTGGAGACTTTCTGCCATCAACTAAAGGGGGACCGATCGTGAAGTTCGGGATCATGTTTGCCAGTACCGGGCCATTCGCTAGCGCCGAGGGTGCAACCGCGATTGCCACCAGTGCCGATCGCTGCGGAATCGAGTCGATCTGGTCGGTCGAGCACGTGGTGATACCAGATGGCTATCAGTCGCAGTACCCATACAGCGACACCGGCAAGATCCCCGGCTCCGACGATGCCGACATTCCCGATCCGCTTATCTGGCTGGCCTACGCCGCAGGCATCACAACCGAGGTTCGCCTTGCCACCGGCATTCTGATCGTGCCGCAACGTAACCCGGTTGTACTGGCCAAGGAGTGCGCAACGCTCGACAAGCTTTCAAACGGTCGTTTCGAACTGGGCATCGGTGTCGGTTGGCTCGAAGAAGAGTTCACCGCCCTCGGACTACCGTTCGCCGACCGCGGCCGCCGCACCGACGACTACGTCGGCGCTATGCGAGCGCTATGGACCCAGGACAAAGCCAGCTACAACGGTGACTTCGCGTCGTTCGAGAACGCCATCCAGCGCCCGCAGCCCACCCAACCCGGCGGTGTTCCGATCGTCGTTGGCGGTCACTCGAAGGCTGCCGCTCGTCGGGCCGGCCGCCTCGGTGATGGCTTCTTCCCCATCAGCGCCACCGAAGATGAGCTGGTCGGTCTACTCGACCTGATGAAGCAGACCGCGTCCGAGCACGGCCGAGATGGTGACGCCATCAAGGTCACCGTCGGCAGTTGGAGTCCTCGCCGCGATTCCATCGACAAGGTAAAGGAATTGGAGCAGCTTGGCATCGACCGGTTGATCGTTGCTCCGCCAACCGGAAACATCGAAAAGCTGCCGGAAGCGATCGAGCAACTGGCCGAGAAGATCGCCCCGGTCGCCACTCGATAACCGGCTGCTCGATTTATCTCAGCGGGGCCTGATCGGACAGGCCAAGCAGAAGCTGGCCGTGCTTCTCATAGGCGCTGTCGCTAACCACAAGATGCGATTGCACCGTGTACAGATCTCGTAGGCAGCGTTGCATGATGTTGTCGAGCTTCACCGCGCTGCCACCGGCGTAGCGGAACAACGATGCCACCACGTCGAGAGCCTCATCGGTGCACCAAACCGCTGCAGACCGGGCGGCGGCCTGAGCCGACGGCGATGGCGGGCCATCGGCTGCGGACTCGAAGAGCTTCTCGACCGCGTCGGCCATCAGCAGGTGGCAGGCATTCATACGTTGGGTGCCCTGGCCGATCGCCCGCTGAAAGACCTGGCGATCGGCAACGCTGATGCCGCCAACGTAGCCACGTTTCTTCTCAACCGCGGTGTCGATCGCCGTCTGCAGCGCCAGCCGCCCGATGGCATATGCGAAACAGCCATGCTCGTTTATCACATAGCCCGGCATACCTAGCCGGTACAGGGCGCCGCCTCGTCTGTGAGGGGTTGCGATGTTGCTGACGAAGTGGTCTGGCACAAATACATCGTTGAGTTCGTAGTCGCCGCTTCCGGTGCCTTTCATGCCCATCACATGCCAGGTGTCGTGAAGGGTGACCTGATCGATGGGGACTACCGCGCTCACCACCGGGCCCGGGTCATCACAAAACACCGGAACCGAGACCCAGTCGGCGTGAGGTACACCACTACCCCAAGCCCAGCGGCCGGTAACCCGGTAGCCGCCTGCGACCTTGGTGGCCGAGCCTCCCGGGCGTAACGAGCCCGCCATAAAAGGAAAGCCGCCGTCGAGCACCTCTTCAACCGCTTCGTCCGGCAGGCGAGCCAAACTCATCCCGGCCACGGCACTGGAGATCAGCATGCACCACGACGCCGCCGGGTCGGCCTGGGCCATGGCCTCGATGACGTCCATTTGTACTACCGGATGGGCTTCGGCCCCGCCGACCTCTCGGGGAGCTTTCAGCATGAACAACCCGGACTCTCGAAGAGCGGCCACAGACTCCGGAGCCAGCGTTCGCATCTCTTCGGTCTTGTGACGATTGGCTATCAGGGTCTCGCTGATGGCGTCGACCGCGGCCAGTAGATACTCGCGGTTGGCCTCACGATCGGCTGGGAAACGATTCTCAATCACCGACATGTGTCGACCGTACTCAACGGCCTGACGCCGTGTCAGATACCAGGTCAGATATGAGGTCAGATACCAGGTCAGATATGAGGTCAGATAACGGGTCGTTCTCATCGACGAAACATGCCGTTTACATACGGTTTCTACCGTTGAAGCATGGACACACACGAAACGTACCTTGTGCGAGTTTGGCTGCCGGATCGCCCCGGAGCTCTCGGTGCCGTGGCCTCCCGCTTCGGCGCCTTAAAGGGCGACGTGATCGGTCTTGAGATCATCGAGCGAGGTGGCGGGTTGGCCATCGACGAACTCGTTGTCTCGCTGCCGGCAGACATAACGCCGGAACTCATCGCAAAGGAGGTCGGGGCTGAGGATGACGTCGAAATCGAAGACATCCGGAGGCTCAACAGCGCAACCTATGATCCGCAGCTCGACATCCTGGAAGCGGCGTCCATCGTGCTTGGGGCCGAGAACCGCGACGAGCTGGCGTCTGCTCTGGTCGAACATGTTTGCCGGGCGGTTCTGTTGTCGTGGGCCTGTGTCGTGGAACGAGATGGCGGCGTCTTAGCATCGTGGGGTGATCGGCCAAACGATCGCTGGTTGACTTCGTTCATCGCCGGCAGCCCTGCGGTGGCCAAGGGAACCGAACCTGCGGAGCGTGCGACCTCGATGGACACCGTATGGGTTCCGCTGCCTGCTGCATCAGCCGCTCTGGTCGTCGGTCGCGACAGCGTGGTTCGAGCCAAAGAGCGCCAGCGTCTCGCTGCGCTGGCGAGGATCGCCGATGCCTGGTTTCGTCGTGTTAGGGAGAGGTCGGACGCCAACGCCTGGGCCAGCCACCCCAGCCGCTCATGACTCGGAATCGGACCCGGATTCGCCCGGGATCTGATCAGCACGCCTGGGGCCGCGGGCACCCCTGTCGCGGTGGTGGCTAGAATCTAGCCACCGGCGGATTGAGGGTGTTGCGATGAAAATAGTGGTGCGGATACTGATAAACGCGGTGGCGCTGTGGGCTGCCGCTTCGCTGATTGACGGCATCACGTTAAGTTCTCGTCTTGTCTCGGTGCTGATCGTCGCTGCGGTCTTCGGGCTGGTCAACGCATTCATCAAGCCGATCACCAAGGTGCTCACGTTCCCGCTCACCGTGCTCACCCTCGGCCTATTCACCCTGGTGGTGAACGCCATCATGCTGCAGATCACCGACTACCTGACCGCTGGGTTGCAGGTCGACGGGTTCTGGACAGCGATCTTCGGCGGTCTCGTTGTCAGCCTGGTCAGCTGGGCTCTTTCGATCTTTCTGCCCGATGACGACAAAGACGACTGACGACGACTGACGGACGACGCTGGGCTGATGGCCAGCGCGACTCATCAGAGAAGCCATCTTCGATGGGTGTTCGAACAACTGTTCGATGTACACTTCAGAGATGCTAGGAGACACCGACCTCACCAATCCGAATGACGTTGAGGGCCTACGGCGCTCAGTCGCCATGCTGCCAGCCAACTCTTACGACAGAATCTTCAGTAGAGAGGAAGCGCTGAAGATTCTAGAAAAGCTCGGCCTCGCCCTGAAGGCGTTGGCCATGGAGTGACGGTCGCCGCTATTAGTCGGCTCGGGTGGCCTGTGTGGAAGGCTTGGCCCAGAAATACCGCTCTAGGTACGTTTGCCCGACGAATGACCGGTGCCGAATTCGTCTCCCTGTTTAGGCTTAACGGCTACGGCGGTGGACAGGGAATAGGTACAAATGATTGTCGGACTTGGGCGCTCCCGGTGGGGTTTTGCCACCGGACTCACTCTGCTGGCGGGTATGGCGGTGATCGCACTCGTTCTGTTTACATCGCAGCGATCAACCGATCTGCGCTCAACCGGTGCCGCGGCGGCAGCCGAAGCTGAGGACATCAGCCTGGCGATCGAGGAACAGGACCAGGCGAGAAGTTCAGCGTTGGTCGATGTGTCGATGGCCGAAGCCTCACTGCAAGCTCTGCGAGAGAACGGCGCACTGCCGGAGAACGGCGCAGAGGCGGGCGGGTCCCCCTCGCTGGGACTGGTTCACTACGTGAGCTGCCTGCCCGACAGCTGCCAGCTAATCGTCGACTGGGCCGGAGGCGCTGGCTTCGCAGCTTCGGAGCCGGTCTTGACCATGGGCCACGGCGGGGCCGAGGAGTTCCACATCGAACTTCGACAGGTCCTTGCGGCCGACGCAGCGGCGATGACCGCGGCCGCCACCTTGATCTCCGACACCGTTTCTTCCCTGGCCGATGCGGAGACGCTCGACCTGATCTATGACGGATGGGCTCCGGAACTGGTTTCCGCCGGAGGTGACTCATGAGTTCCGCATCGAGCACAGAGCAAACTTCATCAGCAGCAGGCGCAAGCTGGCTGCGCCGTCTTTTGGCGGTGGTACCAATCCTGATCGCCGTCGGCGCGGTCAGCATGTTCGCTTCCCAAGGCGAAGAGGTGTCGGCTCTGACCGAACCGACCGACGACCTGGTCAACTACGAGACGCCCCACGTCTATCCGATCGACCTAACGCCGGATGCTTCGACGTTGCTGGCGGTAAACACCGCGGCTCACCGTCTTGAGGTATTCGATGTAGCCAGCGGAACGCCGGTTTTGCAGCAGTCGATCCCGGTCGGTCTCGATCCGGTGTCGGTGCGAGCCAGAACCAACAACGAAGTCTGGGTGGTTAACCACCTGTCTGACAGCGTCAGCATCGTCGACCTCGGCCAGGGTGTAGTTACCGAAACGCTGCAGACCGACAACGAACCGGCCGACGTGGTGTTCGCCAACAACCGGGCCTTCGTCACCGCCTCGGAAGCAAACGCGATCAACGTCTTCGACCTGGCCAACCTCAGCGCCAACCCGCAGACCATTTCCATCGCCGGTGAAGACCCTCGGGCCCTGGCGGTCAGTGAAGACGGCACAACGGTCTACGCCGCCATCTTCGAATCGGGGAACGGAACGACCGCGCTGGCCGGAGGCCAGAGCGTGTCGGCCAGGAACGTGGTATCTCGGCTCGAAGGGCCATATCGGGGGCAAAATCCGCCGCCCAATGACGGCAACTCCTTCAACCCGCCGCTCAACCCGGCCATCGGCAACCCGCCAGGAACCGCCCTGATCGTGCGCAAGGACGATGCTGGCAACTGGATGGACGACAACGGTGGCAACTGGTCGAGGTTCGTCAGTGGCGATCTGGCCAGCCTCACCGTCCGCGTTCCCGGTTGGGATCTTGCCGACAACGACGTCGCGGTCATAGACACTTCGACACTCGGCATCAGCTACCGCAGCCGGTTGATGAACATCAACATGGCGCTGGCCGTCAACCCGGCAACCGACGACATCACCGTTGTCGGAACCGAGGCTCGCAACGAGATTCGCTTTGAGCCGAATCTCAACGGCAACTTCGTCACCGTGATGCTGGCCAACCTCGGCGCCAACAGCGGCCAAGCCATCAACGACCTCAACCCTCACCTCGACTATTCCACTCCGACCGTGCCGCCATCGGTGCGTCAGCTATCGATCGGTGATCCTCGAGGCATCGCCTGGAACGCTGCTGGCACCCGGGCCTTCGTGACCGGCATGGGTTCAAACAACGTGGTGGTGAGCGCAGCCGACGGCTCGCGAATCGGCCAGTTCGATGTTGGACAGGGCCCGACCGGCATCGTGCTAGGCGCCGCAGGCCGAGGCTTCGTAATGAACAAGTTCGCCGGTTCGATTTCAGTCATCGACACCGCTGCCCTTGCCGAGTTGGCCGAAGTGCCGTTCTTCGATCCGACACCCCAGGTGATCAAAGATGGTCGCCCGGTGATGTATGACACTCACCTGACTTCAGGCACCGGTCACCTGTCGTGCGCCTCATGTCACGTGGATTCTCGCACCGACCGGTTGGCCTGGGATCTTGGCAACCCGTCAGGCTCGCTCGATCAGGTGGCCAGGTTGGATGGCCAAGGTCGCCCGATCAGCGGCACCCAAACCGTGTCGCCGATGAAGGGTCCGATGCTGACCCAAAGCCTGCAGGACATCATGGACTTCCCGACCATGCACTGGCGGGGCGACCGAGCCAACATCGGTGAATTCAACCCGACGTTCGTGAACCTCATGGGCCGTCCGGTCGAAGTGAGCCCAACCCAGATGACCCAACTCGGCGACTTCCTGGGCACCATCCACTTCCCGCCCAACCCCTATCGTGAGATCGACGGCACCCGCCCGGCCACCGTCGTATTGCCAAACGGTGCCTCGGCCACAACGCAGACCTTCAACTCTCTGCGCGGCTCGAACTCTCGTGGCAACACCTGTCTTAGCTGTCACTACCGGGAGAACGAGCGGAACTCCGGCTCGAACAACGAGCTCGGTCAAGCCTTCGTGCCACCGTCGTGGATCCCGTGGTATGACCGGCTCGGCTATTGGCCTGAGTCGGCAAACGGTTCGACCACCGGCTTCGGCTACTTCCACGATGGGGCCGACTCGATCGGTGGCGCGGCCAGAACGACAAACGCCGAGCGACAGAGCGACATGTTGGCCGAGATCATGACCTTGGAAGGCCCGAGTTCGGGCTTAGTCGGGGGAGAGCGCCGCCAGGATACCCATGCCGGCGTCGGCCAGCAGGTGACGATCACCGGTCCACCATCGGCCGCCGAATCGGCCAGGCTCAATCAGCTGCTAGCGATCGATAACTCCAGTTCGTTTGCCGCCATGATCGTCAAAACCGCCGATGGGGCAGCTCCTCGCGGCTTTGTGCACCTCGGTAGCGGAACCTTTGGTCCCGACAGGGCAGCCGATCCCAACCTTTCGACCGCTCAGTTGCTGGCTCAAGCCCAAGCTGGAAACTCCGTGACGTTCACCCTGGTGGCGGCCGGAACCCAGCAACGCCTCGGTGTGGATATCGATGCCGACGGCACGCTCGATGGTGATGAGGACCCGATCGTCGTACCGCCAGGCACCATTTCTGGCACGGTGACCGCAGCCGACGGGTCGCCGGTCGGCGGCGTAAACGTCGACCTCTTCGAACAGACCAACGCTGGCGATCGAGGAGCGTTCCTCGGCAACAGCACCTCCGGCTCAAACGGTGCATACCAATTCGAAGTCACCCCCGGGTGCAACGTGTTGGTGTTCCGTGCCCCCGAGGGCCAATCGTTCAACGGTGGCGAGTTCCTGCAGCAGGGAACCTGTGTCGAGTCCGGCGAGACGTCGACGGTCAGCGGAACCCTCGATGAGGTTGATCCGGTCGCGGCATCGATCGGTGGTTCGGTGACAACCGATGCCGGCTCCGGTGTTGCCGGGGTAAACGTCGACCGCTTCGCCGTCAACGCCGACGGTTCACGGGCTCAGTACCTGGGCAGCGCCGCCACCGACACCAACGGTCTCTACACATTCTCCGATGTGTTGCCAGTCTGCTACGTCATAATCTTCACCGCTCCCACAGGCCAGGCTTTCAACGGCGGTCAGTGGTTGGAGGTGAACCGCTGCGTTGGCATTGGCGAACAGGTAAACGATGTCAACGCCGTGCTCGACGCGGCTGGAGAAGCCTCCATCGGCGGTTTCATAACCAACGCTGACGGCTCACCGGCTGTCGGGGTTGGCGTCGATCTGTTCGAACAGGGCGAGAACATTGGCGTGCGAGGCCAATGGCTGGGCAACACCGACACCGACGGTTCCGGGCAGTACAGCTTCCCGGCCGAACCCGGTTGCTACATCATGACCATGATCGCTCCCGCAGGCGAGACCTTCAATGACAGGCCTTGGCTCCAGGTGCCGGGCTGTGTCGCTGCTGGCGAGACGGTCGACACGCTGAACGGGGTTCTCGACCCGGCGGTTGAGGCGTCCCTGAGCGGCCGGGTTCTCTTCGCCGATGGTTCCGGGGTCGAAACCGCGCAGGTCGATTTCTTCGCCTCGAACGCAGACGGATCTCGTGGCACCTACATCGGTACGGTGTTCTCCGACTCGACAGGCACATACGCAAGGGGCGTGACCGCCGGCTGCTATTGGTTGGTCTTCGTGGCCCCCGACGGTGAGCAGTTCACTTCCGGCGGGCAGTTCTTCGAGCGGTTCCGCTGCCTGGACCCGGGCGAGGCAGCCACCGATTTGAACGCCACTCTGCAGTAATTCGGCGATAGACGTGGCGCAATAACTGTCGGTGGATGACGGCGGTTAGTGTTGTCGCCATGTCAAACAGCGAGCCGCTCATCGACCACTACACCCAGAACGGTTTGCTCGCTTCGATAGAAGCCGGGCTCACCGCCATGGGCAAGACCCCGGAGACGGTCACGGTCGATGATCTCGCCCCGGTTGACGAGTTCCACGTCGGCGGGCGACCGGCGACGAAACATCTGCTCGATCAGCTCGACCTGACCTCATCAGATCATGTGATCGACGTTGGCTGTGGCCTCGGTGGCCCATCCCGCTTCGCTGCCGACCAGGTTGCTCGGGTCACGGGGATCGACCTGACCCCCGAATACACCCAAGTTGGCAACACGCTCAACGGTTGGGTAGGGCTGTCTGACTCGGTTGAACTTCACGCAGGCAGCGCTCTGGAGATGCCCTTCGACGCTGGCACATTCGATGCCGGATACATGATCCACGTCGGCATGAACATCTCAGACAAACGGCGGCTCATGAGAGAGCTGGCCAGAGTGCTGAAGCCGGGTGCGCTGTTCGGGATCTACGACATCATGCGGTTCACCGACGCAGGCCCCGAATATCCCGTGCCATGGTCCAGCGAAGCAGCGACCAGCCACGTCGCTCATCCCGAGATCTACCAGGAGACCGCGGCCGAGGCCGGCCTGATTCCCGTTTCGGAGAACAACCGCCACCGCCAAGCCGTCGAGTTCTTCGACCGCCAAGCACAGGCCGCTGCCGCAAGCCAAGATGGTGCCGCCGAGTCGGCGCCGCCCGCCCCTCCGCCTCTTGGGCTGCACCTGGTTATGGGCTCAACCGTCGGCAGCAAGATCAAGAACATGGCGGCGGCGATCCGTTCCGAGCAGATCGCCCCGGTCGAGATGTTGTTCCGCCGCATCGGCTAGCTGGGCAGGACACCTTCTTTTTGGCTTCCCGCTAGCTGTCTGATCGCAGCCTTGGTGGTGTGACGTTGAGTCGGGTCTGCGGCGCCAACGTTTCGCTTGAATCGATGACGTGAAACTGCGTGAGCTGTTTGGCCCGCTCCGACAGCTTCTGATGGTCGTGATAGGTGATCGACTTTGACACCCCCTCCCGAAACCAGGGAGCGTAGAACTCCACGTTCGGAATCGAACGCACATCGTCCGACAGGTTCGGTGTGCCGCCATGCCAGGCTCGCACATCACGGATCTGAACCGCGCCAGCCGGTGCCGGGCATACGGTGCTGAGCTTCATCCACTCCGGTTCTTCGCCGAGGGTGGGAAACGGTTCTCGGGAATGCTGGGTACCGGGGATCTGCCGGGTCGCCCCGTTCAGCGTCGTGGCGTCGATGGTAAGGAAGTTGACGCAGATGTAGGGGCAGGGAAGCTCTCGTGTCGACACCAGGCCACGTGGATCGCGGTACGAACTGAACGGTGTTTCTTCGTTTGAGCGCCAGTCCCGCATGTCGCTGTGCAGCGGCTGGTAGCGGTAGGCCCCCGGCAGACAGAAGTCTCCGCTAGCGGCCCGTAGTAGATAGTCGGGGCTGCCGAACAGCGCCTCGATGATCGGGCTCAGCGTCGGCAGGTCGATCAGCATCTGCCACTCCGGGCGATGGAGCTGGCTGCGGGTGGTGCTGACGGCGCCAAACGAATAGCGGTGCGAGCCGCGATTGCCCTCTCGCTGAGGGTCGAGGGCCAGCACCTCGTCGACCACCGTGTCGCACCCCGAGCGGAGATAGCCCACCTGCTCGTCGTTGAGTACGTTGTCCACCACCACAAAACCGTCGCGGCGGAACACTCGCACGATGTGCTCGATCTCATGCGGCTCGAACACCTCCAGACCACGAATGCCGTTGTTGGCGACAAGGTGATCTCGAAGCTCAACGATTTCGGGGTGATCTCGATCGAGATCGAGCCAGCCCGGGCCCGGTCTCTCGGCGCCGGATCCATCACGGTGATGTGTGGTTGTGGTCATCACTATCCAGCCTGGGTCCACCGGGTGCGGCGGTCAAGTCTCGCGATTGGCTCGCAGGACGACGTCTCGAATCGAAGCCCGGTGAGCAATGCTTTACTCTTTGATCTCACACTTGATCTTGCACGCTCGATCCTCTGATCTTGACCCGTGCTGTTTCCCTGGGGAGTCTGATGAAAGCAATCGTTTTCGAAGAGCATGGCGATCTCGATGTCTTGGCCTACACCGACATCGAGACGCCCGAACCGGGACCCGGTGAGGTGCGAGTATCGGTGGAGGCCTGTTCGCTGAACTACCACGATGTCTTCACCCGCCGCGGCATGGAAGGCATCAGAACACCGCTGCCGATGATCCCCGGCTGCGATGCCGCTGGCCACATCGATGTTGTGGCCGACGATGTGACCGGTTGGTCGCCCGGCGATCGGGTGCTCGTCGATCCGGTGCAGTGGAGCGATGACGGTCGGATCCGAATGATCGGCGACACCCGGTGGGGCGCCTACGCCGAGTACGTCATCGTCGATGCCCGGCAGCTCATTGCTTTGCCAGACGAGGTTTCAGCGGTCGACGCATCGTGTCTGCCGGTGGCCTACGGCACCGCCCATCGCATGATGTTCACCAGGGGACAGGTCGCCGCAGGCGAGACCGTGTTCGTACTCGGTGCCTCGGGAGGTGTGGGAACCTGCTGCGTGCTGCTGGCCAAGATGGCAGGCGCCCACGTGGTGGCGGCCGCAGGATCGGCTGAGAAGTGTGCAGCTCTTGAAGCCCTCGGGGCCGACGAAACAGTCGACTATTCAAAGACCGATATCGCCAAGTTCACCAAGGAACGGACCGGCTCGCTGTTCTCCGGCGGGGGATGGGATGTGGTGATTAACTTCACCGGCGGCGACACCTGGCCGCAAACCCTGCGCATGGTGAAGATGGGGGGCCGCTTGCTGACCTGTGGCGCCACCGCCGGATTCGACCCGGCGACCGACATCCGTTTCATCTGGACCGCCGAGATGGACATTCGAGGTTCAAACGGCTGGAAGCGCGACGACCTCGAAGCGCTGTTGGCCATGGTTGCCGACGGTCGGCTCAAGCCGGTAGTCGACAAGATCCTGCCGCTGACCGAAGGGGCAGAAGCGATGCGGCTACTCGAGGAGCGGCAGTTCTTCGGCAAGGTTGTGATCGCTCCATGAGCACCGAGAACTTGGGAGACACCGAGAACTCGGAGAACACCGACTTTGGCAATTTAGGCGGGGTCTTTAGCCGCTGGGTCGGCACCGGGCGAACCGCCTTTCTCGATGTGACCCATGGCGATATCACCGCCCCGGTCGAGGTTGGCTTTGACGAGTTCGACGATCGCTGTGGTCGAGTGGCTGCCGGTTTGCTGGCCCTGGGGCTCAAACGGGGCGATCGGGTCGGCATAGCGGCCGAAAATTCGGTGCACTACGCCGCCTGCTACTTCGGGATCGTGCGAGCCGGGCTGGTCACCGTGCCGCTGAATGTTCGTCAGCCGGCTGAAACGCTGGCCTGGGTGGCAGACGATGCCGACCTCGCGGCGGTACTTCACGATGAGGCCAATCGAGCCCTGGTCCCCGAAGGTGTTACGGCCATCGAATTCGACAGCCCGCAGTGGTCGAGTTTTGTCGACCTGGACCCAGCCCCGGTAACCGAGATGAGCTCGGACGAGGTGGCGATCCAGATGTATACCTCCGGCTCGACGGGGCGGCCGAAGGGCGTGGTGCTAACCCATGGTGGCCAGTTGTTCAGCATCGGTCTGTACCTCAGCGGTGTGATGCCGTTGGACCCCGGTGAGCGGCTGCTGATCTCGGCCCCCATGTACCACAAGAACGCGGCCATGCAGCTCAAGATGGCGCTGAGCCTCGGCGGCAGCGTGGTCCTGCTCCGACGGTTCGACGCTGCCGACTATCTACTGGCCATCGATCTGCATCGGGTGACGGCCATGACCGGGGTACCGACCATGTTCGCTCTGATGTTTGCCAGAGCTGACCTACTCGACACGCTCGATCGTTCCTCGGTCCGACGGTTGTCGATCGGCTCCGCCCCGATGACCCAGGCTCTGTTCGATCAGGCTCGCGAGCTGTTCCCCGACTCTGTGATTACCAACGGCTATGGCACCACCGAAGTGGTTGCGGTGTTCGGCGGTCACCCCGATGGGCTGCCACGGCCAGATATCTCGGTCGGCTACCCCCTGAGCGAGGTGGAGAGCCGCCTCGTCGATCCGGCAACCGGCAGCGATGCGGTGGCCGATCCGACGACCGGCCACCGTCAGGGAGAGCTCTGGGTGCGTAGCGCCGGCGTGATGGCCGGCTATCACCAGCTTCCCGATGTGACCGCGGCCCGACTCACCGATGGTTGGTATCACACTGGCGACGTGATGGAAGCCGATGTCGATGGCTGGCATTTCTTCGTCGGGAGGGTCGACGACATGTTCTCCTGCGCAGGCGAGAACGTTTATCCCGGCGACGTGGAACAGATGCTTGAACGTTGCCCGGTGGTACAGCAGGCCGCAGTGGTGCCGGTGGCCGACGAACTCAAAGGGGCGCTTCCGGTGGCCTTCGTCGTTTTGGCGGCCGGACACGATCCAGACGAGCAGTTGATCAAAACCTGGGCGCTGGAGAACGGTCCGGCGTATCAGCACCCTCGAGCGGTGTGGTTCGTCGACGAGATCCCCCTCGCCAGCACAGCCAAGATCGACAAGGCGACATTGGCGACCGAGGCCGAACAGCGCTGGGTGCCCCGGGCCTAGTTTGGGTTGGTCGGTGGCGGGAGACTCGCTTCCGCACTACCAAGAGCCGCCGCCTCCGCCTCCGCCGCCGCCACCAACGCTGCCCCCGCCACCGCTGCCGCTGGTTGACGGAGCGGTCGTTGCCGCCGAGGTTGCACCGCCGAGGCGAGGTGCCATGGTGGCCATGTAGAAGGCCTGGGGAGCAATCGATGAGCCCTGTAGCTGAGCCTCTTTTACCGCCTTCGACCAGCGGTCGACTTCGCCGAGTGCCACCGCCCAGGCGGTGTAGTCGAGCAACACGCCTCGCTTGGCTGCGTCGTCGACATGCTGAGCGTCGGAGTTGTGAATGAACCGGCGGAACGACTCGATGAGAATCCACAGCCCGCTGCCCTCCGGGGTTCTGATGCGAAGCTCCCAGCGGCGCAGCAGCAGCGAGAAGCCCGCTCCAACCGCCAGTCCCGACAGGCCGACCCCCACCAGCCACCCCGGCCCTGAACGGTTGGCAAAGATCGAGAACAGGACAAGACCGACCAACCCCAGCAGGGTCAGCGGTATGCCGGTGGCGAGTGCTCGGGTACGTTTGCGATCGCCCTCGGGGTCCCAGTACTCGGAGTCGACATGCCAACGGTTGAGTCGTTTACCCAGACTGTCCCAACCCCCTGCGAACTGCTGGTCGTACTTGCCGAGGTCGACCGTTTTGCGGCCACCGAACATCGCTTTTAGGGCCTGAGGTTCTGACGAGTCGACATCGAGCAGGTGGAGTTTGAGGTCGTCCTCTTCGCCTTCGATCTCGATTTCGCCTGCGATGGCCCGCTCCAGCAGCCACGCCACCTGCTGATCCTTGGAGACCGCTTCGTTGTAGAGCACGCCACCCTGCCAGGCGCTGATGCCACGCGGCGGAGCGAACTCGGTGCTGGCCAAACTGTTCAGCTCGTCATGGTCGACGAGACGCACCGGATACTCATCGCCGAACTGCGGTCCGAACGCGGCGTCTGCGCTGCCGCCGGCCCACACGTATTCACGACCTGCTCGGCGAACACCGATTGATGCCGCGGCCGCGGCCAACAGAGCGATCGCCGCTGCGGTTGCCGCCGGTGGCAGTACCCCGGTGCCGGGGTCTGTGGCCGCGCCGGAGGGAGGTTCCGGCAGCGCCGGCATAGCGGACAGCGTTCTGGTCGGGGTGGCGGTAACGGTCACCCCTTCGAACGAGTTGAGCTTGTCGAGTTCGACCACAAGATGGCCCGGTTCCGGTTGGGAGACCGAGCAGGGTTCCCAGGAGCCAGCTTCGCCCTGCGAACAAAGCACATCGCTGAGCTCCGCCGCCACGCCGATGTGGATCTCGATGTTCCTGACAGCTACCGGCCACGCCGTGCCGACCGCATTCCAGGAGATCCGAGCATCATCCTGAACGGCATCGAGAGCCACACCGATCGGATATTCGATCCGGTAGCGGTGGCGGCCGTTGATAGTGGCGTTGGGGTCACCGATACGGATCCTGGGGTTCGTTCCGAAACCCTCGACCACAAATTGATCCGGGGCGGTCGGCGATTCGACGGTAATGTCGGCGGCTGGGTTCAACCGCGGTATGTCCCGAAAGATCCCATGGCGATCGCTCACCCCGAACTCGTAGTCGATCACCTCGGTTACCTGAGCCTCGCCGTCGGCTCCTACCGCGGCCGAGGTCCAATAGCCGTCGATGCGTTCGGTGTCACCACCTGCGGCGGCCACAAGCCCGACCATTCCGGTTGCCAGCGCACCCCCGACCAGCAAGAACTTGTCCAACAGTCTTCTGCCCTTGTATGCCACGCTCCAAGTATGGCCGGGCCAACAAGATTTGCTCAGCCGAGCGGACCGACGACGTGTTCGCTAAACAGGTCGATCGATCGCAGTGCCTCGTCGTGGCTCAGGTCGCCGAAGGCGAAACCGCCGACGACGTATTCCACCAAGCCGTCGGCGCATAGCTCTTCGACGTGGCCTCGTACCCGCTCAGGTGAGCCGACGACGATGGCCTGGACCTGCTTTGCCATCTCGTAATCCCCGCCGATCGTCGGATCGTTCGGAATGGTCACCCCATACTTGCGGAACAGCTTGCCGAGGTGGTCGGAGTAGGCGGGCCAGGCCCGTCGCCCGATCTCGTCGGCTTCGGCGTCGCTCGGGGCAACGATGAACTTGCGGATCGCTCCGATCGTCGGCTCGTGGCCTCCACCAACGCCAGGCTGGTATTCGGCCCGGTAGGTCTCGATCGACTGATTGACCCGGTCGATTGGGCCGCCGACCATGGTGCTCACCCCCATAGCGGCCGCGGTGGTAACCGCGCCAGGACGCCACAGCGGAGGGTACGGCCGCTGTTTTGGTCGCAGTTCCAGTGGAACATCGGCCAGCTGCCAG
Organism: Acidimicrobiales bacterium; assembly: GCA_050633745.1. Classification (GTDB taxonomy): domain Bacteria; phylum Actinomycetota; class Acidimicrobiia; order Acidimicrobiales; family SZUA-35; genus JAHELU01. The sequence goes on from JBOEHD010000079.1 coordinate 36,552, forward strand.
AACTTGCCATCGAAAGAAAACAGCTCGTCTTCGCAGCTGAGGGCCGCCAACAGCAGCGTGAGCATTTCGTCTGTCCTGGCTATCGCTTCGTCATGGTCCAAGCCCCACAGTTGGTGTTCGGGAGCGCTGATGCCCTTGCCAAATCCCAGCTCGAAGCGACCGTCGGTGAGGTGGTCGAGCATGCACACCTCTTCCAGCAGCCGAATCGGGTGATAGAACGGCAGCAGGTGCACCAGTGAACACAGCCGAATACGTGTCGTGCGCTGTGCCGCAGCGGCGAGGAACAGCCCGATATTTGGGGCGTGGTCGAGCGGGATCATATGATGTTCCGACTTGTGGTACGCCCAGAAACCCGCTTCGTCAGCCCGCTGAACGAGTTTCAGCCTGCTCTCGTATAGCTCGCCCAAATCGAGCCCACCGGGTTGCTCTGATTGATCGAACATCCCAAATCTCACATGGCCCCCTTCCGACCTGTAAGCGACAGTAGCGGCGCCGGGCCGCGGCGGTCGAAGCGGTCACCTCGACCGTTGAATCTGACGCTGGGTTTCAATGGGCGTAGACTCGTCGAACACGCATCAAGGGGGAAATACCATGCGTATCGAAAGCACTCCCGTCGGCGATTTCAACCGAATCAAGGTGGAACCGCTAACCGGTTCCATCGGTGCGGAGATCGCCAACGTCGACCTTCGCGACTTCGACGATGAGATCATCGCCGAGCTGCAGCAGGCCTGGCTCGACCACAAGGTACTGTTTTTCCGCGACCAGGATCTGACTCACGAGCAGCACATCGCCTACGGGCGAGCTCTTGGTGAGCTGGAAGTTCATCCTTTCAGCGACCAGGTCGACGGCCATCCCGAGATACTGGTTCTCGACTCGACACCGGACAATTTCATATCGGCCGAGGTATGGCACAGTGATGTCACCTTTCGCGAGTGTCCACCGCTCGGTTCGGTCCTGTTCGGTCGAGTTATCCCGCCCTACGGCGGCGATACCTGCTTCGCCAATATGGAGCTGGCATACGACCTGCTGCCAGACGATCTGAAAGAGGAAATCGACGGCCTGTACGCCGTGCACTCCTATGCCAAGAGCTTCGGCCGTGGCATGTCGGAAAAGGAGCTGGCCGAAACGCAGGAGAAGTTCCCCGACCAGAAACACCCGCTGGTTCGCACCCACCCGGTGACCGGCAACAAGGGCCTGTTCATGGCTCGCAACTTCATGTTGACCATCGACGGTATGACCCCGGACGAGTCGCGGGCGCTGCGTTATCGACTGTTTGAGCAGTCGTCGATTCCGGAGATTCAGGTTCGGTTCCGTTGGCGGCCAAACAGCATCGCCCAGTGGGATAACCGCTGCACCCAGCACTACGCGGTGCCAGACCATGGCGGTCAGCACCGTCGAGTCGAGCGGGTGACCCTCATCGGTGACCGGCCGGTCTAGTCAGTGCCAGCAGATTCAGAAACCCCAGCAGATTCAGAGACGCCAGCAGATTCAGAAACGCCAGTGAACTCAGAAGCGTCTGAATTAGAGGTTCAGCGGCACGGTTCGACCACCGTCCTAACCATCGATCGGCCTGAAGCCTTCAACTCGCTATCGCCCGGTTTGCTGGTCGAATTGCCAGAAGCGCTGCGCGCCGCTGGCGCCGACCGGTCGTGTCGAGCGGTCATCGTGACCGGAAAGGGCGAGCGCGCGTTTTGCGCCGGGATCGACGTCAAGTCGGTGGCCAAACGGGACGCCAATGATGCCGCAGCCGGTGCCACAGGTAATGGCGCCAACGGTGTTGCTGAGTCGGGCTCGAAGCTGGATCCGATCACCGCTGGTTTCGAAAACTTGCACCTAGTGCTGAGCGGCATCGTTCGCATCATCCACACGCTGCCGATTCCGGTGATCTCAGCGGTGAACGGTCATGCCATCGGCGCTGGGTTTGCTATCGCCGCCGCCAGCGATCTTCGCCTTGGGTCTAGCAACGCCACCTTCGCCGATGGTTTCGTGAAGCGGGGCATCTCCGGCTGTGAGATGGGTCTTTCGTACTTCCTGCCGAAGATCGTCGGCCCAGCTTTGGCTTTCGATTTGATGATGACCGGTCGTCGAATTGGCGCCGACCAGGCTCGGGAGATGGGCCTGCTCAGCGAGGTGGTTGATCATAGTGATCTGATCGACAGCGCGCTGAAGCTGGCTGACGCCCTGGCCGAGAACTCCCCGATGGCCATTTCCATGACCAAGGAGGTCATGTGGGCCAACCTCCATGCATCGAGCCTCGACCATGCCTTGGCGCTCGAATCGCGCAGCCAGGTAATGACCCGCAACACCGCCGATGCCGCCGAGGCCAGAAACTCGTTTCTCGAAAAGCGGTCCCCGGTGTTCGACACGCCGAGCGGGGATCGTCCGCTTCGTTAACCGGTAACACCGTTAACCGAGAACTACAGGCGCTACCGGCACTAGGGTTTTGCTATGTCTATGGAACGGTCCAAGAAGTTTCCATTCGTGCCCGGTCCGGCGCCGATCACCATCGTCGGGGGCAAAGGTAGTTACCTGCATACCGATGATGGCCGCCGTATTCTCGACGGCGGTGGTGGCGCCATCGTCACCAACATCGGCCACGGTCGCCCCGAACCGGGTGAGGCTGCCGCCGCGGCGATGACCGGGGCGGCATACGTCGTACCGCTGTGGGCCACCGAGGCTCGGCTACGGCTGATCGAGCGGCTACAACAGAGCTGGTTGCCGGAGGAACTAACCCGGTGCCTGTTCGTTTCCGGCGGCTCGGAATCGGTCGACTCGGCAATGCGAATCGCCCGACAGCATCATGTGGCCAAGGGCGACATCGACCGCTGGAAGACCATCGGTCGAGAGATCAGCTATCACGGCTCCACCTTGGCCACCCTGTCTGCCGCCAATCACGACCGGCGTCGGGCCAACCTCGGTCCGATGCTGATCGATATGCCAAAGGCCGACTTCTTCGATGCCGACTCCGTTCGCAAGCTGGTGGAGAGCGAAGATCCGTCGACGGTGTCGGCGTTGGTCGTCGAGCCGGTCAGCGGCGCTTCTGGTGGTGCCCTTGTTCCACCGGATGGCTACCTGGCTGGCCTGCGGAGCATCTGTGATGACCACGGCATCCTGCTGATCTGCGATGAGGTGATGACCGGGTTTGGCCGCACCGGTAAGAGGTTCGGCGCTGATCACGAAGATGTGGTGCCCGACCTGCTGGTCGGCGGCAAGGGCCTGGGCGGCGGCTACGTGCCGATCGGTGGGATATTCGCCAGTGATCACGTGGTTGAGCCGATCGCCGAAGCCGACATGAGCGTGATGTACTTCACCTTCAGCGGCACCGACGTAGCCTGCGCAGTGTCGGAACGGGTGCTTGGCATCATGGAAGACGAACACCTGGTTGAGCGGGCAGCGGTCATGGGTGACCGGCTCGCTGCGCTGCTGAACGAAGCGTTGGCTGATCACCCTAATGTCTCCGATATTCGAGGTCGGGGTTTGATGCAGGGTGTCGAGTTGGTTCGCGACCGCGACACCGGCAGGGACTTTGGTGGCGCGCTGGCTCCGCTAGTGGTCGGGGAAGCTCTTAGCCGTGACTGCTGGGTTTACCCCGCAGGTTCGGCAGGGGTACCCGATGCGTTGTTGTTCGGCCCGCCGTTCACCATCAGCGAGGCCGAACTGGAATCTCTGGTCGGCATCGCCGTCGAGTCGATAGATGCCGCGGTGGCGTCATACGACGGCTAGCCCGCCGGCGCATGACCATCTGAGCTGAGATCAGCTGAACGGCCTATGGCTGCGAGGCGATGAGAGGATAGAGCCCTTCGGCTCCGCCCTGCTCGGCCAGTCGGCCTACCTTCTTGGCCCACTCGCCGGGCGTGGCGTATTCGTGACGCCAGGCCCACAGTCGCCTCGAAAGGTGGTGCAGCGCGTACTCCTGGGTCATACCCATGGCACCGTGGGCTTGGTGAGCCCAGCGGGTGGCGGTTGAGGCTGAATCTTCGGCCACCGTGCGAGCGGCGGCGATTTCGAACTCGGCTGCAACTACATCGTCACTAGCTCGGGCCGCCGCAACCTGGGCCGTCATCTTGGCGATGGCCGCGTCCTGGGCACCCCAAACCAGGTGCTGTTGCACTGCCTGGAATCGTCCCACCGGTTTGCCGAACTGCTGACGCTGCTCGGTGTAGTCGACGGTGAGCTTGCTCATCGCCTCAAGCGCTCCGGCCATCATCATGGTTCGGCTCAGCGCACCTCGCAGCCGGAGCTCGTCGGCCACCGGACCTTCGACGATGCCAACGTGGTCGGCCGGAACCGGCGTGGCCGCGAAGTGCATGGTCTCACGCGGCTCGCCTGCCATGTTGGTGAACGGCTCGACCAGGGTTTGGCCGAGGCGGATCGAAAGTACCCGCTGTTGGCCTTCCGGGTCGCCTTCGACCGAAACGAGGGCGGCGATGCAGTCGGCTTTGTTGACCCACGGAACCCGATGCACGCTGCCATCGAGCACAACCCCACCATCGTCGGAAGCGGTGACAACCAGGGTGTCGGCCGAGGTGCCGGGAACGACCGAAACCGGCCCATCTGGCAGCCTCAGGCCGGCCTTGGCCAGTAGCCATCCGCCGGTTAGAGCGGTTTCGGCTAGTGGGATCGGGGCGGCGTGAGCGCCGGCGATACGAAGAACTTCACAGGCGTCGAGCAGCGAACCGCCAGACCCGCCTGCCGATTCTGGCAGACCGATCCAGGCGAAGCCGGCCTCGGCCACCGCGTTCCACACACCATCGGCCCAGCCTGATTCTTCAGCGGCTTGCACCGCATCAAACGAACAGGTTGAGGCGAAAAGATTCTCGGCGCTGTCGAGCAGCAGCTCATCGACGGAAAATCGGTTTGGATGTGGAGTCGTTGTGTCGGTCATGCTCGAAGTCCTTTCGAGGCCACCGAACGGAGTATTTCGATGGTGCCTCCACGGATGGTGAACGAAGGTCCGGTCAGCACCGCAGCGGCGACCATACGTTCAAACAGCGACGCCGATTCTGGCGATGGCTCCAGGTCGACTAGTTCTAACACCCGTTGCATCACGTCCTGCTCGAAGCGGGTGCCCATTTCCTTTACCAGCGACGACTCGACCGATGGCGCCTCGCCGGCGTCGATAGAGCGAGCCACCGATAGCGACAGGTTGCGCAGGCCCCACCATCGGGCGGTGGCCCAACCGAGTATCTCGGCCGCTCGATCGCCGAGCGGGGTTCCTTCATGTTCACGAAGGAACTCTTCCACAACGCCGTAGGTGCTGAGCCAGCGATCGGGGCCGCCCCGTTCGTATGCCAGCTCGGAGGTGTTCTGGGCCCAGCCCATGCCGAGTTCGCCGAGCACCAACTCATCGGGGACGAACACGTCGGTCATCACGACCTCGTTGAAGCCGGGTTCGCCGTTGAGGAACGGAATGCCGTTGATCTCCAGGCCGGGTGACTTCAGGTCGACAAGCAGCTGACTCAGGCCCTGGTGCTTGTTGCCATCTTCCAGCGGTGCGGTGCGGCATAGCACGACGAACCAGTCGTTCTCGTGGGCACCGCTGGTCCAGACCTTGGTGCCGTTGAGCAGCCAGCCGTTGTCGGCCCTGGTGGCCCTGGTGCCAACCGAGGCTAGGTCGCTGCCGCTGTCCGGCTCGCTCATGCCGATTGAGAAGCCGAGCTCTCCTCGGCAGATGGCCGGAAGGAAACGTTCTCGCTGTTCTTCGGTGCCGAACTTGTTGATGATCGACCCGGTTTGACGGTCGGCCACCCAGTGGTAGCCGATAGGTGAACCGTGGCGGAGCAACTCCTCGACGACCACGAATCGGTCGACCGCGGTACGGTCATGGCCGCCGTACTTCTTGGGCAGGGCCATACCTAGCCAGCCCTTGGCGGCCAGCTTCTTGGAGAAGTCTTTGTTCTTCCCCGCTCCCATGCCAAGCGCTCGTTCGTAGCTGCCGGATGGGAGCTCTTCAGCCAGGAAGGCTCGTACATCGGTCTGTAACTGCAACTCTGAAGGCGTCAACTCAGTAGGTGTGAACTTCATCACGCCTAGTCTCGCGCATTCAGCAACTGTGAAGCGATCCCACTAGGGTCGAAGCCGATGGTCGACTACCGCAACGTCGGCGGCCCCGGAGGGACTGGGCCAGCTGCGCCCCCTCCAACCGGCTTACGCCACGGGGTTCGAGCCTTCCGACATCGCAATTTTCGACTGTTCTTTTTTGGAGCCATGGCTTCGAATTCCGGCAACTGGCTGCAGAACCTCGCGGTGCCTTTTGTTCTGTTTGAGTTGACCCAGAAGTCGCTGTGGGTAGGGCTGGCCGGGTTCGCCCAGTTCATCCCTTCGTTCTTCCTCGGGCCGCTCGGCGGTTCGTTGGCCGACCGTTTCGATCGCCGACGCGTGCTGCTCGGAACGCAGTTCGCCATGGCCATAGCAGCGTTCATGCTGTGGGGCACGTGGGCGCTCGGCTGGCATAACCCGTGGCTAATTTTGGGGGTGACCTCGCTGACCGGGATCTTCAGCGGTTTGATGATCCCCAGTTGGCAGGCGTTTGTGCCGTCGCTGGTTCCTAAGAGCGACCTGGCCTCGGCCATCACCCTGAACTCAACCCAGTTCAACGCCGCCCGAGCCATCGGCCCGGCGCTAGCCGGAATACTGCTGGCCACTGCCGGGGCCGGTTGGGCGTTCTTCCTGAACGGCGTTTCCTTCCTGGCGGTCATCGTCGCCATCTGGGTCGTTCGCCCTCTACCGAGCGATCGGGTCATGAAACGTTCCGAGGGAGTGGTTGCAGGTTTCAGCTCGGCCCTGGCCTACACCAAGATCCGCTCCGGCCTCCGGCTCGGCATTTCCACCACGATGCTCGTGGCCTTCTTTGGTAACCCTGTCACCCAGTTCACCGTGGTGTTCGCCGACCAGGTCTATGGGGCTGGGCCTCGGGTTCTCGGTGTCTTAGCTGCAGCGGTGGGGATTGGGGCGGTCATGATGGCGCCCTTGCTGTCGAGTTGGGATGGCCGGATCCCTCGGTCGACCGTCATCCGCTGGGGCCTCCCGTTTTATGGGCTGGCGGTCATCGGCTTTGGTGCCGCACCGAACTGGCCGCTCGGGCTGACGGCGCTGCTTCTGGTCGGAGGTGGTTTTCTGGTCGTCGTCGCCACGACAAACACCGCGGTGCAGTTGATTGTGGCCGACAACATGCGGGGTCGGGTGATGTCGGTCCGGGTCATGGGCTTCACGCTTGCGTTCCCGCTTGGTTCTTTGCTCCAGGGTGTCTTCTCCGACCTGATCGGCCCACAGGTCACGGTGATGGTCTCGGGGGCGATTTTGCTATGCGCTGCGCTGTATCTGAGTTTCCGTCCCGGGGAGCTGGAGAACTTGGATCGTGAAGACGACACGCCCGACCGAATGGCCTAACCGAATGGCCTAACCCCGGGCCGCTCGGCCATCATCGGTGTTGTGACCGATAGCTCTGAAGTAGCCGTTTCCGGATATTGCGACGATCGTTTCGCTGAGGTGAAGGCGGAGTTCGAAAGGAACTTTGTCGAGCGGGGTGAGGTTGGAGCTTCGGTGTCACTGATGCTCGACGGCAAACCGCTTGTCGACCTGTGGGCCGGGACAACCGACCGCGACGGCAGCCCGTGGGCCGAGGACACCATGACCGTGGTGTTCTCCTGCACCAAGGGCGCAACCGCTCTGTCGGCTCATCTGCTGGTCGAGCGGGGCCAGCTCGATCTCGATGCGCTGGTGGCCGACTACTGGCCGGAGTTCGCAGCAAACGGCAAGGAAAACGCAACCGTCCGGATGATGTTGAATCACTCGGTCGGGGTTCCCGCTTTCCGAGAGCGCCTACCCGATGGGGCGTACGCCGACTGGGACATGATGGTCGAGCGGTTGGAAGCCGAGGAGCCGTGGTGGGAGCCGGGCACCAGGAACGGTTACCACATGATGAGCTTCGGCTGGACGGTCGGCGAGCTGGTTCGGCGGGTCTCGGGGCGGTCGCTCGGCACCTACTTTGCCGAAGAGATCGCCGGGCCGCTTGGCGCCGAGTTCCACATCGGCGTGCCGGAAGAACATGAGTCGAAGGTTGTCTCGGTCATTCCCGCCAAGCCCGATCGCGACAGTCTGACCGAGTTCGCCAAGGTTGTGGTCGAGCAGCCCGAGTCGTTGCAGCGGGCAGCCCTGATGAACAGCGGCGGCTTCAATCCGAACGACCCGATGTATCGACGGGCAGAAATCGGCGGTGGCGGCGGCGTGTCAAACGCTCGCGGCCTGGCCACGATGTACAACCCCCTGTCGACCGGTGGTGGCGAGCTGTTCTCGCCCTCGGCCATCGCCCGGATGGGCGAGGTGTCTGTCGCCACCGGCTGTGATGCCACGCTGCTTGTGCCCAGCAAGTTCGGGCTTGGCTTCATGAAGTCGATGGACAACCGTCGTCGGGTGCAGGGTGATCGCGACAGCGTCATACTCTCCTCGGCCGCGTTCGGCCACGTCGGCGCCGGTGGCAGCATCGGATTCGCCGACCCTGCCCGGGGCCTCTCATTCGGCTACGCCATGACCAAGATGGGTCCCGGCATCCTGTTGAACGAGCGAGGCCAATCGTTGGTAGACGCCGCCTACCGTGCGCTGGGCTGCACCAGCAACGAAAGCGGCGTCTGGATCTAGCCGGGTTACGGTCGGGCATCCGGCCCCGGGTTACGGTCGGGCATCCGGCCCCGGGTTACGGTCGGGCATCCGGCCCCGAGTTACGGTCGGGTGAATCGGGTACGGTCGGCCGCGCGGCCTCGACCCGGTTGGCCGGTTACGTCGATCCCGTCGGTGGTGCCTCGAGCAACGATCTCGCCTCGGCTGATGGTTATTGCAGGCCAGCCGGTGACTTCCCAGCCGTCATAAGGCGAGTAGTTGGCGTTTGAGTGCATTGTTGCGCCATCGACGGTGCGGGTTTCGTCCGGGTTCCAGATCACCAGGTCGGCGTCTGAGCCGGGAGCGATCGTGCCCTTCTGGGGGTACAGACCGAATAGCTTGGCCGCCTGGGTGCTCGTCACGTCGACAAACCGGGCCACCGAGATCCGGCCGGTGGCCACGCCCTCGCTCCATAGCACCGGCATCATCGTTTCCAGCTCGGCCATGCCATGACGCAGCGTCGACGCGGTCAGCTCGGGATCGAGCTTTTGTTCCAGGGTCCAGGGGGCGTGGTCGGTGCATACGGTGGACACCGCGCCATCATTGATGCCTGCCCACAGTGCATCGCGGTCGGCGTCGGTCCGCAGTGGGGGAGCGCCTGCGTATTTTGCGCCGTCAGGTTCGTCGAAACGGGTCTCGTTCAGGTGGAGATAGATCGGCCTGGTCTCGACGTAGATCGGTAGCCCGCGGGCCCGACCGGTACGGCACGCTTCGAGCGCCGCTTTGCTCGATAGGTGGACGACGTAGGTGGCGGCCCCGCTGGTTGCGCAATATCCCACTGCCCGCTCGGTGGCTACCCGTTCGGCCTCTACCGGGCGGCTGCGGGGGTAGTGCTTGGCTTCGTTGTCGCCAGACTCGGCAAGTTCTCGCCCGCAGCAGTTCATGATGGCTGGGTCTTCGCAGTGGACCAGTACCACAACACCGGCTGCCGCTGCGGCTTCCATCGCTTGCAGGTAGCCGTCGACGTTGCGGTCGAAGCGGCGGAACGACAGGAAGATCTTGATCGATGGGTGGCCGGCTGCCGCCGCCGCTTCGATCTGGGCGATGCCGTCCTCGTTCGGTTCCAGGAGCACCGGGTGCTGGAACCAGTCGACGATGGCGTTTGCTTCGGCGTCGGCCACGTCTCGCTCTAGGCCAGCCATCATTTGCTCACCCTTGCGGGGGAATGACATGTTGCCGACGCAGGTGACACCGCCGGCAGCCGCGGCCCGAGTGCCGACCTCGAAGTCGTCGACCCACTGCCACGAACCTGGTTCGGTGCCGGGAGCGGTGAGGTGCACGTGGGCGTCGATCCCACCCGGCAGCACATAGCGGTCGGTGGCGTCGATTTCCTGATCGCCGCTCATCTCGCCGCCAAGCTGGGCGATAACACCGTCGAGAATGCCGATGTCTAGTTGGGATTCGATTCCGCCGGAAACGACGGTGCCGTTTCTGATCACGGTGTCCATAGATCTCTCCGAGCTGGTCGGTATCTTGCCGAACTGGTGGCCGGTATGCGGAACTCTATTCCAGCACTTCGGCAACCGCTAGCTCGGCGATGCGGTCGCCGTCATAGCCCAGATACTCGCTGAGCACGTCGAACGAGTCTTGGCCAAGAGGCGGCCCGGCCTGGTCAAAGCGGGCCGGAGTTCGAGACAGCGAGACGCCGGTGGTGCCGATAACCAAGTCGCCGATTCGGTCGTGGGTGACCTCGGTGGTCCAACCTCGGTGGATCAGCTGCTCATCGACGGTGCAGTCGCTCCCGGTCTGTACACCATGCGTTGCCACCCCCATCGCCTGGAGGCAGGTTTCGGTTTCTTTTGGCGTGTGGCCACCGGTCCAGGCGGCGACGAGGGCATCGATCTCCCGCCGTCGCTCCAGTCGCTCCTCGAGATTCAGGTCGGCGAGTTGGCTCGCCCCGATCAACGTGGCCAGCGAACGCCACTGGTCGTCGCTGTGAACGGCGATCGCCACCCAGCGGTCGTCGCCAGCAGCTGGATACACCCCGTGGGGGGCGTTGAAGTGGTCGTCGTTGCCGATGCGTTCCCAACTGCGTCCGTTGACCTGCTGATCGAGCATGCCCAGGGTGAGTAGGTGCAGGCATGACTCGCCTTGCCCAAAGTCGAAGTTGGTCGGCTCGCCGGTACGGCGTCGATGATCGACAGCGGCCATGATGGCGGTGGCGGCGAATCGGGGCGAGATGATGTCGGTGTATGCCCCCACCGGGCCAACTGGACTCTCTGTCGGCCAGCCGGTGGTGGCAAAGAAGCCACAGAGTGCGGCGGCCATGTTGCCGTAGCCTGCGAGACCGCTGAGCGGCCCGGTTTGGCCGAGCAGGCTGGAAGACAGGGTGATCAGATCGGGGTTGAGTTCTCGTCGGGTCTCGGCGTCGAGCCCCATCCGGCCTAGTGCTCCGGGGGCGAACGAATCGATCAGCACGTCGGCCCAGCGCACCATGTCGAACAGCACGTCGGTGGCCCCTGGTTGTCGAAGGTTCATGCCGAGGCTGCGTTTGCCAGCGTTGTAGTGGGCGAAGCAGCCAGAGTGATCGATGGTGTCGCCCCCCATAAAGATGCCCGCTGTTCTGGACAGATCGGGCCGCTGTTGCGATTCGACCTTTACTACGGTCGCTCCGTGGGAGGCCAAGATCCGACCGATGATCGGTCCGGCGAAGCTGATGGTCAGATCGAGCACCTTCAGACCGTCTAGCGGTCGAGAGTCGCTCTCGGCTGGAGTTGCGGTGCGAGGGGCGGAGACCGCTGGACGGGGAGCAAGGGAATCGGTGTCAGCTCCCAGGATCGGTGCCGGCCCTAGCTCGGGCAGCGGCCGCGGCTCGGCCTTGGCGAATGGCCCGGGTACTTTGACCGACGCTGCTGGAGCCTCTGGGTTTTCGGAACCGTCGGTTGGGGTGGCGATTGGCGTGGTCCGGAAGAATCCTCGGTCGGCGAATTGGTCGTGATCGAGCACCTCGTCGAGTGAGTTGACCGGGGCAACCAGGAGCCGTCGATCCCAGGCCACGGCGTCGAGCTCGGCCTTTGTCTTCGACGCGGTGAAGGCGCTGATGGTCGCCTTGAGGGCCTCAAAGTGTTCGATGTCGTCGAGCGGGTCGTATGTTCCGAAATCGATCGCGGTCAACGCCGGGTCGCAGCCTCCCTCTTCGGCCATCCACTCGACGAACCGGTTGGTGAATGGGCCCACTGCGGCGCCGAACAGCAGCGTCATGGTGATGTGGCCATCCTTGGCCGGGAAATCGAAGGTGCTGGCCATGCGGCCGATACGAACGTGGGAGCCGTTGCGAGCTACATCTTGGGCGCCCCAACTGCTGAAGAGCGGGTAGTGGAACGCGGCCTCGACCCAGGAGTGTTGGGCCGAGATGTCAACCACCTGGCCCAGACCGGATACCGCCCGTTCCTGAAGCGCTGCGGTTACTCCGAGAGCGAGGTCGACCGAGGCGTGCATCCAGACCTGGGGTACCGCGGTGCGTAACGGCGCCAGCCCGGCGTTGCCGGTGAGACTCATCTGCGCCCCGGCCGCGGCAGCGATGAGATCTGAGCCCAGCCAGTCGGCCTTGGGGCCGGTCGATCCGAAAGGGCTGAGAACTCCCTGCACTACCGACGGGTTGATGGCCTGCAGGGTCGCCCAGTCGAGGTGCTGCGCCGCTCGCAGCTCGGACGGCCCGCCGGTTTCAAGGACCACATCGGCCCCGGCGACTAGCTCGCTGAAACGCTCCCGCCCGGCGGCCGAGGGTAGGTCGACCACGACCGACTTTTTGCCTCGATTGAAGCCGTGATGGACCAGCGATTGTTCCGGTCCCGGTTGGTCATCGATGAACGGTGGCCGGTGACGGCTCTCAAGTCCTCCCGGTGGCTCAACCAGGATTACCTCGGCGCCGAGCATCGCCAGCATGGCGCCAGCGAATGCTCCACGACCGTCGGTCAGGTCCAGAATCCGATAGGCATCGAGCATCGGCCGATCTTGACACAGGCAGCCCTGGCTTTTGAAACTACGTGGCTCGAAAGTGGGATCGGGAACGACTTCGACCCGACGGGCCGGTGGCCGCTACGGTCTGCTGATGGCGCCGCCGATGGCACCGAGCAGCAACAGGGGGAAATCGTGACCGACAAGACCGTAGGGTCCCAGCGGCCCGCTCTTGACAAGGAACGCAGCGCCGCGTTCATGCAGAACATGACCGGCATTATGAACGGTGGAGCGTTGGCGCTGATGTGTTCGATCGGCCATAAGACCGGCCTGTTCGACACGATGGCGGCGATGTCTAAGCCTGCCACCCCGGCCGAGGTCGCCGAGGCCGCCGGGTTACAAGAGCGCTATGTCAGGGAGTGGTTGGCAGCCATGACAGCGGGAGGGATCGTCGATCACCAGGTTGTTGAGCATCAAGCTGGTGGGTCGAATGCCTACGGAGGTTCCGGAGATACCTACTACCTTCCTCCGGAACACGCTGGTCTGCTGACCAGGGCGGCCGGGTCGCTCAACATGACCACATACTGTCAGTACATTTCGCTGCTTGGTCAGGTTGAAGATGACGTGGTCGATGCCTTCAAAAACGGCGGAGGCGTGCCATACGATCGTTACCCACAGTTTCAAACGTTGATGGCCGAATCGAGCGGTCAACGCTTGGAAAAAGCGCTGATCTCCGATGTTGTTCCGCTACTGCCAGGCGGGCACGAGCGGTTGACCGCCGGCGTCGACCTAGCCGACGTTGGTTGCGGTAGCGGCCGGGCACTTAACTTGCTGGCCGCGACCTACCCCAACTCTCGGTTCACCGGGTTCGATATCGCCGACGCCGCGCTCGATCGAGCACGAGCTGACGCGGCGGCAAACGGGAGCGAGAACATCGAGTTCGTTACCCGCGACGCGGCAGCGCTGAACGAGCCGGAACGGTTCGATCTGATCACCAGCTTCGACGCGGTCCACGACCAAGCCCACCCGGACAAGATGCTGGCAGGCATCTACGCCGCGCTTCGTCCCGGAGGCACGTACCTTTGCATCGAACCGAAGGCGTCGAGCCACCTGCACGAGAATCTGGACATGCCAACCGCACCGATGATGTACACCATCTCGACCATGCACTGCATGACGGTGTCGCTGGCCTACGGAGGCGAAGGTTTGGGGACCGCCTGGGGTGAACAACTGGCGGTCGAGAAACTGACAGCGACCGGATTCGTCGACATCGAGGTGACCGGCATCAAACCAGACCGAGCAAATCATTATCTGCTTTCTTCGAAAGCTCTAGCTAGGGAGACAACTGTATGAATGGTGCCAACGCTGATCGGGTGGTCGCCGTTACCGGGGCTGGCTCCGGTATCGGGCGAGCCACCGTTGAGCTACTGGTCGAACAGGGAGCCAAGGTCGTCGCAGTCGACCTCAGCGACGAACACCTGTCGTGGATCGAAGGCTCAGCTGGTGCTGAGAACGTGCTCCGGGTGCCGGGGAGCGTGACCGACCCCGCAACCAACGAGGCGATGGTGGCCGCGGCCACCGAGGCTCACGGCCGCCTCGATGCCGCGGTGCTGAACGCCGGGGTGTTAGCTCAGGGCGATATCCAGCGTGGGTCGATGGAAGACTTTGACCGCACTATGGATGTAAACGTGCGGGCCGTGGCCCTGGGAATGAAAGCTTGTATCCCGGCGATGGGGCAGGGGTCGGCGATCGTTATAACCGGCTCGGTCTCCGGGTTGCGGGGCGACTCCGGCCTGTTCGCCTACAACGCCTCAAAGGGGGCGGTGGTCAACATGGCGAGAGCGGTTTCGCTCGACGTAGCCCACCTGGGCATCAGGGTTAACGCGGTCTGCCCCGGTCCGATCAAGACCGGCATGACCGCGGCCACCGAGGGCCAACCCATCGAGGACTCGATGTCGGCCAGAGTTCCCCTCGGTCGTTTTGGTCAGCCTCAGGAGGTAGCGGCGGCAAACGCCTTCCTGGTGTCCAACGCCTCGTCGTTCATCACCGGGGTTGCTCTGCCGGTCGATGGGGGAGTCACTAGCGGAACCGGCCAATGGGCCACCTACGGAGGACGGTCGGCCGGTTATGCCTAACACCCCTAGCTCAGAACTGAATCCAGAGGCCGCTTCCATACCGGAGCTGGTCGCCTGGTCGACTACAAGGTTCGCCGAGCTCGATGCCATCCGCGATGGCGAACGTACGCTTACCTACCGAGAGCTCGGCGAGCAGATCGACCGAGCGGCGAGAGCGATGGTGGCCCAGGGCATACAGCCGGGCGACACCGTAGCGGTTTGGGCGCCAAACTGTTGGCAATGGGTGGTCGCCGGGCTCGCAGCATCACGTGCCGGAGCGCTCCTGGTGCCAATCAACACCCGGTTCAAGGGCGGCGAGGCGGCCTACGTGCTCAACACGGCGAAGGTTCGCCTGCTGTTTGTGGCTAACGGGTTTCTCGACACCGACTACAGCGGTTCGCTGGCCGAACAGGACCTACCGCACCTGACCCGGATCGTCGACCTTCATGCCGCGGCCGCGGACCCAGCAGCACCAAACGTCGAAACCTTCGAAGAGTTTTTGGTTGGCGGTGACGGCGATACGGACCGAACGCTGCAGGCCGAGGTGGAACGACGCTCGGCGGCCATTGGCCCCGAGGACATCGGGCTGATCATGTTCACCTCGGGGACCACCGGTAACCCAAAGGGAGTGCTGGTTCGAGGCGGAGCGATCATCCGAGGGTTCCACGCCTACGGCCAAGCGCTGACGGTTCAGTCCGGTGACCCGTACCTGCTGGTCAACCCGTACTTCCATGCCTTCGGCTACAACTCGGGAATCATCGTCTGTCTGATGTTCGGGGCCATCAACGTTCCGGTTGCCATCTACGAACCGAAGGCGGTGATGGCCACAATCCAGCGGGAAAAGGTGGCGGTGTTCCCCGGCCCTCCTGCACTGTTCCAGGGTTTGTTGAATCACCCCGACCTAGAGGACTACGACCTGTCGTCGCTTCGGTCTTGCGTCACCGGAGCGGCATCAATCCCAGTCGAAATGATCGTGGCCATGCGGGAACGGCTGGGTTTCGAGATCGTGATCACCGCCTACGGCATGACCGAAACATCTGGTATCGCCTCATACACCCAGCCAGACGACCCACCGGAGGTCGCCGCCACCACCTCGGGCAAAGCAATCCCCGGCGGTGAGTTGCGAGTGGTCGACGAAGACGGGGTCGACGTGGCAACCGGCGCCGAGGGCGAACTGCTGGTCAGAGGCTTTCAGGTCACGCCCGGTTACCTCGATTCCCCTGAGCAGACCGCCGAAGCCATCGACGCCGACGGTTGGCTTCACACCGGCGACATCGCGGTGATGAACGAGGCGGGCTATATCGATATCACCGACCGCAAGAAAGACATGTTCATCATGGGCGGCTTCAACGCCTACCCGGCGGAGATTGAGCGCATGATGATGGAGCACCCGCTTGTCGGCATCGCCTCGGTCATCGGCGTACCCGATGAGCGCATGGGCGAAGTCGGCGCGGTCTTTGTTGTGCCAAGCCCGGCTGGGGCACCTGAGGTGGACGAGCTCACCGAGTGGTGCCGTGAGCGCATGGCAAACTACAAGGTTCCTCGCCATATCTGGGTTGTCGACGAGCTGCCACTAAACGCCTCGAACAAAGTGTTGAAGCCACAACTCCGGGAGCGGGCGACAGACCTACTTGCGCGGTAGACGGGCTGCAGGCGTGCACAAAATGTTGCAGTACAGGAAAGGGCCCGCCTTCATGGCGGGCCCTTTACTGCATATTGGCTTGTCGGCTAGCTGGCTACTTGCCAGCTAGCTGTGTACTTGTTGGCTACTTATGGCTCAAGGGGGACGATGAGCTCATAGCCGTTGATGGTCGGTCCTCCGCTTGTGGCCAACCCGCCAACATCGAATGTCTCGAGCGTGTCTTGATTACCGCTGCCGCCGTTCAGCCGATCTCCTGCGATCAATGGGATTGCGGCCACCGTGCGGTCGTTGTGGGCTCCCATGATTACGTTCAATAAATACGGGCGGGATTCGGCTCCACCGCAATCGCCCTCGGGATCGGGACAGTAGAAAAGGGTACGGAGCAGGTCTTCGCCACTTCCAGTGTTGATGGTAACTCGCCCTTCAGCTACAGCCTGTAGAAAGACGTTGTCCACACCAGCGCTTGTGGTGATGAGAGGTCGGTTGCCGAGGTCGGTGCGAGAAAATTCGAAGCGATCTGCACCGGAGCCGGCTCGCCATGTGCTTCGACCGAAGTAGCTGTCCCTCACGAACACGCTTGAGTTCCCACCCAGCGTGTTGATGTCGGCGCGGTCCCAGACATTCACATACCTCAGACTGACAGCATCGAAGCCCGACCCGCCGCGTACCGTTAGGTCGTCAACGACGCCGAACTCGTAGCCGCTGAAGGAGTTGTAACCGGATCCGAGAAAGACCCGAACATCTCGGGGGAAAAGCATGCCCGGGCAACCGTGGTCGTCGGCATGGCAAATATCGTCGTTTGCTCCGATGTCACCCTGCAGTGGAGGTGGTGGCGGGTAGAAATCGTCGCAGTCAGCGGGCGGCGCAGCATTCCCGTTCAGTTGGACGACGTCGTCGCCGCCCCTCATGTTGATCCGAACGTCCTTCGTCACTCCGTTGCGTGTCTCGGTCTCGTACTCGAAGCTGGACGTGATGATGATGACGGTGAATTCTTCCGCATCGTCTGGGTTCTGACACAGCGTGATTCGGTTATCACCATTGTCGCCGTTGATGTCCAGGATCCCGTTTGCCCTAAGAATGACGTCAACGTTCCCTGAGAATTCCTGCGCAGATGCCGGTCCGGCGATGGCCAGACTTGCCGCCAGCAAAAGCATCACCACTACAGCTCGAAAAGAAGCCATGGTTACCCTCCATTTTTCATATTTCGCGCTGCCGATTGCAGCGCGGGCCATCTACGTTTGCAGAACTTATGTACCAAGCGCCATCGCGTAGGTGTATCGACTCAAGACGCCGATCGGCTCGGAGTCCCAGTGAACGAACCGCTCGGTTGGTGGGGTCGGAGCCGAAACCGAGTGCGACCGGGCATCGCGACCGATAGTCTGATGAAGCTAGAAATGGCCCTAAACGGGGCGACGTAGCTCAGCTGGTGAGAGTGCTCGACTCATAATCGAGAGGTCGTGGGTTCGAACCCCACCGTCGCTACCAAGAACTTTCTGCAAGCGGAAGAGTTCGGTCTGCAACCCTGGTCCCCTGCAAAGGCCCAGGGTTGTCAGGTTTTAGGCCGATTCGCCGTGGACCCATACACCGTCACCCGTATACATTGCGATGGTGCGAACGTTATGCGTTGTGTGGTCCGCGATCCAGTGAACAGATCACGACAGCTCGCCCGGGACGTGGCGATGGTGGTGTCCGGGGTCATAGTGGTTGCAGGGTTCTGGGCCCTGGCATCGGCGGCTGATGAGGATGGGGCGCTGCAGAGCGAGTCCGCTCTCGGCCAGGTGCCGGAGCTGGTTACCGAAGTAAAGGGCACGACCGCGGACGTAGCGGAACTTTGCGAGCCACGGCCGGGCTATCTCGCAGCCTGGCAGCTCGTTACCCAGCTGAACCGTCTCAAGGCTGGACTTGGCGACGACACATCAGCTTCCGGACAGCCGGATTCAACCTCCAACTCGTCGCGTCGTATGGTCGCACACCTCGAATTCATCGAGCTGTGTCGGGCTGCGCCTAAAGGCTGAACGCCCGACCCTGGCACGGCCAGCGCTGGGTTGCCGTATCGCTACGTCTAAGTCGGGCGAATTGTTACAACGTAATTCAGATATATGGATCTTCGTTGGGGACGAATAACTCGGCCAGATTGTTGCACTTTCGCACGAATAAATCGGAAGAATTATTAACGTCGATTTAGTTGAAATGCGCCACCTTCTGGTTCTATATTCATGCCAGTCGCTGGGCGAACTACCCCAGACAGGGCAATAGCAGTGGATCTCTGGTCTTTGCGAGGCCTGCTTGGTCGCGCCCGGCGGCATCAAGACCCAATTGCAACTCAAGAGGAGTCCGATGAAACGCGCCCTTATCCCAATCGCAGCCATCGCAGCAGCGATCCTGCTCGTGCTGATGGTCCCGTCGGCGAGCTCAGCCGAAACCTTGCCCCCCGACCCATCACCGATCGGAGGGCGAGACGATCTGAGCGCCGGGTCGGTCTCCAAAACGTCTGGGGTGGACGTCGTCGCCGCTCCGGGCGAGGAGGCCATCTTCATCAACAATCTGGCTGAACTGCGCGACGCAAGTCTGCCTCGGTGGGCCAAGCTCGACCTCCTGGTCGACCTCGGTCACCTGGCCAGCGCAGACATCTTGGATCCGAACCCGCCGGCCTTCGACTGGACGTCGCTGACGGCTGCCAAGCTGGCCGAGCAGTTCAACACCGCCTTCGCCTTCGATATGGCCGAGGTGGCCAAGATCGACGAAGCTCTGAAGTCTGGCAGTGCAGCTGGCAGTGTCGGTGGCAGTGTGGGTGAAGGTACAGCATCTTCAACCCAGGCCGCGGAGCCGGGCGGCGATGGCATCACACGCGGGACCGAGTTCTTTGGACTCTGCGGGTCTCGGTGGGAGGACAAGGTCAAGACCCTGGCTTCCAGCGGTGGAAACGGCGACCTGTTCAACCCGGTGAACAAGGACATCGACCTCGGCAACGGATTTAAGGCCCGCTACAAGGCTTCGGCAGACCTCGATGGAACCGTCAGCCTCTCGGCCACGATCTACTACGGCCAAAAGGTCAACACCTGCCTCCCCCGATTCATCAGGGTTCCCTTCCGCTTCGACTTCCGAAGCGCCGATGTCGATGTCAAAGTGACGGCTAGCGGTTCGCTGGATGTCGAGAACGAGCTCACCTTGGAACACCGGGCCGAGCTGTGGAAGCACACGATGAATCTCGGTCAGATTAAGACTGGCTTCTCGGTCGCCACCATCTTCCGGGTCGACTTCAGGGCTTACCTGAACCTCGATCTGGCCTTGAACATATCGAGCAAATACTCGATCCGTCAGACCACAAAACTCAATCAGGACTATGACATCAACGGACGCTACGAGGGTTACCTGCGCTGCACCAAGAGTGGCTGTGTGAGCCGAGCAACCGGCTCATCTAACTTCAACTTCGATGCTGTCGATCGTCCGCAGACCTACACCCAGCAGACGGTCGACATCGTGCTCACTCCGTCGGCCAACCTCTACGTCGGCCTCGACGTCGATGTGAGCCTGCTTGGACTGGTAGGTAACAACCTCTTCCACGGAAGGGCCGGCTTTCTGGCCGAGACGCCCATCCGCCTCTACTGGACGAAGGGCAACGACTGTTCCGACGCCAACTTTGATGGGCTGAACGAACGGGTGCAGGGAACCATTCTCGATGTCAACGTGCAGCTTCGTGCTTACACCGAACTAAAGATCTTCAACGCAACGACCAGAAGTTGGATCGACGTCAACGTGCCGACCGGCTGGCTGCGAGGACTGGTGTACGACCAGATCAATCGCCCGACCGCAAAAGCGGTGCATCGCAACATCTATATGAAGGTGCTGAACCAGGGCACCTACTCGCCGCTGGATCCGGTGGTTAAGAAAGCAGGGCTGTTCCCAGTCGGTGGTCGGCAGTTTGAAGGCATCGAACTGGGCGGTGTGCGCGATTGTTACCCGTTCCCGGCGAGCGGCCTGAACGCCCAGATCGACTGGGGCGACGGAGCGGTCACAAAGCACGCAGTCGGGAACGGCTTCGGGGCGATCGCCCATGACTGGGCCAACGATGGTCGCAATCAGACCGTCAAGGTTCGCTGGCTGTCAGACGCATCCACCCGCAC
>JBOEHD010000080.1:0-21642 GCA_050633745.1 Acidimicrobiales bacterium
CGCGTCCCGTCGCGGGACCATCCTCCGAAAGGATGCCCCAATGCACGAGCTGGTTATCAGAGATGGATCGATCGTCGATGGCACCGGCGCGCCGGCCATCAGCGGCGACGTGGCGGTCGACGATGGCGTGATCAGCGCCGTCGGCAACGACGTTGGTAAAGGTAGGCGCGAGATCGATGCCGATGGTCGCCTGCTCCTGCCGGGCTGGGTTGACGTGCACACCCACTACGACGGCCAGGCGACCTGGGATCCGGAACTGACCCCATCATCATGGCATGGGGTCACCACCTCGGTCTTCGGCAATTGCGGCGTTGGTTTCGCCCCACTTCGCCCCGGCAGCCAGGACTATCTGATCAATCTGATGGAGGGGGTCGAAGACATCCCCGGCACCGTTCTTTCCGAAGGTATCGACTTCACCTGGTCGAGCTTCGAGGAGTACCTCGACGAGCTGGCGGCCACGCCCCGGATCATGGATATCGGGGCCCAAATCCCGCACGGCGCCCTGCGGTTCTACGTGATGGGCGATCGGGGCGCCGACCACGCCGAGGTGCCGACCGAAGCCGAGGTTGAACAGATGGCCGACGCGGTGGCCTCGGCCCTCGAAGCCGGGGCGCTCGGGTTCTCGACCTCTCGGACCACAAAACACAAAGCAGCCGATGGTCGGCTGACCCCTAGCCTTTCTGCCGCCGAGCCAGAACTGGCAGGCATCGCCCGGGCCATGGGCCGAGTGGGCAAGGGCATGATCCAGTGCAACAGCGATTTCGGCGACGGCGAGGTTGAGGTACTGGCCGAGATGGCTCGTATCTCCGGGCGGCCGGTATCGGTGCTGCTACTCCAGGTCGACCACGACCCTGATCGTTGGCGGCGCACCTTGGCCGGCATCCACCGGGCAAACGACGAGGGCCTAACAATGACCGGCCAGGTCGGCTGCCGGCCGATCGGGATCATGATGGGCCTAGACGCCAGCGTGCACCCCTTCGCCAACAGTCCGGCATACAAGACCATCAGTCACCTGCCGCTAGCTGAACGGGCAGCCAAGATCCGCCAAAACGCCGACCTGCGGTCGGCCATTCTCAGCGATCGCCCAGACGACGAATTCACCCGCTGGATCGAATACGCCCTGACCCGCACGTTCGAACTAGGCACGCCACCGAACTACGAGCCGGACCCGGTAAATAGTTTGGCGGCCCAGGCCGGGCGGTCCGGCGGATCGCCGTGGGAATTAGCACTCGACCTGCTCAGCTCCGGTGACGGCAGCACTCTGCTGCTTTATCCGTTCGAGAACTACACCGGTGGCAACCTTGAGGTGATCCGCGAGATGCTGGTCGACGAGCACACCATCTGTGGCCTTGGCGACGGCGGTGCCCACGTGGCCACGATCTGCGATGCCAGCTACCCGACCTATCTGCTTTCTCACTGGGCTCGGGATCGCAGCAGAGGTGAACGTATTCCGCTGGAGCGGCTGGTGGCCAAGCAGACCAGGGATACCGCTGCGGCTTACGGCCTGCTCGATCGAGGCGTTCTGGCCCCCGGCTACAAGGCCGACATCAACGTCGTCGACTTCGATGCTCTCTCGGTCACCCAGCCGCAGGTGGCCTACGACCTCCCGGCCGGTGGCAAACGACTGGTGCAGCGCAGCAACGGCTACAACCACACCTTCGTTTCGGGGATCGAGGTTTCGGTCGACGGGATTGCCACCGGCATGCGGCCCGGAGGCCTGCTGCGCGGCGCAACCGTCAGGCCATGACCTTGTGCAGGGGAAGAGAAGACGGGCCGACGAGGCTAGCGACCGGGCCGTGTTTCACCTTGCGCAGACAATTCCGCAAGGACCCGTAGGAACCCGCCAGAAGCTTCGAAAATTCCAGCTGATTGTCTGCGCTAGGTGAAACCGAGGTGCAGCTACTGCGCTGCTACTTGTGGCGCGGCTCTAGTTCGACCGCTTTAGGTCGACTTACGGCGGCGGACCAGGCTGCCTCGGGGTCGTGGTGGTTCTTCACCGAGCACAACTGCATCGACCGTTTCATCGACGGTTTCGGTGATTCTGATAACCGTGGTTCGGTGAACTCGCCGAGCCACCACTGTGCCGACGCCTGCGGCCACCGGTAGACCAAACAGCGCGATGGGGCCGGAGGCGAAGACCGCTACACCGACGATGGCAGACATGCCTACCGCGGCCGCCGAGCCCCCGGCGATGGCATCGTTTCGGCGAGAACCGAGATCGGCGGCCAGACACAGCGAACTTTCTGGCCCATCCTCGGCTTCGTTCGCGCCACCGGGTATGTCGTCCTCAGCGCTCACCGCTGCGGCCTGCACCCGATTGGCTGTTCCCAGCCCGCCGACACCCTGCACCCGTCGAAGACCTCGGCCAAGTTTGCCTGCGAGGTCGTGCCGCTTCCTGGCCACGATTACACCGTCGGGGCGGACCCTGGGCTTGAGCCCGTGGGCCACGGCAAGCCAGTCCAGTAGCAGTTCGCGAGCCTGCTGCTCATCGACCGAAACGGTGCGGCTGGACCACACCCAGCGGGGCCCGACCAGGCGGTCGACGATCGTTTTGTCCCGCAGGGCGCCGGCCTTCCCGTCGGCTAGAGCTCCGGCCAGTGCCGCTGGTGAAACGCCTAGATCGGCGGCGATCTCCGCCAAGGCCTGATCGTCGAGCGGCTCATCGTGCAATTCGGCACCGGGCAGATGGTCGAGTTCGATGGCACGCCGCAACACCTGACCGGGGTCGACTGGGGTGACTTCATCGTTGCTCATCGTTATTTGCCGTTCGCCTGTTGCCATTCGCAAGGCACTGACTATCCAGCCTAGACGGTCGATACTGCAGCTGAACGGGCTTCGCGGTCTGCTATAAATCGTGTATGGCAGAGCGGAATGATGGACACGAAGGAGATGGCGCTCCTGCAGCTCCAGCAGGCTGGTACCCCGTCGACGGAGGTATGCAGCGCTACTGGGACGGCACAATCTGGACCGAGCACACCGCTCCCGCGCCCGACGTCGCCGCTCCTGCGCCTGAAGCGCCAGCCCCCTGGGTTGATGGTGCTCCCGCCGGGCAGACGGCGCCTAACCCCGGTTATGCAGTTCCTCCAGAGGCGGCCATACCGCAGCCATTCAGTCAACAACCAGGTTATTCATCGCAGGGTTATGCATCTCAGGGTTACGGATCACCGCAGGGCTACGGCGCCGCCGGAGTCACCGGGACGGCAGGGCCGGTTACCAGCGATGACCGGTCGATGGCGCTGCTCATCCACCTCTTGGCGCTGGTTTCTGGGTTCATTGGGCCGCTCATCGTCTGGCTGGTGAAGCGTGACGAGTCGGCGTTCATCGACTTCCACGGCAAAGAGGCTCTGAACTTTCAGATCACCATGTTTATGGCGTGGATAGCCGCGTTCTTCGCTGCCATCGTCCTCATCGGCTTTCTGGTCATGCCGATCCTGATCGTCTTGCAGGTCATCTTGCCGATTCTGGCCGCAGTCGCTGCCAACAGAGGCGAGTACTACCGCTACCCGTTGACCCTTCGGGTCATAAGCTAAGACCGCCTGTGTCGTTCCGGTTCGGTATTTGACGGTGCCGGTTTTTGTCAATGATCACCTGATCATTCCCGATGCCGAGCTGCAGTGGCGCTTCTCTGCATCCGGAGGTCCGGGCGGCCAGCATGCCAACAAGGCCAACACAAGGGCCGAGCTCTCTTGGAGCGTGGTCGATTCTGCGGTGGTGTCCGGAGCCCAACGACAGCGGCTGCTCTCAAAGTTGGGCCCGACGATGACCGTCACCGTCGACGATGAACGCTCCCAAACCCGCAACCGAGACATAGCCCAAACCAGGCTGGCGGCCAGGGTCCGAGAAGCGTTGGTTGTGCCAAAACCTCGTCGCAAAACCAAGCCGTCGCGCGGGTCGAAAGAACGTCGACTTAAGGCAAAGCGGGGCCGTAGCCAGGACAAACAGTTACGTCGCCGTCCCGGGGCCGACGATTAAATGACTGGCTAGAACTCTTTTGACCGAGCAGTATGGTCCGGTGCTGCTGGCGACCGGGGTGACGAAGTCATATGGAGATGTTCGCGCCCTCAAGGGCGTCGACTTGGCGGTTGAGGCAGGCCAAATCGTGGCCCTGCTGGGCAGAAATGGGGCAGGCAAGACCACCCTGCTATCGGTCATCGCTGGCCTGCTGGCCGCCGATGGTGGTCGCGTCGAACTCGACGGGATCGATGCGCTGGCCGATGTTGATGCCGCGGCCAAGCTGATCGGCATCGCACCCCAGGAGACCGGCATCTATCCGGTGCTCACCGTAAGAGAGAATCTCGAGTTCTTCGCCGATCTGGCCGGGGTTGGCCGCAAACAGCGGTCCGAGCGGGCCGGGTCGGTTGCCGAGCGGCTGGGTTTGACCGAGCTGCTAGATCGCAAAGGCAACCAGCTCTCCGGTGGCGAGGCCCGACGGCTGCACACCGCCTGCGCTCTTGTCCATCAGCCGAAGCTGCTGATGCTCGATGAGCCAACCGTGGGGGCAGACGTGGCCACACGGCAACAGCTGATCGAGGCGGTGCGTGAGATGGCAGCGGAAGGGGCTGCGGTGCTGTACACCACCCACTACCTTCCCGAGGTCGAAGCGCTCGGCGCCGACATCGTGATCATCGACGACGGCGAGATTCTGGCTCGAGGCCAACGTTCCGAGCTGATCGCCGCTCACCACCTCGGCGGACTGCGATTCACCGTGCAGGGCGAACTGGAAGGTGCCCTGCTGGCTGGACTTGAGGTCGCTTCGGCGCGGTCCGACGATGATGGGAAAACCTTCGAGTATCTGATCGGTGGCGACGTTGATATGCCAATGTTGCTCGCTCGGTTCGGTTCCTCGGCCGATCGGCTGATCTCGGTCGAACGAAACCTCCCCGACCTGGAGAGCGTGTTCCTCGCCGTCACCGGACGAGAGTTGACCGAAGAAGAGTCGACACTGTGAGGAAGAACACCGTGAGGGCTAGATCATGAGAGCAACGTTGGCGCTGGCTCGGGTCCAGCTGAAGATCATCGCTCACGATCCCTGGTTCCTGATCATCATGTTCGGCATGCCCCTAGTGGTTATGCCGCTATTCCAGAAGGTGATCGGTTCCTCGCTGGCCGGGTCCGGTTTCCCAGACGCCACCGGTGCCGAGCTGGTCGTGCCAGGGCAGATGGTGCTCTTCGGCTTCTTCGTCGGCGGCTCGGTTGGTTTCGCCGTTTACCGGGAGCACGGATGGAGAACTTGGGATCGTCTTCGTAGCTCAGCGGCTTCACCCCATTCGCTTCTAGCGGGTTTTGCCATCCCGTGGATCGTGATCCACATTCTGTATTCGTTGGCGCTGCTCATGGTCGGCGGGCTGGTAATCGGTCTGCGGCTCAACGGAGGTTCGCCGCTGGCGGTTCTGCTGATGCTTGTGGCATATGCCTGCTGTGTTGTGGCGTTGATCCTGTTGGCCACCGCCACCTTCCGCACCGTCAATCAGCTAAACGCTCTACAGAATGTGGGGGCCATGGTGTTCGGCGGTCTCGGCGGGGCGCTTGTTCCGTTTGAACAACTCCCCGGCTGGGCCCAGGCTGTAGCTCCCGCCACTCCCGCATACTGGGCCATGAAGGGTCACCGGTCGATCTTCCTTGAACAGGGTTCACTGGCCGATGTGTTAGCGCCCGCCGGGGTGCTGCTCGGTGCCTCGGTGGTGTTGGGCGGTCTCGGGGTCGCCCGATTCCGAGTCGACGAAACCAAGGAATTCTTCGCCTAGCTCCGGTTTCGTTTGGGGCTACTGTTGACTCATGGCTAAATCCAACATGGGTCGCCTAGAGAAGATCGTGGCCCAGCTCCCAGAGACCCACCGGGTAAACGTCGAAGCGTGGGATGACAGCCCGACGTTCCGCGTCCGGAACAAGAACTTTGTCTTCGCCAACGACGCCGCCACCTCGCTGGCGGTCAAGCTTCCGAAGGAGGAGGCTACGGCGGTTGTATCGACCGACGAAGCGGTGGAGCCGATGGGCTACGGGCTTGGACGACACGGTTGGATCAGTTTCTCGCTCCCGCTCGACGCCGATGAGGAGCGATGGGTCGAGGTCACCGAGTGGATCAGAACCAGCTACACCATGGTTGCGCCAAAAAAGCTAGCGGCCCAGGTGATCGCCGAGGACTCAGGCGACGGGTAAGCCTCAGCGACCGGGTAGGACTCAGCGAGCCGGTAGACCGTAACGCTCCAGGATGTTGTCTGGCTTGAAGGTCTCGAACGGCACCGTCTCCGCGGTACACAGTTCGACCATGGTGTCGATGATCTCCACCGGGTCGAGCTGGTTTCCGAGCATGCGAGTTCTAGTCGACTCGTTCAGATTCTGGTGGACCGGGTCTTCGGTCATCATTGGCTGCACCCCATCGACCATGGCATCGTTGAAGCCGGTGGCGTATGGCCCCGGGTTGAGCTTGCAGACCTCAATCCCGTAGTGCTCCATCTCGACCCGCAGCGACTTGGTCATCGCTTCCAGCGAATGTTTGGTCATGGCGTAGGGGCCGGAGAGCGCTCCGGAGGAGATCCCGGCGATCGACGACACGATAATAATCCGGCCCGAACCTCGCTTCTGCATGGCAGGCAGCATCGCCTGGGTCACCCGGAGTGTGCCGAACACATTCACTTCGAACACCTGGCGCACATCGTCGATTGGCACGGTTGCTAGCGGGCCGAGCTGGCCCCGTCCGGCATTGTTTAGCAGCACATCAACATCGAGCTTGGCCGCTTCGGCCAGGTCAGCTTCGTCGGTGATATCGAGCTTGATGGCCTCGACACCCTCAGCCCGTAGGCTCTGCGCTTCGTCTTCGGAGATGACACCGCCGATCACCCGGTGACCGAGCTGCGCCAACTTCACCGCAGCGCCCCGACCGAAACCCGATCCGGCGCCGGTGATCAGGATTGTGCGCTTGGAGTCGTTGCTGGCTTGTTCCATCGCCGGAGTGTAGAGCCGGGGTCAGGTCGGCGACACATCCATCCATCGCCGCACACCGCCCCAACGTTGACCGCTAGGGCGCTAGCTTGGGTTTCATGGAGAACAGCATGATTTCGGCCCACAAACAGGAGTTCATCGAGCTGATGACCGAGGCCGGGGTGCTGACCTTCGGCGACTTCGTCACCAAGAGCGGACGCTCGACGCCGTATTTCATCAACACCGGTCTGTATCGAACGGGCGAGCACATCCGCCGCCTTGGCCAGTACTACGCCAAGGCCATTCTTGAGCAGATCGGCACCGAGTTCGATGTGCTGTTCGGCCCGGCCTACAAAGGCATCCCGTTGGCGGTGACCACCGCGGTGGCGCTTTCCGAACTGGGCCACGACGTTGCATACTGCTTCAACCGCAAGGAAGAAAAGGATCACGGTGAGGGCGGCACGATGGTCGGCCACTCGCTGACCGATGGCGATCGGGTCTTGATCGTCGAGGACATCACAACCGCAGGCACCGCCATTCGAGACTCGGTTCCGCTGCTGCGGGCGCAAGCCGATATCTCACTGGCTGGCCTAGTTGTTTCCGTCGACCGGCGAGAGCGGGGGCCGGATCACCGCTCCGCGCTGCAGGCCCTGGCCGAGGAGTTCGCCATGCCGACGTTCGCCATCGTCGACGTGCACGAGATTATGGCCCTGGTCGATCTTGATGATCACCTCAAAACGGCAATGCTCGGGTACCTGGCTGAGTACGGCGTCGACCAGTAGATACTGCTCTTAGGGCTCGATTTTCCTCCAGTAGAGCTGCACGGTGATCGCGATCAGCATCACCGTTCCTCCCATTAAACCCAGGGTGGTTCGCAGACCGATGAGGTCGGCCAGCATGCCTAGCGGCAGCGATGCCAGCCCGAAGGCGCTGAAGCCAAGGCCGAGCAGCGATTGCATGCGCCCGTGCAGGGCCGGATCGGCAGCGCTGAGCGCCATGGTGCCGTTCATCGACTGAAACCCGGCGGTTGAGGCCCCGAGCAGCGTTGCGGCCACACCGGCCAGAAGGAAGGTCTGGGCCGAGCCGAGAAAGATAAGGCTGGCCCCGATACCCATCGCCGACCAGAACTGGATGCTGCGCCCCTGGGCCAACGACGATCGGGCGATAAACAGACCGGCCACCAGCCCACCAACCGCTCCTACCAGCGATAACCGGGCGAAGCCGGCCGCGCCGGCATCGAAGAAGTCCTCCGAGACGCTCGGCAGAAAGGCCACATAGGGGAAGCCGACCATGGTGATGGCGATCGCTAGGACCATGACCAGGCGAATAGTGGTGTTGGATCTGGCGTAGCTCACGCCTTCGATCATTTCGGCCAGCGGGGCCCGTCGAGGGCGACTGGAGTCGGGAGCGCCCGGCCCCAGGAACGAAAAGCAGATCGCCGCCAGAATTCCCAGTACCGCGGCGTATGTGTAGATAGCCCTGTAACCGAGGGAAGCGACACCGAGCATCGCACCGGCTAGTGCCGGGCCAAGTACTCGATTGAAGTTCATCGACACCTGGGCCAGGGCGACGGCATTTGGGATCAGCGAAGGCCCGACCAGTTCGACGGTGTAGGCCATCCTGGCCGGCACCAGTAGGGCGAAGGCCACCGCTTGAATCGATGAGACCACGACCAACATCCAGAACTCGGTGATGTCGAGGAACTCGGTGACCGCCAGCCAGCCGGAGCTGAGGGCCAAGAGCATGGTGGAGGTGATCATCACCACCCGCTTTGGGAATCGATCGGCCATAACCCCGCCGATCGGGGTGAACAGCAGCGAAGTTGCACCAAAGGCCAGCGTCACGATGCCAAGAGCGGTGTTGGTGCCGCCCAGATCCTTTGCCAGTGCTCCACGGGCGATGATGCCGGTGAAGATCGACATGTAGTAGAGGAAGGTTCCGATCCAGATGATGCGGAACGGGCGGACGGCGAAGGAGGCGAACATCGAGCTACCGTCCCCGTTTGTCGGTGCAGCCGACGGCTCCTCGGGCACTCGATTGCTCGCGTCTGTAGATGTCACTGAAACAACTATGACACTCGAACCATCGTGAGCGATATTTGAGCTAGTAGGCCCCGGTGAACAGCACCAGGGCCCGGCCGGCGCTCTGCCCCCGTTGCAGTAGTCCGGCGAGGCCAGACGACCCGGTAGGGGAGACGGCGATGTCGGTTTGTGAAAGGGCCAGCGCGTGAGCCTGCTCGACGAACGTTTCGGCGACAACGATCGGTTCACCGCCGTCAGTACCACTGGACTCAATACCGCCGCCGCTCTGTCTCGTTTGGCGAAGCAGCGGCAGCCAGTCGTATGTCACGTCATCGAGGATGCCGGTTGCCAAGCTGTGGGGCTCGGTCTCCCAGGCCCACATGTAGTCCTCTGGCGACTTTGCTGCGGCGTCGAAGTCGAAGTCGGGGGACAGAAGATCCCATGCTCGACGCAGTGGGGCGCAGCCCTCGGTTTGCACCGGGAACAGCTTCGGCTCCGGCACTGCGGCCGATACCGCAACCGCTAGCGCTCCGCCGCCAACCTGGATGTATAACGAGTCGTCGGTTGAGGGTCCGCCGGGGACTTGGTCGGCAAGCTCCCAACCAAGCGTTCGACCGCCATCGAATGCTGCGGGGGTGTCGGTGCCTTGCACACTGAACGCTCGGGCACCGGCGTTCACTGCATCCCGGAACCGCAGATAAGCCGGATCGCCAGCTTCGCCCTCCACCCGAGCGCAACGGTTCACGTTAGCGTCGAGCCGATCGAGGATCTCGACCACCCGCTCGTCGGCCCAGGTTGGGACGAACACATCCAGCGGTCGCTTCATGGCGGCGGCCACCACGGCGGCGCCGACGGCCGCGTTGCCGCAGCTGGCGATTGCTAGGCGCTCGGCCCGAACCGCGCCGAGCTCCTCATCGACCAGCATCTGCAGCGCGACCCCAAACAGGTGTCTGGCCTTGTGAGAAGCGCCGACGTTGCCCGGCTCGGCCTTGATCCACAATTCGATATCCAGCCCAGCGGCGGCCGCCAGCGCCGAGCCGTCGACCAGGGGAGTGACAACAAAGCCGTGGCCCTCAACGTGCTCTATTGCATCGTCTAGCCCGGTCACGATCTCGATGAACCGGTCATCGCTCATCCGGCCCGATCGAACCGCGTCATAGGAATCGAGGCGGTCCCGATAAATCAGGAACGGATTGTCGGGCCGGTCGGCCTCGGTGAGACGGTTCATCGGCAATCGTTATCCGTGGGATGCGCCGGTGTCGGCGTTGAACTGCTCGATCATCGAGTCCCAGGTGTCGACCAGCGGCCGCAGACCTTCCCACCACTCCTGCTTGCGACGAACCTCAAAGTCGGGGATCGAAACACCCTGCTGCTCCACCCAGGTGAAGTAGCCGAGGTTGAACACCCTGTCTCGTTCGACGTCACCCATCTCCATGGAATGGGTGGTTGCCACGTTTTCCATGTGCTCGGCGAACACAGCGGCTGCCTCGCCATCGTCGAAGCCACCGCTGAAGTGAGTCGACATGACCTTCTCCCGTTCGGAGTTGTAGAGCTCGGAACCGTCGGTAGCAACGGTCACGATCACATCATCGGAGCCGAGGTTCCACTTCTTCGCCGCGGTGATGGCGGCCAGCGTGTTGCAGATCGATGAGTAGCCCATGTCGACCAGCATCGCTGACAGCGCCGGGTCAACCCCACGCTCGCCCAGTAGACGTTTGCCTGCCGGGGTGTTGAATAACACATCGAGCTTGTCTGTCGACTGGTCGCTGATCGCCACCACGAGGTCGGTGTTAGTGACGTTGTGGATGAGGGGAACGTGCTTGTCGCCGATGCCCTGAATGTTGTGATCGCCGAAGCCGTTGTAAAGCATCGTCGGAACCTCGAGGGCCTCGACGGCCACGATCTTGGCCCCCTGGCTGTTCTTCAGATAGTCGCCAGCGCCCAGGGTGCCTGCCGAACCGGAGGCCGAAACGAAGGCGGCGAGCGTACCCGGTCGGTCGGCGGTGACATGCTGATAGATCTTTTCCAGCGATGGACCGGTCACCGCGTAGTGCCCCATGTGATTAGAGAACTCGCTGAACTGATTGAGGATTACGTTCTCGGGATCGAGGGACAGTCGGTTGCATTCGTCGTAGATCTCTTTGACGTTGCTCTCGGTGCCGTAGGTTCGGATGACGTCATCGGGATGTTCGATCCAACGGTCGAGCCATTCGAACCGCTCTCGGCTCATACCTTCGGGTAGGACCGCCACACCGCGACAATCCATGATCCGGGAGATGGCGATGCCGCCCCGGGCGTAGTTGCCGGTCGACGGCCAGATAGCCCGGTTGGCCGTCGGGTCGAAGCGGCCAGTGACCAGCCTGGCCACCAGCGTCGAGTAGGCGGCCAGCACCTTGTGGGCCCGAATCATGGGGAAACGGTTACCGAAGGCCAGCACGATCCTGGCGTCGACCCCCGTCAGCTCGGATGGCAACTCGATGTGGTTTGGCACGTCGACAAAGCCGGGATAGTTCGCTCCCGGTTCGGCATCGGCATGCCCGTTGTACCAGTGCACCCGGAACAGATTCCGAGCATCGGGCGCATCCTTCTCAACGTCGGACAGGGAGGCCTTGATCGGCTCGGGGATGGTCGACGGGTCGCGCAGCTGACCGAAGGTTGGCAGCACGATGTTGTTCTCCCGGAACCGGGCCACTGCATTTTCGTAGGCCTGGCGACCATCGGGGGCGAACTCGCCAAAGACG
Organism: Acidimicrobiales bacterium; assembly: GCA_050633745.1. Lineage (GTDB taxonomy): Bacteria > Actinomycetota > Acidimicrobiia > Acidimicrobiales > SZUA-35 > JAHELU01. The sequence continues at coordinate 11,681 of JBOEHD010000080.1, forward strand.
GCAAGCCCGGAGCCAGGCTGTTCAGTTGTAGTCACGTATCGAGCGTCCTTATTTCGGGGGTGTGTCGGGGGAACTAGGTTCGGGTTGTCCGGGGAACTAGATCGGGTTATTGATGAACTCGCTGGCGGCGATCGCAGACCGTCTACAGCTTGGCGAAAAGTCTTGCTGCCGCCTCGGTCGACTTGGCAATGATCTCCTCGGCGTCGACCATGGTGGGGGATCCATCTCGAAACACCACGTTGCCGTCGATCGATACCTCGGTGGGGGAGACCTGGGTCGTGTATGCCAGGCGCCACGGATCCATGACCGGGTAGTTCCAGGTCACCACGTCATTTGTGGTTTCGGGAAACAGGGTTCGGCCAGCCTCTAGCCAGCCCCAGATCTCATCGGGGGTGGTGGTCACGTCGTGTTCGCGAGCTCGCACAAAGGCGACCCGGAACTCGTCGATCATGTCGGACCCGATGCCATCGGTGCCAAGGCTTACGGGATTGCCGGTCTCTGCGAAACGTCGCGGTCGGGCGTAGCCGACAGCGTTGTTCATGTTCGACCGGGGGTTGTGCACGATGGTTCCCTGCAAGCCGTGGTCGTCTGGCAGGTGGACCCCGTGAATCAGCCACCAGTCATCGGCGGTGTGGCCCTGCAACCGTTGCCAGGTGTCGGCTGGGCCCTCGGCTACGTGCACATGCACGCCGACTCCGTGGCGGCGGGCCATATCGGCCGCGGCGGCGATGGTCTCGTCGTTGCAGGTGAAGGCGGCGTGGATGCCGACCATGCCCCGACCGCCGTCGGCCAGGAAACGTTCGTTTTCGGCCAGCCCGGCCGTAGCACCCTCGGAGCCATGACGGTCGGTGACGCCATAGGCGCAGTTGACCCTGACCCCAACCTCGGCACAGGCGTCGGCGATAATCGACAGCGAACCGTCGATGGCCATCGGCGACTCGTGGTGATCGACGATGGCGGTGCAACCGCTCTCCAGAGCGGCCAACGCTCCGAGCTTGGCGCTCCAGTAAATCAGATCAAGATCGAGGGCGCAGTCGAGCCGCCACCACACCTGCTCCAGGATTTCGATGAACTGTGTCGGGGTCTTTGGCGGAGAGGGCATGCCCCTGGCCAGCGACGAGTAGAGATGGTTATGGGCGCAGACCAGCCCCACGGTTTGGTTGGGCTGTAACGCCGCCGTCCCTGACCCTGACGCCGTCACTGGTACCGGCGCCGTCACTGGTCCTGCGATGCCCGTTCGGCGAACAGCTGGCTGAGAGACCCGGTTGATTGCACCAGCTCCCGGTTCTTCTCGTTGACCATCGGCAACTCGGTTCGCCATTGCCCATCGACGGCCTTTAGAGCCGCGGCCACCGCTCCTGCGGTTGGGACAAGCCCGATTTCGCCGACACCTTTTATGCCGTACGGCGAATCGGGTTCCGCTGACTCGACGAGAATCACGTCGACATCTGGCATGTCTTTTGGCCGGATGATGTCGAGGCTGCGCAGCGTCTCGTTGAGCGGTAGGCCGTTCTCATCACAGGGGAATCCCTCAGAGAGGGCGTAGCCAAGACCCATATGTACCGCGCCCTCGATCTGCCCTTCACACAGCAGTGGGTTGACCGCCCGGCCAACATCGTGGGCTGCAACCACCTTCTCGATCGCTCCGGTTTCGGGGTCCATCACTACCAGTTGGGCCGCGTAGCCGAACGTGGAGTGAATAATCGGGTTCTCAACGCCTTCGCTTAGCGAGTTGGTCCAGTCGATGCGGTATTCACCCTCGTAGTCGACGCCGATTTTGCAGCCGTCTGCCATGGCAGCGCGGCAGGCATCGGCCACTGAACCGGCTCCCATGAGGGTGCCTCGGCTGCCGGTGGTCTGGCCTGCGCCGAGTTCTCTGGTGGAGTCGACGATGACTTCAATCTGCTCGGGGGCAACCCCCAGCTCTTCTACCGCCACCTGCAGGGCGACGGTGTGAACGCCCTGGCCCATCTCGGTCCAGCAGTGGCGAACCTCGACCGTCGGGGCCTCGGTGCCGTTGTCACGGAAATGTACAACCGCCTTGGCGATCTCCTTGAAGCCGTTACCGAGACCGGAGTTCTTGAGCCCGAGCCCGATGCCGACCGCTTTGCCAGCGGCGGTTGCCTCGTCGAACGCCGGCTTAACCGCGTCGAGGCATGCCTCGGCTCCAAGGCAACCATCGTTCATGATCTGCCCCGGCCCCCAGGTCTCGCCCGGGGTGACTACGTTTCGTTGCCGCATTTCCCAGCCGGAAATGCCGACCATCTCGGCCAGTCGGTCCATGACCCCTTCCATGGCGAACTGGGCCTGGTTTGCGCCAAAGCCTCGGAAGGCCCCGCATACCGAGTTGTTGGTTCTGGCAGCGATGGCTTCAACGTCGATATTGGGCACGACGTACGGTCCCGATGCGTGGCCTGCTGCCCGCTCCAGCACCTTCATACCAACTGAGGCGTACGGTCCGGAGTCGCCGAGCAGGCGAGCCCGCAGCGCGGTCAGTTTTCCTCCGGCGTCGCACGCGGCCTCGTACTCCATACGGATCGGGTGGCGCTTGGTGTGAACCAGCAGCGACTCTTCGCGGGAGAAGGTGGTCTTGACCGGACGGTTGAGCAGCCATGCGGCCAGCGCCGTCTGGGCCTGGTTCGACATGTCTTCTTTTCCGCCGAAGGCTCCACCGTTTGAGACCAACTCGGTGACGACCTTGTCGGTTTCGATCTTTAGGATTCTGGCAATGTCGTTACGGTCATCCCAGATGCCCTGGCCGCCGCTGTAGACCATCAGCCGATCGAAGTCGACGGTGTCGCCGACGCCAGCGGTGACCGGTAGCTGTTGCCCGGCTGGAACCGGCAATGCCAAGGTCGACTCGGGCTCGACGAAGGCGTGATCGATGCGCTGGGTCTGGAAGGTTTCCCGCACGACGTGGGCGGAGGTGTCGAGCACCGTTTCGGCGTCGCCCCGGTTGTAGACCGAACGCGAAAGCACATTGCCGTCGAGGGTCCAGACTGCGTCTGGGGCGGTGGAGATGGCCAGCGCTGGATCGGTGACCGCATCCAGGACGTTGTATTCGACCTGGATGAGTTTGGCCGCTCGCCGTGCGGTCGGCCGGTCTTCGGCCACCACCATGGCCAGCACATCACCGAGGTAGCTGGTTCGACCGCCGATTGGGATGAACGAAGGCCAGTCCTTGTGGATGAGGCCGGACCGTAGCTCGCCCGGTACGTCGGCGGCGGTGAATACCCGGACTACGCCGGGCATGGCTTCGGCTTCGCTGGTGTCGATGGCCAGTACGTCGGCTCGGGCGTGGGCGGCCAGATGGAACGCACCGTGAGCCAGTCCGTCCGGAACCATGTCGTCGATAAACGGACGAGAGCCGAGGCTCAACTCGGCCGCCTCGTACTTAATGCCGCGGGTCCCGACCCCCTGGGGGTTGAGAGCGACCGGGACTTCGCCCGTCGCTAGGTCTTCGATGGCGTCGAGGATTTTGATGTAGCCGGTGCAGCGGCACAGGTGAGCGCCGAGCAGCCGGGCCGCGTCGTCGCGCTTGAGTTCGGAGCCCTTCTTGTCGACCATGGCCTTGGCCCGCATGAGAATGCCCGGGGTGCAGAAACCGCACTGCAGCGCGCCGTGAGCGGCGAAGGTTGCAGCCATGTCGGCCGCTTCCTGGGAGTCGACGCCCTCGAGCGTCACCACCTCGCTGCCGATGGTCTTTTCCATCGAGGTTTGGCAGGCGACGCGGGCTTTGCCGTCGACGATGACCGTGCAGCAGCCGCACTGGCCGGATGGGGCGCAGCCGTCCTTTGGCGACATGACGCCAAGCTCATCTCGCAGCGCTGCCAGCAGGTGTTCGTGATCCTGCGTCAGTGAGACCGGTGTGCCGTTGAGTTGAAATTCGACCGTCATGATGGTTCGACGATGCCTTTCTGCGAGGTGATGCGCTGGTAGACCTCAGGTCTGCGGTAGCGATCGAAGTCGAACAGGGTTTCTTTGTAGCGGCGGCACCAATCGAGGTCGCAGTCGGCAACGACCAACTCGTCATCGGTGGTCACCGCCTGAGCCACGATTTGGCCGGAGGGAGCGATGATGGCCGACTGGGCCAGCGACTCGACGCCCTCCTCGTTGCCCCCCTTGGCAACACCGATCACCCAGGTGCCGTTCTGGTAGGCACCGGCCTGCATGCAGAGGTGGTTGTGGAACCCTTGCAGCGGATTCTGACCGGGGTCGGGGGCGTAATGGATCGGAGTGTTGTAGCCGATCAAAATCATCTCGACGCCCTGCAGACCCATCTCTCGATAGGTCTCGGGCCAGCGACGATCGTTGCAGGTGGCCATGCCGACCAGTCCATCGAAGGCCCGCCAAACGCCGAAGCCCTCATCGGACTCCTCGAAGTAGCGGCGCTCCAGATGCTGGAACGGTCGCCACGGTTCATCGTTCTCGTGTCCCGGGATGTGGACCTTGCGGAAGCGGGAGACGATCGACCCGTCGCGCTCGACCAGAATGGTGGTGTTGTAACGGTGGCCGTCGTCTGTCAGTTCTGCATAGCCGAGCGAGAAGCCGATGCCGTGAGCCTTAGCCGCATCGAACAGCGGTTGGGTATCGGGGTTGGGCATGGACCGCTCGTAGTAGTGGTCGTGACCCGATATGTCTTCGGTGTACCAGCGGGGAAAGAACGTGGTCAGTGCCAGTTCGGGGAACACAACCAGGTCAATACCTCGGCCTGCCGCATCCTCGATCAGAGCGATCAGCCGCTTGACTACCGCAGCCTTCGGCTCAGCTTTTGATATCGGTCCTAGCTGAGCGGCGGCGACTCGCACGACGCGCCTTGCGGCATCCGGTTGATCCACTTGTGCTGTCACGTGTTGTTTCCTCCTAGTGGGTTCCCCTTGGTCGAATGCAGTAGCCGCTCGACGATCTTGGTGTTTTCGTCGTCGCCTGAGCGGCCGACGACCGTCTGGTCGCCGAGGAGGAAGCCCTGGCCGGTGCGGCCGTTGAACACCGACTCGTCGGTGAAGAGCCGGGGCTTAATCATCGCCGGGTCGCCGTTCTCCGGGCAGAACGTCATGCAGTTCCCGCACTCGTTGCACAGCTCGGCGAACAGCAGATACTGCTGACGGCCCGGTATGTCGCCGAGTTGGTCAGCAGGCTGAATCGTGTCACCAGCGTCGGCGGTCTTGGGGGCGTCTGGCGTTGCGATCGAGAAGAACGCATCGTTAGGACACACCGTGACGCAGAAATTGCAGGCGACGCAGCCGAACATCTCCAGGTCGTTCTCGACCTCACGGGGAAGCTTTTTGTTGCCATCCAGGTGGTAACGCTGGCGATCCTCGCCGTTGATGTGGGATACGTGAGCGGCAATCGTGCCGCGGTGACCGGCGGCGACGGCCGCAGTTTGGCGGTGCTGTCGCCACTGGTTGAGGCTGGTGCATCCGTCATCGCGGATCTCATTTGTCAATGCCTTGAGCATCGGCGCGAGCCGCCCGTAGCCGCCGGGCTTGAGTAGGTCGGAGCAGACCGATGCCGGGTTCACCCCGGTGGCGATCGAGTCGGCCAGATTCTCTTTGCAAATGCCTGCGGAGAAGCTGACCATGACATCGCCGTCGTGACCAGGTACGTCGAGCACGCCCGGTAGGGCGGTCGACAGTCGATCGAGAAGGGTCATTGCTAACACGTGCAGCGGCGGCCCGGAAAGATACATGGTGTCTTCCGGCATCCACTGCTTGGCGTTGTTCACCACCAGGGTGTTTGTCAGCTTGATACCGAAACGGTGGCCGCGGTCCTTTGCGTATTGGTTGAGCTCGCCGATCAGTTCGATGCCCCGGTCGAACTGCAGATCTTCGACGAAGGCCTGTTCCTTGACGTCAACGTCGGCGTAACCGAGCTGGCCGTTCACGATGTCGGCCACCGTTTCGTAGCCGAGCAGGGTCGGGTTGAGCTTTACGATCACATCGAGATCGTGGGCATCGATCAGATGTTTTGTGATGGCCTCGATCTCATCCGGCGGGCAACCATGGAACGTCGACAGCGTCAGTGTGTCCGAAAGGGTGGTGGTGAAGTCCAGCGAACGGAACTCGCCGAACGAGTCGGGAATCTCGGCTCGCAGTGCCTCGACCTCAGCGGACGCGTCACGCATACCGTCGATAAAGGCCGCAACGCGAGGGTTTGAGATGCCTTCGAGGTCGTAACCAACCGACATGTCAAAAACATGGGCTCCAGGCTGGCTACCGACATGGGGGCTGAGCGGCTCCCAGCGGCTGAGAATGTCGAGCAACATGGATGCCTTGACGTATTCGGTAAGGCTCTGTTCGAGGGTGAGCTCTTGGCTCCACTCGATGTTGTATCCGATGGTCTGCATATCAATGCAGGGTCTAGCGATCTCCAGGGTGTCGAGGATCTGCACGGTCTTGAGCTCGAACAGGCGAGAGCCGCCAAGCCATGACAGCGCGATGTTCTGGGCTAGCTGGCTATGAGGGCCGGCAGCGGGGCCAATGGGCGATGCCGCTGGCCGGCCAAGGAATTCAAAGCTCAGATCGACGTCGGGGTCTGGCTGCCAGAAGCGGCCGGTCGGCAGATCGAAGATGCGGTTGCGAGAGTCGAACTCGTTTGCCACCCGATCCAGAAGTACGCCAAAGGGCATTGGAGTGAGGGGGGCGGTGTCTCCGACGTGGCTCTGCCCCATACCTTCGCCGTTGAGAGCGTTCTGCGTCACCGACCCACCGTACACACGGGTTTACAAAGTGTAAAGGGGCGAAAACGTGGCATTTTCAACACGATCAGGCGTCGCGTCGCCATTTCCAGCGTCGTTGGTAGTGCGTCGCATGTACTCGCAAGCCATCGATCGTCGAAACTATGGTTCGGGGTCGAAGTCACGTCTACGGTAGCGAGCATGGTTACAGGTGATGGTACGAGCTCAGTGGCGACGGAGTTTCTCGTCGAGCCCTTCAGCGAGGGTGTGCCGGGAGCGCATGTGAAGGCAGCGGTGGATGCCTTTGGTAGGCGGGGTCTCGATGTGGAGCTTGGCCCATTCGCCTCGCTGACCGAGGGAGATGCCGGCGACATCGCCGAGGCTGTAGCCGACATGATTCGCGATTCGATGGCTGCTGGCGCTACCTCCATTCGCATCCATATCGGATCTGACCCGGCCAAGCTGAGCGTCGGCCCTCTGCATGACGCCCTGAGCAGCATGATCCGGGCCGCCGAACGCGATATTGGCACTAGTTCAGTGGAGTGGAGTCGAGCTGAGAAGCAAAAAGTGGTGCGCATGCTCGACGATCAGGGCGCCTTCCTGCTGCGGGGTGCGGTGGATGACATGGCCCGAATCATGGGCGTAAGTCGCATCACCATCTACAACTACCTGAATGCGATCGATCGAAGCTAAACGCATCTTTACGGATTGTTAACGATTGTTACGAGATTCTTGAGCGGGAGCGCGCGCTGGTCCTCGGGGCTAAGTTGCGAGCGGGGAGGTCAGAGGTTGTGGTTCGTTCTTCACGCGCTGGGCGCCGCGCTAGTACTCGGAGCGTCAGCCAGGATATGTGCCGGTCAAAGGGTGCGATTAGTCCTGTTGCGGCCGGCATCCCAATGACAGCTGGCCGGGTTTCGACTCACGTTGTGAGCCAGGTAATGAGCGAATGATTCGCCGTCTGCTTGGCGGAATCGTCCCCATTGGAGCGGCTCTGGTCGCTTTCTTGTTCGGCGCCATCATGATTTTGGCGCTTGGGGCCAATCCAATCGACGGGTTGGTAGCGATCTTCGACGGGGCGTTCGGCACCCGAGAGCGCCTGGCCACCACCGCGGTTCGTGCCGCTCCGCTGCTGCTCGTCGGTACCGGTATCACCGTTGCTTTCCGGTCGCGGGTGATCAACATCGGCGGCGAAGGGCAGATCGTGATCGGCGCTCTGCTGGCGACCGCGGTCGCTTTGCTCATCCCCGATACACCTCGACCACTTCTTCTCCCGTTGGTAATGATCGCTGGCATGGTCGGCGGCGGGCTGTGGGGCGCCATTCCGGGAGCGTTGAAGGCCTACGCCTCGGTGAACGAGATCCTCAGCACCATCATGCTCAACCTGGTTGCGGTGCAAGTGATGAACTACCTGCTGCGGGGTCCGATGATCGACCCGCTGGAGAACGAAGGCAGTCGCATCCCTCAGACAGAACGGCTGACCGACAACGCCGCTCTGCCAACGCTGCTGCCCGGAACCCGGCTGCATCTCGGGGTGCTGATCGCCGTACTCGCCGCCGTGGCGGCATACGTGTTGCTTTGGCGCACTCCGCTGGGGTTCCGGTTGCGAGCGGTTGGCCACAACCCGGATGCGGCAAAAGCGTCGGGGATATCGGTGCAGCGAAGCATCGTGACCGCCATGGCCATCAGCGGTTCGCTGTCAGGCCTTGCCGGAGCGGTGCTGGTATTCGGCAGCGAGAGCATGCGTATGGTCACCGACGGGTCGACTGCGGGCTTCACCGGTGCTGCAGGCTTCAACGGAATCGTCGCTGCGCTGTTTGGCGGCCTGCATCCGCTGTGGACGATCCCTTCGGCCTTCCTGTTCGGCAGCCTGGTAACCGGAGCAAACAATCTGCAGCGGGTCCTGCAAATTCCATCCCCGCTGGCGGTTGCGCTCAACGGGATCGTGGTGGTCTTTGTTGTCAGTAGTGGCCAGGTCCGGGCGTGGCTAGAGCAGCGTTTTGGTTCTCGATCCGATGAACGACCCGATGATCGCCCGGACGACTCAACCGGAGCGGATCTGCTAGCGGAGGTGGACGGCTGATGCGCGACTTCTTCACCCTGTCGGTTCTGGTGTCGGTGCTGGCTTCCGGTGTGCGGCTGGCAACGCCGTACCTATTGGCTTCGCTCGGTGAGACGATTGGTCAGCGAAGCGGGGTACTGAACCTAGGTGTCGACGGAGTCATGCTGCTGTCGGCGTTTGGGGCCTACTGGACCGTGCTGGAAACCGACAACCTCTATCTTGGCGTGTTCGTCGGCTTGCTGGTTGGGCTGGCGATGGGGGTGGTGTACGCCATCATCACCATCATTTTCAAAGCCGAGCAGGGCATCAGTGGTATCGGTATCTATCTCTTTGGGCTGGGCTTCAGCGACCTGCTGTTTGAACAGATCGTTGTGACCCCGACGCCGATCGGGGGCCTACCAAAGGTGGCGATTCCCGGGCTCTCGGCCATTCCATATGTCGGCGATGCGCTGTTCAAACACAACATGATGACCTACATCGCCTTCGGGCTGGTCCCGGTGGTGGCGCTGCTGCTGCAAAAGACCACCTTCGGCATGAACATTCGGGCCGTCGGCGAGAACCCCCAGGCTGCCGACAGCCTCGGTGTCTCGGTCGGTCGCACTCGTTTCGTCGCCATCATGATCGGAAACGGCATGGCCGGCCTGGCCGGAGCGGCCCTCACATTGGGCCTCGGTATCTTCCAGCCCAACCTGACCCAGGGTTTGGGCTTCATCGCAGTAGCGCTGGTGTACTTCGGAGCATGGCGACCACGGGGGGTCATGCTTGGCGCCCTGCTCTACGGCATCGTCGGCGCGGTGGTTCTGCAGCTCAAAGCCCGTGAACTGATCCCTCTCGAAGCGTCGGACCTCGCGGCGATGGCGCCGGCGGTGCTAACCATCGCCGCCCTCGTCGTCGTGGCAGGCCGCATCGAAGCCCCAGCTGCTCTCACTAATCCGTTCTCCCGCCACTGAGTCTCGACACACCACCTTTAGAAACCCGAAAGAAGGAATGATATGAAACCAAAGATCAACCGAATAAGCGGCGGGGCGCTAGTAAAACTGCTTGCCTCCGTCCTGGCGCTGGCCTTTGTGGCTGCGGCATGCGGAAGCGATGAAGCGGCATCAAACACCGCGACCAGCGAATGTGGCACCGGTGACTCGTTCACCGAAGCCTCCGAGCCGGTCACCGATCTGACCGTGGCCATCGTGGCCCCTAGCGCCAGCGAGGACCTGGCCTTCACCCAGAGCA
>JBOEHD010000080.1:21698-34286 GCA_050633745.1 Acidimicrobiales bacterium
TTCCCCGAGACCAGCTTCATCTGGGGTACTTCGAGCGAGACAAAGGGCCTGCCAAACGTCTTTGCTTACACCCCGGCGGCCGACCAGGGCGCCTACGTTATGGGCACCATCGCCGCCAAGCTCTCCGATAGCGGCTCCATCGGCATGGTCGGACCGATCGACGCTGGCGACGCTTCGCTCTACGTCGAGGGATTCGTAAACGGCGCCGAGGCAGAAGGCGCCGATGTGAAGGTGTCGTTCACCGGCTCGTTCGGTGATGTGGCGCTGGCCACCGAAGCAGCGACCGCTCACATCGAGGTTGGCTCCGACGTATTGACCGGTACCGCTCAGCACGTCGTTGGCGCCATCCAGGTCGCCAAGACAAACGGCGTTCCGTGGTTCGGAACCCAGGCCAATCAGGAATCGCTTGCTCCCGACTTGGTTGTTGCCTCGCAGGTGTACCACTGGGAGGTCGTGCTGACCGAAATGTTCGACCTCATCGAGGACGGCACCTTCGGCGGCGAGGTCTACGAATTGACCCTGGAAAACAACGGTCTGGTGATCGAGTTCAACGGTTGCTACGACCTTTCCGATGACATCAAGAACGGCGCCACCGACACCATCGATGGCATCATCGACGGCTCGATCAAGACCGGGGTCTAGACCCCACTAGCCGTTGGAATGTTGAGTGATTCGGGGCAATGGAGCCCCGGGTCACTCGCACCCTGTTGTCTAGCGCACGTTCTGTACGCCCCCGTTGACAACCGGTTGATACCTGCCAGCTGACACGAGAGCATCCAGTGACAAACCCCACTTCATCACAGCCGGTTCTGCTCGAGATGAGCGGCATCACAAAACGATTCCCGGGAGTCCTGGCAAACGACAACGTCAGCTTCGATCTGCGGGCCGGTGAAGTACACACCCTGCTCGGCGAAAATGGCGCAGGTAAGAGCACACTTATGAAGATTCTGTTCGGGCTGTATCAGCCGGACAGCGGCGAGATCAGGCTTCGAGGCAAGGCGGTCTCGATCACCTCGCCAACCGAAGCGATCGAGCAGCGGATCGGCATGGTCCACCAGCACTTCATGCTGGTGCCAACGCTGACCGTGGCCGAAAACGTGGCGCTGGGCCTGCAGTCCTCAAGGGGCCCGCTGACCGATCTCGATGCCGTCTCGACCCGCATGGCCGAAATTGGTGCGCAATATGGCCTTTCGGTCGACCCCAACATCGAGGTTTGGAAGCTGTCGGTGGGGGAGCGGCAGCGGGTCGAGATTATCAAGGCGCTCTACCGCGACGCCGAGCTGTTGGTGCTCGATGAACCGACCGCGGTCCTGACCCCGCAAGAGGTCGATGACCTGTTCGTGATTCTGCGGCAGATGACCGAAGCCGGCCGAGCCATCATCTTCATCTCCCACAAGCTGCGTGAGGTGATGGATCTGAGCGATCGAATCACTGTGCTACGCAACGGCGCCATCACCGGCCATACCGTGCCTTCGCAGACCAGTCGCCAGGAGCTGGCCCAGATGATGGTCGGACGCGAGGTACTACTTGCCCCGGATAAACCCTCCGTCAAGCCGGCCGCCGCGAGGTTGACGATCCGCAATCTTACGGTCATCGGCGATCGAGCGACCAAGGCGGTTGATGGGGTCGACCTCGAGGTTCGAGCCGGTGAGATCGTTGGTATCGCCGGGGTTTCCGGCAACGGCCAGCGTGAACTGGCCGAGACGGTAGCCGGGCTGCGATCTGCCGAGTCGGGTTCGCTGGTGGAGATCGACGGCATCGATCTCACTACTGCGAGCCCGGCTAAGACCAGAGACGCCGGTTTGGCCTACGTGCCGGAAGAGCGCATGAAAGACGGAGCCATCGGCGAGTTTCAGGTGAGCGAAAACTTGCTGCTGATCGATCACGGCGACCCGAGGTTTCTCAGCGGCGGACTGTTCAACTTCAACCGCATCCGAGAACACTGCCAACGTTTGGTCGATGCTTTTTCGGTGAAGACCCCGACGCTGAGCACAACCACATCGAGTCTGTCCGGTGGCAACATCCAGAAGCTGATCATGGCTCGCGAGCTCGACAGCTCCCCGACGGTGATCCTGGCTGCCCAGCCAACCCGCGGTGTTGACATTGGCGCTGCGGAGTACATCCACGCTCAGCTGATTCGTCAGCGGGGCGATGGAGCAGCGGTATTGGTCATCTCGGAAGACCTCGACGAGATCCTCGGCCTAGCCGACAGGATCGCAGTGATGTACGAGGGGCGAGTAGTGCAGGTTATCGACCGCTCGGAAGCGACTCGCGAGGGTCTCGGTCTGGCCATGGCCGGAGCGTACGACACACCGGTCGAAGGCTCGTCTTGAGCGAACCGTCGGTCGAGTCTTCCCCGGTTGAGCTGCTGATCGTCGATGCCCGGTTGCTGGCCACCGGCGATCATCAGAACCAAGACCAGGGCCAGAACGGAGAGATACCCGGGGGATGGCTAGCCATCACATCGGGCGTCGTCGTAGCGGTTGGGGAGTCAACCGACCCTTTGCCAGCCGCCGATCGAACCATCTCGGCCGCTGACTGTTTGGTGACCCCGGGTCTAATCAACACCCACCATCATCTTTTCCAGAACCTGACCCGGGCCTACGGTCCGATGACCACCGCTCCACTGTTCGGGTGGCTGGAAAGCCTCTACCCGACCTGGACCGCCAACATCGACGAGGAGGCGGTCAACGTCGCCGCTTGGGTCGGGTTGGCCGAGCTGGCGCTGTCTGGTTGCACCACATCGAGCGATCACCACTATCTGCACCCAGCGCGAGCCGGTGATCTGCTCAGTGCAGAGATTGAGGCGGCCATCGACCTCGGCATGCGTTTTCACCCGACCTACGGCTCGATGAGCCTGTCGCAAAAGGACGGTGGGCTCCCGCCGGACGATGCGGTTCAGGACGAGGACGAGATCCTGGCCTGGTCGAAGCGTCACGTTGAGCGCTGGCACAACCGTTCGCCTGGCGCCATGGTTCGGGTGGCATTGGCGCCCTGTTCGCCGTTCTCGGTCACCCCGGATCTGATGCGCAGGACCGCCCAACTGGCAGAACAGCTCGACGTGCGATTGCATACCCACCTGGCGGAGAACGCCGAAGATGACGAGTACGCCCTGGCGACCTTCGGCATGCGGCCGGTCGAGCTGTACGAAGATGTCGGTTGGCTAAGCGATCGAAGCTGGGGCGCCCATGTCGTTCGACCGAACCCTGACGAGGTGGCCCGGCTTGGGGCAGCTGGTGTCGGCGTTGCCCACTGCCCCAGTTCCAACATGATCTTGAGTTCCGGTATCGCCCCGTCGCTCGACCTGCGGGCCGCCGGTTGTCCGGTTGGCATCGGCTGCGATGGCTCGTCCTCCGCCGATAGCGGTTCCCTTTGGCAGGAAGCCAGATTGGCCATGCTGCAGGGCAAGCTCGTGTCAGGCGCCGCTGCTATGTCGGCCCGTATCTCGCTTGAGATGGCCACGGTCGGCGGCGCAGGCTGCCTCGGTCGAGCCGATGAGCTCGGTCGCCTACGGGTGGGCGCACCGGCCGACGTTGTTCTTTGGAAGCTAGATGGCCCGACGTTTGCTGGCGTTCTCGATGATCCGATCGAGGGCTGGCTTCGAAGTGGACCGACTGCGGCCTGGTACACCATCGTCAACGGCACTCCCGTGGTTGAACAGGGCCGACTGGTGTCCGATCGACTCGATGAGATGCTGGCCAAACATCGGGTGATCTCCCGGCGCTTTCAGGCCTAGCGCCCCTAGACCCCTAGCACCGCTAACCGTCTCGGCTCGGAGCGTGTTGGGCCGGGTATGGCTTAGGTCCTGGCCAGATATGTGTTCATCTTTCAACAAGCAGTGGTCAATGGTCAGTGGCTCAATCGATATATCGAGCCCACGGTTTTGAAAGCTATGCCGATCACAGATTCTTGCGACGGTCGGCCAAATTGAGTTCGTGGTGGATTACCATCGGAAACCTCGACGACTCGTCGTCCTTCGTCACCCGCCGTCACGAAACCGAGCCTCAAGTCTTCTTGTGAGCTCCTGACCCCTGGATCAGTTTCCATGAATTCCGAGCGCGCCAGCACGATTGGCTGGCGGGAATGGGTAACCCTTCCGCGGTTCTGTCCGAACCCGATACAAGCCAAAGTGGATACCGGCGCTAAGACGTCGTCTATCCATGCGAATGATCTCACCCTCATCAGGAGTGGTGATGAAACGTTGGCTCAATTCGAGCTGCTTCCTTCACCGGATTCAGAGGATGGCAAGACCGTCATTACAGCGCCAGTTGTCGACTTCCGAACCATTCGTTCCTCCAACGGCCAGACCGAAAGGCGGCCGGTGGTACGAACTGAGCTTGCGCTTGGAGACGAGCGGTTCGAGATCGACCTCACCCTGACGTCACGGAGTTTGATGGGACATCGAATGTTATTAGGACGTCGGGTGCTCGCAGATCGCTTCTGGGTCGATGCGGGACGGTCATTTCTCCTTACGAAGGAGAAGTCGGCATGATAAGGCAGAACCAACCATGAGACTTGCAATCCTTTCCCGGCAACCATCGAGCTACAGCACACAGCGTCTGCTGGCCGCGGGCATTGCCAGCGGCCACGACGTCGAGATTCTCGACACGATGCGTATGGCCATTGACCTATCGGGCGATGAGCCGAACATGCTGTACCGCGGTCACCCGGTCAACCAGATCGATGCGGTGCTTCCTCGGATCGGTGCATCGGTCACCTTCTACGGCATGGCGGTCGTTCGCCAGTTTGAACAGATGGACGTTTACACGCCCAACACTGCAAACGGCATCGCCAACTCCCGCGACAAGTTGCGGGCCTATCAGATCCTGTCTCGCCACGAGATCGGCATGCCTGCCACCACCTTTGTGCGTGACCGGGCCGATGTGCCGACAGCGATTGAACGGGTCGGCGGAGCGCCGGTCATCATCAAGTTGCTCGAAGGCACGCAGGGGATTGGAGTCATTCTGGCCCCCGACGCCCGGGTGGCCGAGACGGTTATCGAGACCCTTCAATCCACTCGCCAGAACGTGTTGATTCAACAGTTCATCGCCGAAAGTCGAGGCCGCGATATCCGAGCCCTGGTGGTTGGCGATCAGGTGGTTGCGGCGATGCGTCGCATCGGGCGAGACGACGACTTCCGCTCAAACGTGCATCGGGGCGGCCGCACCGAGCTGGTCGAACTGGACGAGGAGGCAAAGACGATCGCCATCCGTGCCGCTCACATCATGGGCCTGCGGGTCGCAGGTGTAGACCTGCTCGAGAGCGACTCGGGGCCGCTGGTGATGGAGGTCAACTCCTCGCCGGGGCTGGAAGGCATCGAAACGGCGACCGGACTCGATGTGGCCGGTGCCATCGTCGAGTACATCTCTCGCCAGGTGGCGTTCCCTGAACTCGATATTCGTCAGCGGCTAGCGGTCAGCACCGGCTACGGCGTAGTCGAACTGGTCGTCGGCGAGTGTGCCGACCTGGTCGGCACCAGTATCCGAGACGGCCTCCGCAAGCGAGACATCTCGGTCCTGACCCTTCATCAGGGCGCCAACGTCATCCCCAACCCACGCGATGAGCGGTTGTTGGAACCAGATGATCGACTGCTCTGTTTCGGCGAGCTGGAAGGCATGCGATCACTGGTCTCAGAAAAGCGCCGCCGCCGAGGACGTCCCGTCGTTCGCCCGCTGCCGGAGAACCACGCCGCCGTGCTGCAGGAGCCGCCGGCACCGGTGCCGCTAGTCCCGGTCGAACGGCAAAGGCCGATCGCCGTCGGCTCGTCGGTCGACGTACTGGGTCCCGAGCCGTTCGATGCCGGCGTCAGGGCGGCGCTGGAAACTTCGCTGCAGCCGCCGGTGTCAGAGGTAGCCAGCTAGTCCGGCACTCGCATAGCCGGGTACTGGCCGGTGAGCCCCGAACCTAGATTTCGGCGACGAGACACTGATCTCGGTCGAGTTCGCGCTCATCGCAGTATCGCTGAGCGGCGGCTTTGTCGTCGCCAAATCCATCGACGTAGTAGTTCCAATACGGCCGGAGTTGATTGGCTTCGTTCCGGTTGCTCACGCTCAGCTTGAGATCATCGTGGCCGTCCGCCACCATCTGATCGAGCTGGCGCAGCGCCTCAGGCCAATTTTCCGGCTCGGAGCGAATCGATGACAGGTTGGCCCGAAAACCCGACTCCGGGGGCCGATGGGCGACATAGATCTCAATAACATTCGACAACTGCACCCGGGTGTCGGAAATGGCCTGAACCTGAAGTTGGTGGCGACCAGCCCGGGGGAAATATGGCGGCGGGGTTGCCCGCGCCTCGGTAACCGGTTCATTGTCGACCACGATGCGATAGTTAGCCTCGCTCAGGCCACCCTCGACCTGCACGATGTACGGCTCGCCGATGCGCAGAGGCCCGACTTCAGCCCGAGGGAAATTCAACACCAACGGCTGCAGCGGCCCACCGCCGGCGACCGGCTCCGGCTGATCCTGGGTCTCGCGGCTCTCTTCGTCGGTGGGACTTTCACCAGTGCCTGTGCCTGTGCCAGCGCGGGAATCACTCCCGGGGTCGAGCTCTGAATCGGCGAGGGTGCCGGTCCTCGAATCGTTCAACGACTCGGCGATAGTCGAAGCTGCAAGTGGATCCGGTTGAGGCATGGTCGACTCGGCGACCGTGGGCGCAAGATCCGTCTCTGAAGATGTACCAGAGCCGATGGTGCTCCGCAGGGCGATACCGGTCGCGGTGGCGGTAGCCAACACGATGACCGCAACGCTGAGCAGAACGCCGGAACGAGAAATCGAAGCCACGTCATCGCCGTTCGCCGACCTGCTCCCGGCGCTAGCCCTGGTCGTCGGCGCACCGATGGCGCCGGGTTTCGCTGACCTCGGTCCAGTCGATGTCGATGCCGATGCGGGTCTCGGCGCGGATATCGGTAGCGGTTGCAATGTGGCTGTCGAAGTGCTTGCGCTGACCTCGGGGAGCGGCTGGGTGTCCTGATTGGCGACGCCGTTTCCAGATTGCAGGCGCTGAAGGTCTAGGACCAACTCCGCCGCCGAGCGATGTCGCTGGCTGGGGTCATGGCTCATGGCTTTGCTGAGTACCTGCGACAGTTCGTCGGAAACCCCCGACAGCCTCGGATCCGGTGGGTCCTCACCGAGCACTCGATTGATTACCGCCCAGATCGAAACGTCGTCCGGTCGGGAAAATGCTGGTCCGCCGGTGGCCAACTCGAACATCGAGGAGCCAAGGGCGTAGATATCCGACTGTTTGGTTGGCTCCCCGTTGTCGAGCACTTCACGACTGGCGTGAGCCACGCTGGCGCTGAAGATGCCTTCGGTGGTCTTGTGTGCTCCGTCGATCCTGGCGATGCCGAAGTCGGCTAGGGCCGGTTCGTTGAACGACGACAGCAGGATGTTCGCTGGCTTTACGTCTCGGTGCAGTACGCCTGCCTCATGAGCCAGATTTAGCGCGGTGCCGATCTTGATCCCGATCTTGATCACTTCAGCTTCGGTGAAACGGCCTCGCGTTGCCAGAGACTCGGCCAGTGAACCGCCAGCGCGATGCTCCATTATTAGGTACGGCCGTTCATCGGCGGTGAGTCCCCGCCCATGCACGACCACGATGTTTGGATGACTGGAGACAGCTCCGATCGCTCGGCACTCGCGATCGAAACGGCGGTAGGTGGCATCGTCTTCGAGAGCGTTGAACAGCACCTTGACCGCGACCTGGCGGCCGAAGTCCACCTGCTCGGCCAGGTAGACGTACGCCGAACCGCCTCTGCCCAAGATCGTCGCGGGACCGATGCCCTCGATCCCCAGGTCTATTTCCTTCGCCACCGACAAAGAGTAGCTACCGAACGGCGAAAATTTATCCCGCCCCCTTGACATGCTCACGTTGCTGTCCAACGGGCCGACCTTAGTAACCAATGCGCGTGCGTCTATTCACCCTGCTCGTGGTTCCCATCGTTGCTGTTATGGTCCTTGCCGCGCTCTTTCTCGATGAGCGTGGCGAACGTTACAACGCCGCCGAGACGGCGTTTTCAGCGGCGGTCATTGCCGACGAAGTAGCGGCACTCGATAAGGCGCTGGGTGATGAAGCGTTGGCCTCATCTCAGCTGGCTCAAACCTCGGCCACTTCGGCCAGGGCTTCGGCCTTCGCGAAGCTCACGCTGGCCAGCAGCCTTACCGACCTCGAGCTTGAGAAGGTAGTCGCCAGGTTGGAGGAGCGGCCCTATCACCCCGAGCTGTCCGGTGCGCTTGAGGTGGTCAAGGCGACGTTGGCATTTCGCAGCGACGTGGCCGACGGACTGGCCTCCCCGCTTCAAATGCTCGACCGCTACTCACACATTCGTGGTGTCCTGATCGATGCCCTGGCCACTCAGGCCCTCGCTCTCACCACAGCTGAAGGCCAGCAGCATCTGCTGGCCCTGGTCGACCTGATCGAGGCCCGCAGCGCCCATCTCGATGAGCGGGTCTCGGTAGATCTGGCTCGCCGCTACGGGGCGTGGGCACCGGGTTTGCACTCGGCGGTTGTGGCATCGATAGCCGACCAGAACGCTCATCTCGACAACGCCAACCGGTTCCTCTTTGGTAGCGAGGTAACAGCCCCGCAGCTGCTGATCGCCTGGCGGAAACAGATCGTCGTCTCCGACGATGCCCCGAATGTCAGCGCTCGAGCTTGGGCCGCGCTGAGCGACTCCTGGTTGGCCGACATGGACGGCGAAATCGCCCAACAGCGAGCCAGAACAATGGACTTCCTAGCTGAGGAAGTGGCCACCGCCGAGGATGCTCGTTTCGCCGCGATTATCGGCGTAAGCGCCGCCACCCTGGCTGCGATGTTGATCGCCTCAGTGGTTGCCGTTCGGTTGGTGCGGCGGGTATCGATCATCACCCAGCAGGCCAGGCGTATGGCCGCAGGACTGCAGACCCGCAGAACATCGCCCGATGTGAGCGGTTCGGATGAGTTGGGTCAACTGGCAACGGCCTTCGATGAGATGATCTCCCAGATTGAAACTCGCACGACGAATCAATGGATCGAGTCGACGGTGCTGGAGTCAATCGTCCACGGCGAATCGATCGATACGGTCCTCGACCTAACAGCACCGCTGCTTGGAGTCACCGAAGACGGCATACCGCGCTACCGGATCACCTCGGATACCGACAGCAACATCCTGGTCGAGCCGACGTCGGAGAGCATCGAATCGGCGCATGGTCACGCAGGCCCGCTGCCGATCGAGCAGTTGGCCGATACCCCTGAGGCTCGCACCGTTCTTGGGTTGGTGCGCATGGCCCACCAGCGCGACGCCGATCACACCAAGCTTGCCTGGCAGGCCACCCGCGATGAACTCACCGGTTTGCTGAATCGGGGAGCGATCCTGACCGAGGCGTTGAACATCGAATGTAATGATGACGGCCCCGGGCGACGGGCCGGGCTGTTGTATGTCGATCTCGACGGTTTCAAGGCCATCAACGACCAATTCGGCCACTCTGCTGGTGACCGAGTGCTGGTCACGCAGTCACAGCGACTCACCGATCTGATTACCAGGGCAGGCGGCGTCGTCGGGCGTCTCGGCGGCGATGAGTTCTTGATCGTGGTGCCCGAGGTCGACGGTGAAGCGGCGTTGATCGAATTGGCGGCGCATGTGGTGTCTGATCTGGGAGCGCCGACGCCGTCGAGCAACGGGACCTTCCACGTTTCCGCCAGCGTCGGCGGCGTGATGGCCAGGCCCGGTGTCGCCCCGCTCAAGTTGTTGAACGATGCCGATGCCGCCCTCTACAACGCAAAGAAGTTGGGACGCCGTCAGGCGGTGATCTCAACCAAGAAGCTCAGAGACGCGATTCTCGAGACCGAACAACTACGCCAGGATGTTCTCAACGGGACCGAACGTGAGGAGTTCAAGCCCTGGTTCCAGCCGATCTGGGGCGAGGGCGGCGCGACGTTGGTCGGTATGGAAGCGCTGGCCCGGTGGGAGCATCCCGAACGAGGCATGGTTTCCCCTGCGATCTTCCTGCCAGTTGCCGAAGAGATGAACCTGCTACCGCAGCTCGACCGGATGATGTTTGAGGCGGTTTGTGCCCAGGCGGTCGTGTGGCTCAACGCTGGCTACTTCCTCGAGTTTGTGCACTACAACCTTTCCACCGCCTGGCTTGAGGATCCGGGGTTCGTTTCCGACACCGCAGGCATTCTGGCTCAGACCGGGTGCCCGCCTCAGGCGGTCGTTGCCGAGGTCACCGAGTCGGGTCTGATGACCGACATAGGTTCCAATAGTCATCGCCTACAGAAGTTGCGAGAAGCGGGCATCAGAATCGCGGTCGACGATTTTGGCCAGGGATACTCGTCGCTGGCCTATCTGAGCGACCTGCCGGTAGACCTGCTCAAAATCGACCGGCGTTTCGTCGACCGGGTGGATGAGGAAGAATCGAATCAGGCCATCGTTTCGGCGATCGTAAGCCTGGGACGATCTCTCGACCTGCACATCGTGGCGGAAGGTTTGGAACGGCCAGAAGAACTGGACTTCCTAGCGGCTGTCGGGTGCGACCTCTTCCAGGGTTTCCTGTTGGCCCGCCCAAGTCCGGCCGCGGAAGCAACCGCGCTGCTAGCTCGCAGTCGCGCACCATCGCATGACCGCCCACCATTCGAAGTAGCTGCGGTTCAAGCCCCGCAGCTCGACATGCCGAGAAAGTCATCATGATGGGTGAGCACAGTGAAACCGATCGGGCTGGGATAGTCAGCCAGCGGAAACTCGTTCGCAGCCCGATGTTGCTGTTGGCGATGGCGCTGACGGCGATGCTGGCCGCCGCTGGGTGCGGGGATAGCGAACAGGCGGTCATCAACAGCAGCCCAATCCGGCTAAGCGACGCCCTGGCATATCGGGATGGCCCGCCAACGATCACGATCATCAGCCCTCTGGCCGATGCCACCGTCGTCTCGCCGCTGATGATTGAAGTCGAGGCTTCCAACCTGACGCTCAGCCCCGCTGGCGAAACTCGCGATGGGCAAGGCCATCTCCACGTTCTCATAGACCAGGACTGTCAGGACGTGGGGCTGCTCATCCCCAATGGTGCAAAAGAAGTCCACCTTGGCGACGGCCGGGCCGCAGTTGAACTTGAGCTGAGCCCCGGCCAGCATGAGATCTGTGTTCAGGTTGGTGACGGCTTTCACACCGCGGTGGACATCGTCGCTCGGGTTGCCTTTACGGTTGGGAATTGGGAAGAGCCCACACCGGCCGACGAGTCGACGGGGTCGACGTCAGCCGAGTGAGACTCGCCGCGAGATCCGGCGTGAGTTGGATATCGGCGTGAGTTGGGCTCGGGCTGACCTAGCCTTCCGACGGTGAATCGCAATTCCTCTGCTCGTCTGATCGGCGACTGCTCGTGAGCGGCCCCGCGCCTGGCTCCGCGCCGGATATCGCGGGGTGGGGCCGCCAAGAGCAGCGAGCCTTGGCCGCGGTCGCCGCCCAGTTCTGGATAAACGGGATGGTGTACGCCGCCATTGTGTCTCGTTTGCCCGATCTCCGCGATCGGCTGTCGATAGACGTGGCAACCCTCGGGTTGGTGTTGACCATCGGGGCGTTCGGAGGCCTTTTCGGCAGCGCCCTTGGAGGCCCGGCAATCGCTCGATTTGGCACGAAGCGGTGCATCATCGTCGCCACGATCCTGACGCTGGCCACGGTGCCGATCGTCGGGCTGACCCGTTCGGTTGTCGTGTTGACGGTGGCGCTGGCCGCGCTGTCGATGTTCGACGTGGTTACCGATATTGGAATGAACATTCAGGGCTCGCGGCTGAGCGGTCGCCGCTCAAAGCCGGTGATGAACCGACTGCACGGTCTGTGGAGTCTTGGCACCGTCATCGGCGGTTTGGTGGCGGTCCGAGCTAGCGGAGCGGGCCTTCCTCTTTGGGCTCACATGCTGGCCGTGTCGTGCTTGTTGGCGGTCACCTTGGCGTTCACCGCACGATTGTTGCTGGCCACCGATGAACCGCCCGACACCGCTAGCAGCGACCAATCGCCAGCTGCTTCAGAGACTGCGGTGACCGGTGACCTGGATGGAAGCTCCGGCGGCTCTAGCCCTGTTTCGCGTCTCGGTTTGTCTCTGATGCTGGGATCGTTGGCGGGCGCGGCGGTGATCATGGAACTGACAACGAGTGACTGGGCGGCCTTCCGGCTGGCCGACGACCTGGGAGTGGAGCCGGGGCGGGTGGCCCTCGGCTTCGTGGCTTTTACTTCAGGGATGGTGACCGGCCGTTTCGCTGGCGACAGCATGCAGTCGCTGATCGGGCCGGAAGCTCTGGTTCGGGTGGCTGCGGCTCTTGCCGCGGTGGGAATCCTGCTGGCCACCGTGGTGCCCGCGGAACTGGTGAGCGAACTCGGCGTGTCGGTTATCACGCCGACCGTGGTGGCGATCGTCGGCTTCTACGTCGCTGCTCTTGGCGTTTCGGTGATCTTCCCTCAACTCTATGATCGGGCGGCTCGGGCCCCGGGGCCAGCGGGCAGTGGCCTTGCCGCTCTCACCGCGGGGACGCGGCTGGCCGGCTTGTCTGCACCACTTGTCGTCGGTCTTTTGGCCGACACCTCGCTATCGGTCGGTAGCGCGATCGCCTTGGTAACCATCCCGTGC
>JBOEHD010000081.1:0-31536 GCA_050633745.1 Acidimicrobiales bacterium
AACCCATCCGGCATCGTTTCTCTAACTCGGTAGTCTGGTGATGCGGGCTCGGTTAGCGAATCGACCCGCCCACGTTCGATACAACCCCGTCAACTGATAGCAGCCCATGGCAGTCCTAGACACAGACAAAATTCGAAACATCGCCATCATCGCTCACATCGATCATGGCAAATCCACCCTGGCCGATCGTCTGCTGGAGATGTGTGGTGCCGTCGAAGCCCGAGAGATGCGGGCTCAGTACCTCGACACGATGGATCTTGAGCGCGAGCGAGGCATCACGATCAAACTCCAGAGCGTGAAGCTCGAGTGGAAGGGTTACGTCATCAACCTGATCGACACCCCGGGTCACGTCGACTTCGGCTACGAGGTCAGCCGCTCGCTGGCGGCGTGCGAAGGGGTCGTTCTAGTAGTCGATGCGGCCCAGGGCATCGAAGCGCAAACCCTAGCCGTGACCTATCTGGCCATGGAGAACGACCTGGAAATCGTGCCGGTCCTCAACAAACTCGATCTGCCTGCGGCCGACCCCGACCTGCACGCAGCAGAGATGGAACAGGTGCTCGGCACGCCCGCCGAAGATGTGCTGCGCATCTCGGCCAAAACCGGCATGGGCGTTGAGGAACTTCTCGACGCCATCATCGAGCGCATCCCCGCTCCGGAGGGCGACGACAAAGCCCCGCTGCAGGGACTGATCTTCGACAGCCACTTCGATAACTACCGCGGCGTGATCTCCAGCATCCGGGTGATGAACGGACGCCTGCACTCCAGGGAGAAGATCCGGTTCATGCAGGCCGGCGGTGTTCACGAAGCAGACGAGATCGGGGTGCGAACCCCAGACAACACGCCGGTCGATTCCCTCGGACCGGGCGAGGTCGGCTACCTCATCGCCGGCATCAAAGACGTGCGTGACGCTCGCTCCGGTGAAACCATCACCACCGCCGCAAACTCTTCGACCGAGCCGCTCGACGGCTACCGCGAACCGGTGCCCATGGTGTTCTGTGGCCTCTACCCGGTCGACGGCGATGATTACGAAGACTTCCGCGACGCGTTGGAGAAACTTCAGCTCGACGATGGCAGCTACACCTTCGAGCCGGAAACCTCCACCGCCCTGGGGTTCGGCTTCCGCTGTGGCTTCCTCGGCCTGCTGCACATGGAGATCGTTCGTGAGCGGCTGCAGCGGGAGTTCGACATGAACCTGATCGCAACCAGCCCGTCTGTGGTCTATCGCCTCACCATGAACAGTGGTGAAGAAGTGATCATCGATAACCCGTCCTCCATGCCTCCGTCTGGCGACTTCCAGAAGATCGAGGAGCCGTATCTCACCGCATCGATGATCACCCCGTCCGACTACACCGGCACTCTCATGGAGCTGTGTCAGTCTCGTCGAGGCCGGATGGAAAAGATGGAGTACCTCTCGCCGGAGCGCATGGAGCTGGTGTACCGGCTTCCGCTGGCCGAAGTGGTGATCGACTTCTTCGATCAGCTCAAGAGCCGCAGCCAGGGTTACGCCAGCATGGACTACGAGCCCGCAGGCTACGAAAAGGGCGATCTAGTACGGGTCGACATCCTGTTCAACTCCGAGCAGGTCGACGCGTTCTCCACCATCGTGCACCGAGACAACTCATACGAGTACGGGCGCCGCACCGCCGAGAAACTGAAGGACATCATCCCTCGGCAGCAGTTCGAGGTGCCGATCCAGGCCGCCATCGGTGGCCGGATCATCGCCAGAGAGACCGTGCGAGCCTTCCGTAAGGACGTCACCGAGAAGCTGTACGGCGGCGACGTGACTAGAAAGAACAAGCTGTTGAAGAAGCAGAAGGAAGGCAAGCGCAAGATGAAGAGCATCGGTCGGGTCGACATCCCGCCTGACACCTTCATCCGAGCGCTGCGACTTGACGATTGAGTCCGGCCTTGACGAGTGAGTCTGGCTCGATGGCTGAGTCAGCACTTGATGACCGGTTCGGTGGCCTTGATTGAGCTTCGTCTTGGCCACTGAGCTTTAATCGGCACGATGAACGCCGCATCGTTGTTTTGGTTTCGTCGCGATCTACGACTTGCCGACAATCCAGCTCTCCTAGCCGCCGCCAAAGCGGGGCCAGTGCTAGGTGTTTTTGTTGTCGACCCTGCGCTGTGGGATCCATCGGGGCCGAACCGGCGACGGTTCCTAGTCGACTCGCTGGCCTCGCTCAATCAATCGATGAACGGCTCGCTGGTGGTCGTCGAGGGCGATCCGGTTGAAGTGTTACCGAGGCTGTGCCGCTCGGTCGACGCTGCGCAGGTATATGCCGCCGAGGACTTCGGACCATACGGTCGCCAACGGGATGGTTCGGTGGCCGCTGCGCTGGAGGAAGCCGAAGGTGAGCTGGTCCTCATCGATACGCCCTATGCCATCGCCCCTGGCTCGGTGGTAACCGGAGGCGGAACCTCATACAAGGTCTTTACCCCGTTCTCCCGGGCTTGGGCAGCCCATGGCTGGTCTGATCCCCACCAGCTAGCCCAGCCCGATTGGCTGCCGGAACCGGTTCCAAGCAGCGCCGAAGAGCTCATCGAACGCCTTACCGAAGCCGCCACCGCTGAAGGTGTGACACCGGCGCTGCCGACAGCGGGGGAAGACGCGGCTTGGGAGGCAGCGGACCGTTTCCTGGAACAGCGAGTAGGCGACTATCAAAACGCTCGTGACCTGCCGGGCGTCGACGGAACCTCGCGCCTCGGTGCCTACCTCAAGTGGGGGACGTTGCACCCTCGGCAGCTTCTCGATCGTCTCGGCGACTCTCCGGGTGAGCAGACGTTCAGAAGCGAACTGTGCTGGCGGGAGTTCTACGCCGAAGTGCTCTTCAGCCGCCCCGACTCCGCCCGGCAGGCATATGTGCCCAAAATGGCCGCCATGGCTGTCGACGAGGGTCCGGAAGCCGACGAACGATTCCGTGCCTGGTGCGAAGCTCGCACCGGCTACCCGATCGTCGATGCTGGCATGCGGCAACTGTTGGCTCAGGGGTGGATGCACAATCGGGTTCGCATGATCGTGGCCAGCTTCCTGGTGAAAGACCTTCATCTCGACTGGACCAGGGGAGCGCGGTTCTTCATGGAGCACCTTGTCGACGGCGATTTGGCCTCTAATAGTCACGGTTGGCAGTGGGTGGCGGGCACCGGAACCGACGCCTCGCCCTACTTCCGCATCTTCAACCCGGTGACCCAGAGCAAAAAATTCGACGCTGGCGGCGACTACCTACGACAGTGGATCCCCGAGATCGCCCATCTGCCAGAACGGTCGATTCACAGCCCGTGGACTGAGAAAACGGGTGCTCCGGCGGCCTACCCCGGCCCCATCGTCGATCACGATACGGAGCGTCAGGAGTCGCTTGCCCGCTATGAGCAGGCAAAGCTGGACTGGGCATAGATGTAACCCTGGATAGAATGCATCTCAGCCCGATGGATACAGGAACCATGCTCGACGAACGCAAAGCCGCCATTTTGCGAGCGGTGATCGAAGAATATACCGATACCGCTCAGCCGGTGGGCTCATCCGCGGTCGTTGCCGCGGCCGATGTCAAGGTCTCGGCGGCCACGGTACGCAACGACATGGTGGCCCTTGAGAACGCTGGTTTCCTGCGCCAGCCCCACACCTCAGCCGGTCGCGTGCCGACCCAAAAGGGATATCGGCACTTCGTCGATGGGCTCGATGCGGCCAAACTGCCCATCGCTGAACGCAAGCAGGTGGCCTCGTTCTTCGGCCAGATGAGAGGCGAGATCGAAGAGGTCATGCGGGAGACCGCAGCCCTTCTGGCCAACCTCACCGACTACGCCGCCGTTGTGGTTGACGAGTCTGACGACGCGGCCTCGGTCAAGTCGGTGCAGCTGGTGTCGCTGGCCGAGCGCACCGTGATGCTGGTCGTGGTCCTGTCAAACGGCCAGATCATCAAGAACAGTTTCGACTTCGAAGTCGACCTAGCCGAAGACACCGTGGCCGACGCCTCGCAAATGCTGCGATTGGCGTTGGAGAACCGTAACCTGTCGGCTCCGGCAGCCCTCGAACCGTGCTCAAACGACGCCGCCAACGCGTTGGCCACGCAGTTCTATCGAGAGCTGGCGGCCACCGGTAACGACGCTGAGCGGGTCTACGTCGACGGTGCGTCCAAGGTGGCCGGAGCGTTTGAAGCGGTCGATTCGGTCGGCCAAGTCCTGACAATACTGGAGCAGCAGCTCGTTGTGGTTAGCCTGTTGGCCGATGTCGTCGAGAGAGGTCTAACCGTGGCAATTGGAACCGAGACAGGGGTGGAGCCGCTTTCAGAGTGCAGCCTCGTCGTTTCGCCATATGAGATCGACGGCGAACATGCCGGTTCGATCGCCGTGCTTGGACCAACAAGAATGAACTATCCGCAGGCAATGTCGGCGGTCGCCGTGGTCAGCAATCAGCTGGGCAATCGCTTGAGCGAGGGATAATCGATGGATTACTACCAACTGCTCGGCGTCGACCGATCCGCGACCCAAGACGAGATCAAGCGCGCCTACCGGCGCCTGGCTCGGGAACTGCATCCCGACGCCAACCCAAATGACCCCGAGGCCGAAGGTCGCTTCAAAGAGGTAGCTGAGGCATATGAGGCCCTCGGCGATCCGGAGAAACGGGCTCGCTACGACCGATTCGGGTCGTCGGGTACCAGAGGCGGTGGCGGTGGTGGCGGCGACCCGTTCGCCGGCGGTGGCCTCGGCGATCTCTTCGATGCCTTCTTCAACACTGGCGGCCGGGCCGAGTCCGGCCCCCAACGCGGCGCCGACCTGGAAGTTGTCGCTCAGCTGACTCTCGAAGATGTGGTCCGAGGCGTGGCCAAGGACGTCACGGTAAGAACCGCGGTGTCTTGCGACACCTGCGAGGCCACCGGCGCGGCCCCTGGCTCTCAGGCAACCCGTTGTGATCAGTGCGGGGGGACCGGCCAGGTTCGTCAGGTTCGCCAGTCGATTCTGGGCCAGATGGTCACAACCACCGCCTGCGCTCGCTGCTCCGGCGAAGGGGTGATGATCTCCTCACCATGCGTCGATTGTTCCGGCGAAGGTCGACGGGTCGAAGAACAGACATACTCGGTCGAAGTACCTCCCGGTGTCGACGATGGCTCAACGCTGCGGCTTACCGGCCGGGGAGCGGTCGGTCGACGGGGTGGCGGTGCTGGCGACCTCTATGTCCAGGTCAGGGTCACCGACCACGAAGAGTTCATCCGCAACGGTGAAGACCTGCTGGCCGAACTGCACGTACCGGTCACCCAGGCCACCCTCGGCGCTGCGGTCGAGTTCGAATCGCTTGACGGCGCGATCTCAGTCGATGTGCCAGGCGGATCACAGACCGGCAAGCAGTTCCGTTTCCGAGACAAGGGCGTGCCTCGACTCAGGAACCGTGGCCGAGGCGATCTGGTGCTGACCCTGGTGGTCGACACACCGACCGATCTCAACCCAGCCCAGGAAGACCTCCTGCGACAGTTGGCAAAGGAACGGGGCGAAGAGGTCAAGGAGCCGGGCGAAGACGGCCTGCTCGGGCGTTTCAAGTCCAAGTTCTCCTAGGTCGGGCCGTGCAAGGCTCCGCCCAGACCAGCCTGCAACAACTCCGAGACCGGCCGATGGTCTTTGTCGACGATCTCGAGCTCCTATCGCTCGATGATGGTGATCACCATCATTTGCAGCGAGCCCTGCGGGTTCGGCCCGGAGCGGTCATAACCGCGTGCGACGGGGCCGGGAGCTGGCGAGCGGTGCGCTTCGGCGATCAGCTAGAGGCCGACGGCCCAGTCGTGGTCGAGGCACCGCGAGAGTTGCGGCTCACCATCGGCTTCGCCCCGGTCAAGGGCGATCGCTCCGAACTGGTGGTGCAGAAGTTGACCGAGCTCGGCGCTGACGTGATCGTGCCGCTCCTGACCGAACGGTCGGTGGTGCGCTGGGACGAAGCTCGGACCGCCAAGAACGCCGACCGGCACCGGCGAATCGCCAGGGAAGCAGCAATGCAGTCGAGAAACCCCTGGCTACCGACGATCGAGCCCCTGATTTCGCTGGATGACTTCGTAGCGGCACGAGCTGACGCCGTGCTCGCCGACCCGGTTGGTGCGCCGATTGCGGCCTATCAATTCTCAGGCCGGGACATTTCGATTGCCATCGGGCCCGAGGGCGGCTTTTCCTCGGCCGAACTCGACGGACGGCCAACGGTGTCGTTGCCGGGGCGCATTCTTCGAACCGAGACGGCGGCCATCACGGCCGGAGTGCTGCTGGCGGCCCGCCGAACCTAGCGCTACGAAAGAGCGATGAACGCTCGGCGTGGTTGAAGTTGCTCTGAGTGGCGGTTACCGTTGTGGCCACGGCAAACCGCAGAGGGAAGTCGGAAGCCAGGAGCGGTATGAGCGATTTCGAAGATGAAGATGAAGCCGGTTCGGCCTACGGCCGCCGAGTAGGCGAGCGCCTGCGGGCAATCCGGCGTCAAAAGCGTCTTTCGCTGCAAGACGTGGAAGCGAACTCCAATCAGGAGTTCAAAGCCTCGGTACTAGGTGCCTACGAGCGCGGTGAGCGGGCGATATCGGTCCCACGGTTAGAGCGTCTGGCCCAGTACTACAGCGTGCCCGTCGATCAGCTACTGCCACGTTCGACGGTGGCCCCTGCCGCGGCCGACCTGGTCGACCTCACCGGACGCACCGGTCGCTCGAATGGTGTAACGATCAACCTGACCCAGCTCGATGCTGTGCCCCGGCCCGAGGGAGAAATGCTGGGCCGATACCTGGTGATGATCCAGGTCCAACGCCAGGACTTCAACGGTCGGGTGCTGACGATTCGCCACGACGATCTGCGGGCTGTCGCCTGCATTCTCGGCGTCGAGATCGACTCAGCGGTCGACCGACTGTCCGACCTCGGCCTCACCCAAATCGCTGCTGCCGGATAATAACTAGATCGCCTAGCGGCGCCTTCTGCTCGTAGGATTGTCTGAGCTTGGCTACGTTCATGGGTGTAGATGTCGACAACAGTTAAAATTCGGGTACCAGACAACCATCTTATGGTGGGCTTGCTGGGCGAGCGGGACGAATACCTACGGGTAGTTGAGGACTCGTTCGACGCGACCGTGCATGTCCGAGGCAACGAAATCTCCCTCGAAGGCACCCAGGCCCAAGAGGCAGCCGACGTAATCGAAGAGCTGGTTCTGGTGCTACAGCGCGGCGAAGCGCTCGGTTCGTCTGTGGTCCGTCGTTCGATCGAGATGATCCGTGATGACGAGCGCCCATCGGAGGTGCTGACCGACCGGGTCATGACCACCTACCGAGGCAAACCGGTCAGACCGAAAACCTCGGGCCAGAAGCGCTACCTCGATGCCATCCGCAAGAACACCATCACGTTCGGTATCGGGCCTGCCGGTACCGGCAAGAGCTGGCTTGCGGTGGCCTGCGCGGTGCGAGCGCTGCAAAACAAAGAGGTTGAACGCATTCTGCTGACCAGGCCGGCGGTCGAGGCAGGGGAGCGGTTGGGTTATCTCCCGGGCGACCTGATGTCCAAGGTCGACCCGTACCTGCGTCCGCTCTACGACGCGCTGCACGACATGGTCGGCGCCGAGGGCATGTCGAAACTGTTCGAACGTGGGGTAGTAGAGGTTGCGCCGCTGGCCTTCATGCGTGGCCGTACGCTCAACGACAGTTTCATCATTCTCGACGAGGCCCAGAACACCACGCCGCAGCAAATGATGATGTTTCTGACCAGGATCGGCTTCAACTCTCAGGTTGTGGTCACCGGTGACCAGACGCAGGTCGATGTCTCCGGCGGCAAGAGTGGCCTGGCCGGTATGGAGAAGATTCTGGGCGGGATCGACGGCGTTGGATTCGTGTCTTTGCGGTCCGCAGACGTGGTCCGTCACAAGATCGTTCAAGACATCGTGGACGCATACGCCCGCCACGAGTCCGAAAACGTGCCACGATCTTGATATGAGCACCGGCCAGGGCCCCACCGTCGAGGGCTTCGACCAAACCGAAGCAGGATTCGCCGGAACAGGATTCGCCGGTGTTGCTGCGGTGGCGGACATCGAGAGTTGTTGTGCCCTGGCACAGCGGGTGCTCATCGCCGAGGGCGTGACATCCGGACAGCTGGATCTGATACTGGTCGATGCCGCCGACATGGCCGAACTCAACGAGATGCACATGGGCCACGAGGGCCCCACAGACGTGCTCTCGTTCCCCATGGACGCCGATGAGATCGCCCTAATGATGGGCGATCAGATCGCCGCAGATCAGCCGCCCGGCCACGGGCCGCCGCTGCATCTCGGCGACGTTGTGCTCTGCCCGTCGGTGGCTGAGCGGCAGGCACCTGATCATTGCGGGTCGATCGAGGCCGAGCTTTCGCTGCTGATCATCCACGGTGTGCTCCATATCCTGGGTCACGATCACGCCGAGCCAGAAGAGACCATGCTCATGCAAGCCAGAGAACGGCTTCATCTCGCCGAGTGTGGATTCGACCACCCGGTCCCACGGTGATCGGCGCCGGTTTCCAAACCCTCGACGGTCTGGCGCTCGCCGCCGCCGCTGTACTGCTACTGATGGCGGTGTTCCTGGTTGCGGCCGAAGAAGCGTTCGATCGGTTCAGCGCGGTGCGAGCGGCATCGCTGCTCGACCGCGAACCAAAACGAGCGGCTCGGCTCGTCGGTCTGATGGTCGAACCGGAGTCGACCAGAAACCCGCTGCGGCTCATCATCATCTCGGCCCAGACCCTCGAAGCGGTGTTGGTCGCCCTGCTGGCTTACCGCTTCCTGTCGCCCGCCGCGGTCGTAGCGGTGGTTGTGGTGAACACGATCGTGGTGTTCGTCGTCGCCGAAGCGGTGCCGAGAACGTTGGCCATTCTCCACACCGATCGAGTGGCTCTGCTGGCCGCCGGGCCGGTCAGTATTTTGCTACGGCTCGGTCCGATCCGGCTCTTGGCCCGAGGACTGATCGGGCTAACCAACTGGATTGTGCCCGGTAGCGGCCTCCAAACCGGGCCGTTCTCATCGGCCGAAGAGCTGATCGCCTTCGCCGACGCCGCAGTGGAAGACGCAGTCATCGAACAGACCGAGCGGGACCTGATCGAGTCGGTCATCGAGTTCGGCGACACCATCGTCAGAGAAGTGATGGTGCCCCGGACCGACATGACGACCGTCGAGCGTCAACTCAGCGTCGAGGAGGCGCTCGAGGTGGCATCGGGAGTCGGTTTCTCCCGGATACCGGTGCTGGGCGACAGCGTCGACGATGTTGTCGGGCTGGTTTACGTCAAAGACCTCATTCGTGCCGAGTTGGACGGCCGCCCCGATCAACAGGTCCATACCATGCTGCGGAAAACGGTCTTCGTGCCGGAAACAAAGAAAGCCGCAGACCTGCTGCAAGAAATGCAGGAGGCAAAGTTCCACATGGCGGTGGCGGTCGATGAATACGGCGGCATCGCCGGTCTGGTGACCCTCGAAGATCTGATCGAGGAACTGGTGGGTGAGATCGTCGATGAGTACGACGTTGAGGAATCGCTTATCGATGCCCGAGGCGATGGCACGATCAAAGTCGACGCCAAGATCTTGATAGACGAATTGAACGACCTGGCCGAAATCGAATTGCCGGAAGGCGATTGGGACACCGTCGGCGGTCTGGTGTTCGATACTTTTGGTCGGGTACCCACGCAGGGTGAGGAGTGCGAGGTGGCCGGTTACCGTTTCCGAGTTGAGCAAGTCCTCGGCAGGCGGATTACCCAGGTCGTCATCTCCCAGCCCGAACCGGTTAGGAACCACGATGCAGCCGAATAGTCCAGACTCCAACGAGCAACCAGAAGCGGAATCAGAGGGAGAGCCGGAAGCGGAATTCCGATCGGGTTTCACCGCCATCGTCGGCCGCCCCAATGTGGGCAAGTCGACGTTGCTCAACCAGATTCTCGACCACAAGATCACCATCGTTTCCGACAAAGCCCAGACAACTCGGCATCAGATTCGAGGCGTGCTGACCACCGAAGAGGTGCAGATCGTATTCGTCGACACCCCGGGTATCTCGAAGCCCCGCACCGCGCTCGGAGACCGCCTAAACGAAACAGCGGACTCGGCGCTAAGCGACGTCGATGCCGTGCTGTTCGTGATCGACGGCCGCGAAGGGTTCGGCAAGGGCGATCGATTCCTCGCCGAACGGATGAACCCGGAAAAGACCATCGTTGTGGTCAACAAGATCGATGGACTCGATCGCGACAAGGTGCTGGCCCAGCTGGCCACCACCGCCGAACTCGACTTCTCGGCCTACTACCCAGTGTCGGCTTGGACCGGCAAAGGTGTGCAGCCACTGGTCGAAGAGGTGGCGTCGCGGATGCCTGTCGGGCCGATGTGGTACCCGGCGGAGATGGTCACCGACGTCAAAGAGGCCTTCACCGTGGCTGAGCTGGTCAGAGAACAGCTGCTTCATATCTTGCGAGAAGAATTGCCTCATTCGGTTGCCACACGAGTGGTCGAATGGGAGTGGCCGCGAATTCGGGTTGAGATCCTGGTCGAACGCGAATCTCAAAAGGGAATTGTCATCGGTAAGGGTGGCCAGACGCTCAAAGATGTTGGCATTCGGGTAAGGCGGCAACTGCCAGACGGTGTATTCCTAGAGCTGGTTGTAAACGTCGATAAGAACTGGCAGCAGGACCGGACCTCAATCGAACGGCTTGGCTACTAGCCCAAGTTCCAAAAGCTTGAAACTGCTGCGGCACAAAACGGGTTGGTTCTGAATCGACTGACATCGAAGCAGGTTCTGCTATGAGCGGCTATGTTGGCGTGTCACCATGCAGTCGAGGGAGAGGACCCAGCTCATGACTTCGTTAAAGAAAGTCGTAACGTTACTGCTGATTTTCACGTTGGTTGCCGCCGCATGCGGTAGCAGCGATGACGCCGCAGAAGACGGTGATTCCACGGAATCCGAGGCGCCGGAATCAACCGAAGGTGATGGCGAAGAGCCAGCAACCGACGATGATTCCTCGGATGACGAGCCTGAAGAGGCGATGGCATTCGAACCTAAGTCGATTTCCGCTCCGGACTGTGAGTACGGCGGCAAGCTGCAGTCGATCGAAGCAACCGGCCAGTATGAGGTCACATTCTCAATGTGTAGCCCGGTCCCGGCGTTCCGCCAGATTGCGGCCTTCACCCCGTTCGGCATCCAGCCAGAGGAACACCTCGCAGCTGAAGGCGGTGCACCGTTGGATAATCCAATCGGCACCGGTCCCTTCATGCTCGACGAGTGGAGCCGTGGCGATCAGATCGTATTCAAGCGCAACGATTCCTACTGGGGCGAAGCCGCTTCGT
Source organism: Acidimicrobiales bacterium (assembly GCA_050633745.1). Taxonomy (GTDB): domain Bacteria; phylum Actinomycetota; class Acidimicrobiia; order Acidimicrobiales; family SZUA-35; genus JAHELU01. The sequence continues at coordinate 11,282 of JBOEHD010000081.1, forward strand.
TCGAAACCCTGGTTGTCCGTTGGGCGACCGAGGGCGCCGCACGTCTGCTCGAGCTGCAGTCTGGAACGGTTGATCAGATCACCAACCTCAGCCCGGACGACTTCACGACCGTGCAGAACAACGCTGACCTGAACTTCATCCCGGTCGCTAACCCCAACACCCTGTACCTGGCCATGACCGCTTCGCTCGACGTGAACGGCGATACGCCAGGTGGCGACACCGTGTTTGCTGATCCACTGGTCCGCCAAGCGGTGGCCCAGGGAATCGACCGGCAGCGGATCGTTGACAACTTCTACCCCGAGGGTTCCGAGGTGGCTTCCCACTTCACCCCGTGTTCAATCCCCAACGGTTGTGAAGGCGAAAGCTGGTACGACTTCGACGCCGAGGCCGCCCGCGGTCTTCTGGCCGAGGCCGGATTCCCCGATGGTTTCTCAACCACCATCTACTACCGCGATGTGTTCCGTGGCTACCTGCCAGAGCCAAGCGTTGTAGCGGTTGAGTTCCAGACCCAGTTGAAGGAAAACCTCAACATCGAAGCCGATGTTGTGGCCATGGAGTCCGGTGAATTCATCGACGAGTCGACCAACGGTCGCCTGGATGGTTTCTACCTGCTGGGCTGGGGTGCCGACTATCCCCACGTCACCAACTTCCTCGACTTCCACTTCAGCAAGTCGAACCCGCAGTTCGGCGCCCCGCACCCCGAGATCTACGAGCAGCTCGAAGCCGGCTCGCAGATCTCTAACGATGCGGATGCCGCTGGTATCTATGCTGCAGCAAACGACGCCATCAAGGACCTAGTCCCCATGGTTCCGATCGCCCACGGCGCATCGGCATCGGCCACACTGGCCTCGGTTGAAAACGGTCACTTCCGCCCCTTCGGCGCACCACTGTTCCACCGCGCCGATCCAGGCAAAGACACCTTTGTCTACATGCAGAACGCCGAGCCGATCAGCATGTACTGCGCCGATGAGACCGACGGTGAATCCCTGTCGGTCTGCCAGCAGGTCGTAGAGCCTCTGCTCGGATACGCCATTGACTCCGGAGCGGTTGAGCCTCGTTTGGCAACCGAATGCACCGGCAACAGTGACGTGACCGAATGGGTCTGCACCCTGCGTGAAGGTGTGACCTTCCACGATGGCTCGTCCTTCGATGCCAACGACGTTGTCGTCTCCTGGGGCGCAGGCATCGATGCCGCCGACCCGCTGCACGTCGGCAACACCGGTGCGTTTGAGTACTACAGCTACCTATGGGACGCTCTCATCAACAGCGAGAGCTGATCGTTACCCTGTAGCGCTCACAATTTCAGCTTTGGGTTGTTCCTCGGTCCTCGTGGCCGGGGAACAACCGTAGAGCGCTGGCAATACCCGAGTTTGAGAGGAGTTTCGGTTGCTGCAGTTCATCGTCAAGCGTCTTATCTTGGCCATTCCGGTTCTTTTCGGAATTCTGCTTGTGACCTTCTTTCTCGCTCGGTTGATCCCCGGTGATCCCTGTAAGTCGATCATTGGGGAGAAGGCCACCGCCGAGGCCTGCGCCGCCTTCGAAGAGGCAAAGGGCCTCAACGAACCATTGCCGGTCCAGCTCGGCATTTATCTGAAAGACATGGTCAAGGGTGACTTCGGCGATTCGATTCGCTTCTCCCGACCGGTCTCACAGATTCTGGTCGAGAGACTGCCGATGACTATCGAGCTGGCGACCTTCGCTCTCATTCTGGCGGTTGTCATCGGTGTCGCTCTTGGGGTTCTTTCGGCGATGCGGCACAACACCGGTGTCGACGTCGGCACGATGATGGCGGCCAATGTCGGCGTCTCCATGCCGGTGTTTTGGCTCGGCTTAATGATGATCTGGCTTTTTGCCGCCAAGTTGGGCTGGTTACCACCATCGGGTCGGCTTACCGCCGGCCTATCGTCAGATCCGTTTTATGAGGTCTGGGGCTGGACAGTCACCGAAGACACCTTCAGTTTCCTTGTGGTCGAGTTCATTTCGAACCACTTCATCTTCAACTCGCTGATCACCGGCGATTGGGAAGTGCTATTCGATGCCCTTGAGCATCTGGTTCTCCCCGCGGTCGCTCTGAGCACGATCCCCATGGCCATCATCGCCAGGATCACCCGCTCAAGCCTGCTCGACGTGATGGGCCGCGACTACATCCGAACAGCCAGGGCTAAGGGCGGAGTCGAGAGCCGTGTGGTCGTTCGCCACGGCCTGCGAAACGCGCTGTTGCCGGTGGTGACCATCATCGGTCTGCAGCTTGGTGCGCTCCTCTCAGGGGCGGTACTCACCGAAACGGTGTTCGGCTTGGCCGGCGTCGGCACCATGTTGTTCGAAGCGATCACCGCCCGCGACTTCCCAGTCATCCAGGGTTTTGTCGTGATTATCGCCACCGGCTACGTGCTGTTGAACCTGCTGGTCGACATCTCATACGCCTACCTCGACCCACGGATTCGACTCGAATGACCGATATCGAAACGCCAGAGGCAACCGTTGAAGGTCCCCTGGATGGTGTCGACGGCAACATGCTGCTCGAGCGGCCGACGAGCCTCTGGCGCGGCGCCTGGAAACGGCTCCTGCGTCGCAAAACCGGTGTTGCAGGCCTCACCATCATCGGGCTACTCCTGATCGTTGCCGTCTTCGCTCCGCTGATCGCCCCCCACGACCCGACAAAAGACTTCATCGACGAGGGCGACAGGATGCGGCGCGACCCTCCGTGCGTTCACATCTTTGGCTGCGACGAGAACACCGCGCAGCACGTCATGGGCCTCGACGGCAACGCCAGAGACCAGTTCAGCCGAGTGGTATACGGAAGCCGAGTCAGCCTTTCTATCGGGTTCACGACGGTGGCACTGGCCTTCACCATCGGCTCAGCGCTTGGCGCGGTGGCCGGGTTCTGGGGTCGCTGGGTCGACAACGTCATCATGCGGGTCATGGATGTGCTGCTGGGGTTTCCTTCACTGCTGCTGGCCATCGCCATTGTGGCCGCGCTCGGTCCCGGCCTGCGCAACACCCTGTTAGCCATCGCCATCGTTTCGATTCCGTCGTATGCCCGCGTTATGCGGGCCTCGGTGCTCGGGATCAAGGAACTCGATTTTGTCGCCGCCTCCGAAGCTCTCGGGGCGGGCAAGTTTCGGATCCTACGGACCCGGGTCATCCCCAATGCGCTGACGCCGCTGGTAGTCATCGGCACCCTCGGTGTCGCATCGGCCATCCTCGACGCCGCAGCGTTCGGGTTCCTCGGCTTGGGAGCCCAGGAGCCGACGGCGGAATGGGGGAGCATGCTGGCCAGGGAACGGAACCAGATCTTCAGTGCGCCGCACCTCGTGTTCTTCCCCGGCGTGGCCATCATGATCACCGTCCTCGGATTCAATTTGCTTGGCGACGGACTGCGCGACGCCCTCGATCCTGGGCTTAACGAATGAGCACCGCGGAACACTCCGGACCGGTGCTTGAGGTCCGCAATCTCACCACATCGTTCCACACCCGCGATGGTGTGGTCAGAGCGGTCGATGGCGTGAACCTGACGGTGAACCCTGGCGAAGTGCTCGGCATCGTCGGTGAGTCCGGCTGTGGTAAGTCGGTTACTTCGATGTCGATCATGGGTCTTGTCCCGAAACCGGGGCGGATCGAGTCGGGCGAAGTGCTGTTCGATGGCGTCGACCTGCTAACGCTGTCGAGTAAAGAATTGGCCGATCTGCGGGGTGACCGCATCTCCATGATCTTCCAGCAGCCTCAGTCGGCGCTCAACCCGGTACACCGGGTCGGCGGGCAGATCGCTGAGGTCTACAAGATCCACAAGGCGATGCGTTCCGCGGTCGGCAATGAGAGGGCCACCGAAGCGCTGCGTATGGTCGGCATACCAGACCCCAGCACGCGGTCTCGGGCCTACGCCCACGAGATGTCGGGTGGCATGGCTCAGCGGGTCATGATCGCCATGGCGCTGGCGCTGGAACCCGAGTTGCTCATCGCCGACGAACCGACCACAGCGCTCGATGTGACCATCCAGGCTCAGATTCTCGATCTGATGCGAGGACTGCAGCGAGACTTCGGCACCGCGGTGATGTTGATCACCCACGATCTCGGGGTTATCGCTGAGATGGCCGATCGTGTGGCGGTCATGTACGCAGGCGAGATCGTTGAGGAGTCGACCGTTCAGGAACTGTTCGACAATCCCCAACATCCCTACACTCAGGGGCTCATCGGTTCGATCCCAGTGCTGGGCCGTGAGCGGGAGACGCTCGACACGATCCCCGGCATCGTTCCTCGTCTGGTTGACCTCGGTCCCGGATGCCGCTTCGCCGATCGCTGTGCGGCTCGTGTCGAAGCGGGCCTCGATCGCTGCTTCACCGAGCGGCCAAACCTGGTCGACGATGGCAACGGACACGCCGTCAGATGCTGGCTCCACAGCGACGATGATCCGGCGCCGAGTGATGTTGCAGTTGGAGATGCTGTGACTCGAAGTGCCGTGACTGGAAGTGCCGTAACTGGAAGTGCTGCGGCGTCGGGTGGTGAGGAATGACCGAATCGTTGATCGAGGTTCGTGGGCTGACAAAGGACTTCCCGATCAAGGGTGGCATTCTGAAGCGCACCGTTGGTCAGCTTCAGGCCGTTTCCGGTGTCGACTTGGAAATCAGGCGGGGTGAGACCCTCGGTTTGGTAGGGGAGAGCGGCTGCGGCAAATCGACCCTGGGGCGAATGCTGGTGCGACTTATCGACCCAAGCGCAGGCTCCATCGAGTTCGACGGCCACGATCTGGCGGCCGCAACCGGGCCCGAGCTGAAGAAGCTGCGCAGCGATGTGCAGATGATCTTTCAAGATCCGTTTTCGTCACTCGATCCGCGAGCCCCCGTCGGCAACAGCATCGCCGAGGGCCTCCGGATCCATGGCATCGGCGATCGTAACGAACAGCAGCGACAGGTTAACGAGATGCTTGAGCTGGTCGGCCTACGAGCCGAGCACGCCAAGCGGTTCCCTCATGAGTTCTCCGGCGGCCAGCGGCAGCGCATCGGGATAGCCCGAGCGCTCATTCTGCGGCCTCGCTTCGTGGTGGCCGACGAGCCGGTATCGGCCCTCGACGTTTCGGTGCAGGCCCAGGTGCTCAACCTGCTCCGCGAGCTGCAGCGCGAGCTCGACCTGACCGTGTTGTTCATCGCCCACAATCTCGCCGTTGTCGAGCACATCAGCGATCGGGTTGCTGTGATGTATCTCGGCAAGGTGGTGGAGATCGCCGAGCGCACGAGCCTCTACCGTGATCCGCAGCACCCCTATACCGAGGCTTTGCTCTCTGCCATTCCGATCGCCGATCCGTCGATCAAACGAGGTCGAATCTTGCTGCAGGGCGACGTGCCGAGCCCGGTTGACCCTCCCGCAGGCTGTGCCTTCCATCCTCGTTGCCCTATCGCCGTAGACGGCGTCTGCAACAGCGAGACGCCGTCGCTGAATCCACCGGCCAATGCGGCGGAGATCGACAAGGCAACCAGCGACCATCTCGCCTCGTGCCACCTCAGGACCGGTGACCACACCGAACTCGACACCGTGCCTACCGCCGAGGGGCAGGGAATCGGTGGCGCGAAGTTGTTAGCCAGCGACGGGAGCTAGAGCTCTTACTCCGCGACGGTTGCCGAGGTTGACTCAAGGTCGAGCTTGGCTAAGAACCTGGTCACTTCGTCGCGATCTTTGGTTCGTTTGAATGGCGGTAGGGCCTGGATGAGGTCCCAGCGGTAGGACCGGTTGGTTGCTAGTCGAGGGTCGAGCACAGCGACCACCCCTCGATCGTCGCCACGCCTGATCAATCGTCCAGCGGCCTGAGCGAGCAGGGTCTGGGCTCGGGGAAGATCAACTTCGCGGAACGCCATCTTGCCCGCTCGGTCTCGCCGGGCTTGAGCGACCGGTTCGTCGGGGCGAGGGAACGGCAGCCGATCGATGGTGACCAGCGTCAGCGTCGAGCCTGGCAGGTCGATGCCCTGCCAGAAAGACATGGTGGCCAGCAGGATCGCCGACGGATCGGCTTTGAATTTTTCGATCAGTGCGCCCTTTGGCGCTTCACCCTGGACCAACACCGGATTGTCGATCTCGGTCTCAAGTCGTTCCGCAGCTTCGGTCATGGCGCCGAAACTGGTGAATAGGCAGAGCGCTCGACCGCCTGCCGCCTCGACCAGAGCGATGATCTCGTCCTGCACCGCCGCTCGATGATCTGGACTCTTCGGTTGTGGCAGGTGGGTTGGGCAATACAGCAGTCCCGAAGTTTCGTAGTCGAACGGCGAGCCGACCCGAAGCACCGGTCGGTCCGGATCGAGGCCAAGCTGGGGAATGATGCCGTCGGAAAGTGTGGCGCTGGTCAATATCACCGCCTTCGACTCCCAGAGGTTGGCCTGCAAAAGTTCCTCTAGCTCCAGGGGCGTGCGCCGCAGCATGGCATTGTTTGGACCGCCATCGACCCACAGCACATCGGAATCCTCGGCTTCGATAACGGAGTCGATGTCGTTTACCAACCGGGTGGCGATCAACATTGTGCGTTCGATGCGAGCGGCGATGTCGCTGCCTTCGGCGGGGTTGAGCTTGCGCAGTTCCGAGATGATCTTGTCCGAGCGATCGCGCCCAGTCACCATGGCGTTGACCAGGTCGCCGAGGTCATCGATGGCCTTCCCGATAAGCGGCCGCAGCAATTCGTCCATATGGGCGGCCGACTGGTCGAGGGCCGCCGAGAGATCGTCGTCGGTGAGCACCGACCGGACCCGTCGGCCCAACGCTCGGAATCTGCCGCCACTCAGGTCGGTGCCGCACGTGGCGCCTAGAACCTCTGGAAGCTGGTGGGCCTCATCGAAAACGACGACCTCGTGCTCCGGAAGCAGGACGCCACCGGAGGCAATATTCAGTCCGTAGTAGTGATGATTGGTAACGATGACGTCGGCTGCCATGGCCCGCTGCCTGGCCTGTTCGGAAAAGCAGTTGTCGCCCGAGGGGCAGCGCTTTGCTCCAGGGCACTCATCGGACCCGACCGAGACAGCGCCCCAAACCTCTGATGGCGGAGCGGGGTTTAGCTCCTCGCGATCTCCGCTGGCCGTTGTCTCTGCCCAATCGACGACCGTTTCGAGGTGGTGGTCGGGGTTTCGGCCCCCCAGCAGTTGAAGTTGCTCAGTTCGCTGCGCCCGTTCGAGCTCTGCTAGTCGCTGACGGCAGAGGTAGTTCCCCCTGCCCTTGAGCAATGCAACGGTGACTTCTCGGTCTAGCGCCGCGGCGACGAGGGGAAGGTCGATCTCTACCAGCTGGCTTTGCAGGGCGATGGTTGCGGTAGCAACGACCGCTTGCCTCTCCGAGGCAACGATCGGCGTGAGGTAAGCCAGCGACTTACCGGTGCCGGTGCCGGCCTCTACTAGCAGCGCCTCGTCGGAGGCCAGAGTCTCGGCGACGCTTGTGGCCATCTCGACCTGACCGGGCCGACTTTCACCTCCGCCGGGCAGAGCTAGGGTCACTTTGCCTAAGAGGTCTTGCACGCTGGTCATCGGTGTCAGCCTAGGCATCATCAAACCGGGTCCGGCTCTTTGCTGATCCCATTAGGCGCCGGCCAGCGCTGGCCGAGATGTGGGTAACTTTGCCTAAGTGGTATTGAGCAGTGGTCATCCTTGTCGGCTTAGGCACTAGGATGCATGTGCTGGGCGGAACTGGCGAATAACCATCCACTGGAGCAAGAGCCGATGGCACCAGATAGCGACCCTGGACAGCAGCCTGGGGAGTCCGATATATCGACTCGGAATGAGCACCCCGTCGCGCCTCCTGCGGAACTGTTATTCAGCTCCACGGTGAGCGATGAGCCGTTGCCATTTTCCGAGGGCCAGCCAGTTTTTGAAGGCCTTGGGTCCGAACTCGATCGCGATTCATCGAACGGTGACTCTTCCGACTACTCATCCAATGGCGACGCCACCAACGGTGAGCTCGCTAGAGGCCTCCACGATGTCGGGTCGATAACACCGCCAATCTTTCCCGGCCCTGGCACAACCGACGTCCCGCCGATCGATGATGTGCTTGGTCTCAACGACCTGGCCTTTGGCCAGCCGAGCCTCTCGACGATTCATACCCCCGAAGTCGAAGTCGATGTGGGCGATGAGCTAGCCGCCCTCTTCCTTCCGCTGGATCCAGCCGTTCTGCCGTCAGAAGATGCAGCTGTCTTGGAGCCTGAGGACGCAGTCATTTTGCCGCCAGACGATGCGGCTATCTTGGCGCCCGCGGCTGCCGGTGCCGTTGGCTTCGTCGATGCAGTCGATGCAGTCGATGCAGTCGATGCAGCCGATACCGATGCAGTCGATGTAGACGCAGTCGACGCAGATGCTGACGCTTCGGATACCGACGTTGAACAGGCCGACGGTGAAGAGGTCGCTACCTCAGATGCTGAGCTGGATCAGGCCGATATTGAAGAGGCCGAGAGTGCCGATGCCGGCGCAGTTGTTGCCAGCGCTGCCGACACCACCGTTCTCGATGCCGGTGTTCTGAACGCCACCGCTCTAAACCCTGATGTGTCCGACCCCGAAGATGGGTCCACGTCGGAGACCGGCCCACTCGTGGTGCCTGTCGTCGAGAGTGCAGGCCTGTTCGGCGGTGGTGCCGGTGTCCAGAGCGACATCGGTTCGCCTCGGCTTTGGCCGGATGAGTCCCGAGTCGACGAGGTGGTGGTTGAGCCAGCACCCGAAACCCAGAACCTGAGTTCGGTCGGCGACTTGGCCGGCGCGTTAAAGCTGAGCACCGAGGCCGCCAGGCCGGGCGGTATGCAGTGGTCGACCGTCATCTATGAGCCCGGTTCCGAACCGCCAGAGGGCGATCCTGTCGAGCCCGATCATCCAGCTCTGTTCGTCGAGTCCGCCGAACTACCCGAGTCGGAAAGGGTGCGCCGTCTTCCAGCGACGGCAGCGCCGGTGGCTACCAGCCTCATTCCAGCCTCCCTGCTCGAGGCCGCGGAGCGCCGCTGGTTCCTGACCGCAGTCGTCGGGGCAGTGGCGCTGTCATGTGGCCTTCTGGCCTTCTTGGTACTCGGGGGAGGCGGCGGCGAGACCGATGCCGCCCTAGCCGAGAACAACATCGATGATGGGACCCCGTCTACCGCTGACGCGCCACCATCCAGCGAGTTCAGCGAGCCGCTGTCTCCCGCCCTCTCGGTCGAGCAGGAATCGCCGGTCTCGGCCCAGCTAACGCAGCAAACGGCTCCGCTGGCCGTCGAGCAGGTTCCGGCCCAGCCGCGGACCCGTTCAACCTCTGCCGCGAAGTCGACGACCAAGGTGCAATCGGCGGCAGCTTCGGCGACCACGTCGTCCTCATCGACCAGTACCAGCCTTCCGTCGGCCACCGCCGGGGTGGCTAGCACCGTCCCGTCAACCTTTCTCGTGACGGCCCCGACCACATCGACCACGGCTCGCCCCGTCGTCTCTCTAACGACCGTGCTCCAGGTCGGCCCGCCAACCGTTCGGGTCACCACGACGAGACCGACTACGACCCAGCGTCCAACGACGACCAGGCGTCGGCCGGTCACAACCACGACAAGGCCCCGGCCGACTACAACGACGACTCGTCCCACAACGACTCGTCCTACGCCTACTCGTCCGGTGACGACTCGCCTGACGACGACCCGTCCGATAACGACTCGCCCGACGACGACCCGTCCGACGCCGACGACGACCCGTCCCACCACGACCCGTCCGACACCGACGACAACCCGTCCGACGACGACCACGACCCGTCCGACGACGACCACCACTCGTCCGACGACGACCACCACTCGTCTGACGACGACGACCCGTCTCACCACCACGACTCGCCCGACTACGACGACGACCGCTTCGACCACTACTACTACTACGACGACCACCACCACCTCGACGACCACGACGACGACTCGCCCAACCACCACGACGACTCGCCCGACGACGACCACAACCCGACCGACCACGACGACGACTCGCCCCACGACCACCGAAGTGGTGACGACGACGACGGAACAGGTCACCACGACCACCGAAGAGGTCACGACGACGACTGAAGAGGTCACCACGACGACTGAAGAGGTCACGACGACCACTGAAGAGGTGACGACGACCACTGAGGAGGTCACCACCACCACGGTCGATCCGGGTGCGACGACGACCGAGACCACCACGCCGCCCGCTTCCACCCTGGTCGCTCCGCTCGATTCGCAGTCGACTACGACTGCATCTCGGTCGACGACTAGGTCGGCAGCAGCATAAACGACTCACGCTGAAGTCTCCTGCGGTCCGCTGGTCGGGAAATTCCTTCATACGGTCGGTGGACGTCGTGAGCAACGGCTACCGTCGGATTCCATGAGTACCTCGGGCCTGAACGGCGACCACCTACCTCGTCATGTGGCGTGCGTTATGGACGGCAATGGTCGCTGGGCCGAAGAACGTGGGCTGAAGCGCACCGACGGGCACGCGGCCGGTGAGGAAGCACTGCTCGACGTGGTCGACGGGGCGTTGGAAATGGGGATCGAGTGGCTAACCGTTTACGCCTTCTCGACCGAGAACTGGCGTCGGCCCACCGACGAGGTGCGGTTCCTCATGAAGTTCAACGAGTCATTGCTCGTCGATCGCCGTGACGAGTTCCACAAAAAGGGCGTCAGGATACGTTTCGTAGGACGGCGTGACTGGAAGGTTCCAAAGCGTCTTCTTAGACGCATGGACGAGTCGATCGCGTTGACCGCGGGCAACCGCAAGCTGACCCTGACGGTGGCGTTCAACTATGGGGCTCAGGCCGAACTGGTGGACGCCATCAAACAGATCGTGGCATCTGGCACCGACCCGGCCGATATCGACGAGGCCCTGGTGGCGAAACACCTCTACGACCCAGAGATGCCCGACGTTGATCTGTGGGTCAGGACGTCGGGTGAGTATCGCATCTCGAACTTTCTGATCTGGCAGTCGGCATACGCCGAGCTGGTGTTCACCGACACCTTTTGGCCTGATTTTCGACGGACCCACCTGGCAGAAGCGGTGGCTGAGTATCAGAGCAGAAATCGCCGTTTCGGCGGCCTAACCACTTGAGCGCCTAACCATCTAGGGGCGTCAACGGTGTAGGGTCCGGTCGTGGCGCTTTATCGCGACGAGGCCGTTGTGCTTCGCACCTACAAGTTGGCCGAGGCCGACCGGATCGTCGTGTTGTTCACCCGGGGGAGAGGCAAGATCCGGGCAGTGGCGAAAGGGGTGCGGCGAACCAAGAGCAAGTTCGGTTCGCGTTTGGAACCCGGCTCGATCGTCGAGCTGCAGCTCTATGAGGGTAGAAACCTCGACATCGTGACGCAGGCCGAACGGGTTGTGGCGTTCGTCAACCTACGGGCCGACCTCGACAGCTACGGTCGCGCCGCGCTGCTGCTGGAAGTGATCGACTCCGGCGTCGCTGATGCTGAGGCCAGCCCGGCGCTGTACAAAATGCTCACCGGGGCGTTGAAGGAGCTGGAGCGAGCAGGTAATCCGCTGGTCGTCCCCACCTTTGTTGCGAAGTTCCTCGTGCTCGAGGGCGTTCAGCCACTGGTCGACGCGTGCGTGCGCTGCGGTTCGCCGCACAATCTGGTGGCCATCCAGATCAACGAGGGTGGGGTGCTGTGCTCAAACTGTCCGAAGGGCGAGCCGATCAGCGATCCGGCCAGGCTGGCGCTGAAGAACGTGTTTGACGGCAAGGTTCGCCACGTCCTGGATACCACTCCAGCAGAGGTCGCTCAGGAGCTAGAGACGCTGGCGGCCAAGCTGATCGAGCAACACATCGAACGTCGGCTGCGTTCCTCGACGATTCTGTATGAGCAACTGCAGGACGGCGCCACATAAGCCGCCGGCTAGTTGAGCCAACTACTTCAGCGGCTTCCAGCAGTTGTTGTCGGTGTCGTGGCGGAACCAGCGGTCCGAGGCCGGGTCCCAGTACAGCCAGGCATTCCAGAGGTCACTCCAAATCGGTGACTCGGCGGTACCGGCACCGTTGGCTGTCGTTGCGGCGACAGTTGTAGTGGCAGCTGTGGCAGCGGCGCTGGGGGTGGCCGACTTTGTCTTGACCGCTGTTGATGCATTGAGGTCGCTCTCAGCCAGCGATGACTCGGTAAGGGCCAAGCTGTCGAAGGAGCTCCCCGCCGATCGACTGGCGCTAGCGCTGGCGGCCGTAGTGGCCTGTTCGCGGTCCCATGCGAGATAGTCCCCGGTATCGCCAAGCGAGACGGGGCTGGCGATCTCCGCCGGCTGTGATTCGCTCGAATGGCTCGGGTCGGTCGTGTCGGCTGTCTCCGATGCGTTGCTTGAATCTGCTGAGTCAGCCGACTCCCGGGTGGGTTCGCTTGACTCTTGAGTGTTGGCGTTATCGAAGCTCGAAGCTTCGTCGGCGCCGGACTCGGTGCCGTTCTCTTGAACACGGTCACCGGACGGGTCCTCGATTTCTGAGGGGTCGTCGACGATAATCACCGTTTCGAGCTGCTCGTCTGCATCGGCAACCAGCGGCACGGAGAGCAACAATTGGCCCGGGGTGCGAAGCTTGAGCTTGGACGGCAGCACAACGAAGACGAACGCGGTGAGGGTGATCAGAACCAGCAGGGTTAGCCACCAGCCGCTGCCGCTCAGCGTAAATACGGTTTCGCCGAGCCGCATCGCTCGGTTGAATCCCTGATCGATTTCGTTGATCCTCAGTTGGTCTGGCTCGCTGAATCGGGGCCGACCATTGCTGTTGTCGAGGATCGGGAAGCGCTCGGACAGCACGAGGGCCACCACGATGGTGGGCATCGCCACAACCATCATGTCGACCAACGCGGCGACGAATCGATTGGAGGCGGGGATCGGTTGACCGATCTCGCTTGGGTCATTGCTCTCCGGCACTGTGAGCCTGTCGGCTGTAATACCCGGTTCACAAGGGAAAAGGGCCATCTAATTCGTCATACAGCCGTTACGCTGCGTTCCCATGAGCGAGCCTGTCCCAGACCTCTTCGACAAAATTGTCAACCTATCGAAGCGGCGCGGAATCGTTTTTCCGTCCGCTGAGATCTACGGCGGTTTCCGCTCAACCTACGACTATGGCCCTGTCGGCGTACTCATGTTGCGCAACGTCAAGGAGGCATGGTGGCGTTCGATGGTGCAGCTGCGTTCCGACGTCGTCGGGCTTGATGCATCGATCCTGTCGCCACCGGCCATCTGGGAAGCATCGGGCCACCTCTCGAACTTCACCGACCCGTTGGTCGATTGTCGAAACTGTGGAGCTCGGCACCGCCAGGACAAACTCGATGACCCCGATGTCTGCCCGACCTGCGGCACAAAAGGCGAATTCACCGAACCGCGTCAGTTCAACCTGATGTTCAAGACCCAGGCCGGCCCGGTTCAGGATGAAGGCGCTGTCGCCTACCTGCGGCCCGAGACGGCGCAGGGCATGTTCATCAACTTCGCCAACGTGATCAACACCTCACGCAAGAAGCCTCCGCTCGGTATCGCCCAAATCGGCAAGAGCTTCCGCAACGAGATCACCCCCGGCAACTTTGTCTTCCGTACTCGTGAGTTTGAGCAGATGGAGATGGAGTATTTCGTTCCGCCGGCCGAGGCCGACCAGTGGTACGAGTACTGGTGCAAGGAACGGTTCCAGTGGTACCTCGACCACGGCATCGATGAAGAGAAACTACGCCTGCGCCCCCATGACTCAGACGAGCTGAGCCACTACTCATCCGACACCAGCGACGTTGAGTTCCTGTTCCCGTGGGGTTGGGACGAGCTCGAAGGCATCGCCAACCGCGGTTCATTCGATCTCGATCAGCACATCGCTCACTCCGGCCAGAAGCTGGAGTACTTCGACCAGGCGGCAAACGAACGCTACGTGCCCCATGTGATCGAACCGGCTGCTGGCGCCACCAGAACGATGATGGCCTTCCTGATGGCCGCCTACGACGACGAGATCGTCAATGACGAGACCCGCACCGTCCTGCGACTTCATCATCGCATCGCGGCGTACAAGGTCGCAGTGCTTCCTCTGTCGAAGAAGCCTGAACTGACCGGACCGGCCAAGGAGCTGTTGGCTGAGCTGCAGCCCCGCTGGATGGTCGACTACGACGAGACTCAGGCCATCGGTCGGCGCTATCGCCGCCAGGATGAGATCGGCACGCCGTACTGCATCACCTTCGACTTTGACTCCCTCGAGGATAAGGCGGTCACCATCCGTGAGCGCGACTCGATGGAGCAGGTACGTTTGCCGATCGCTGAGGTCACCGATTGGCTGGCGGAACGACTGGTTTAGTCGTCCGAATTCATAGCAAACTCCCAGGTAATTTTGCTGGGGTATCTTTTCCGAAGCATTGAGCCACTAGGGATAGCCTTGTCCATGCAGTTAATTTCTTGCTGCATAGGCGAATTTGAGTAGGCGACGGCGTACAGCTCATTTTTGATGGGCCCTTTGAACTCGTCTACGTAAGTCGGTGAATAGCCGCGTGGGCTCGATGGGTGAAAATGGACGGCAACGCAAAAGGTATTGACGGCAGCTTGGCCGTCGAGCGGTCTGCGCCCCTCTGGGTCGGCCAGATCGACCTTGCTAACCCGCCGACCCGTTTGGAAGGTACCGGCGAAACACCGTCGGGAACTCGCTACCAGAGAGCTCGCATCCTGATGCGGTTTCAAGCCGAACTACTGGGCATGATGACCGTGGACCTAGTCGACGGAGAGCTCGACATCGGCGATGTTTGTCGCACCGCGGCCGAGGTCTTCGCCGCCGATATACGCGCCGTTGCCGGCCCTCACTGGACGCTGCCTGCGGATCCTCTCTCCGGCAAGCCGATGCCGACGCTGTCCGCCGAACTCGCGGCGCTCAGTGAACAGTCTTTACCAGCGGTCACCGTGGTAATCGGCACGCGGAACCGGCCGGAACAGGTCGTCGAATGCACCACGCTGATCCTGAAGCAGGACTATCCATCTCCGATCGAAGTGATCATCGTCGAAAACGGGGCCAGTTCAACCGCTACCGCTGACGCGGTTCGAGCGGCGTTCGGGGCCGACGATCGGGTTCGCTTCATTTCCGAGGAGCGCCCCGGCCTATCGCGAGCCCGCAATATCGGGCTGGCGGAAGCGCGATATCCGATTACCGCATTCCTCTCCGACGATATTCGTGTCGACCCGATGTGGTTGCTGGCGATCGCCAGAGGCTTCGTCCGCCACGAGGACGTGCGCTGTGTCACCGGCTTCTGCCCGCCGCTCTACCTCGACACCGAGGAGCAGCTGCTCTTCGAGACGCTGATGGCGTGGGGTAGTCGCCAGGGCCGTGAGCCGGTGCTGTTCGAATTCGAGTCTTCTGATGATCCGGTCCATCCCTATCGAGCGGGGACCTTCGCCAACGGCTCCAACATGGCGTACGACACAGAGACATTCCGGTCGATGGGTGGCTTCGACGAGTTGCTTGGTCCGGGCACAAAAGCCCGCGGCGGAGAAGACCTCGACGCCCCGATTCGTGTGCTTAGCGGCGGTGGGCTCGTGGCCTATGAACCAGCCGTGGTCGGCTGGCATGCCGACGCATACGACGACCGAGCATTCAGTAAGCATATGTACACATATGGCTTAGGTTTGACCGCCTTCCTGACAAAGCACTTCATGGCAAAAGAAACGCGCGGGGCTGTTACCTCTCGCATCAGGAGCGGTCTACCAATGTTGTTCACGGCGTTTCTCGAACGAGACGAGGTGCTGAGCCAGGACGTTTCCGTCCCAGCGAAGTACCACCTGTGGCAGCTGGCGGGGCGGATCGCTGGACCATTTGCCTATCTGGCAAGCCGGCGATCCTGCGAGACTACCCGACTATCGAAATGACCTGGCCGAGAGTAACTCCCTCAGCTCGGCCCACTAGGAGAGCAAAAGAATATGAATAACGCAGCTGCGGTAGACACCCACAACGCGGTGATCGTCACTGGCGGTATGGGCTTCATCGGTTCGTTTGTCGCCGATGCCTACCTCGCCAAAGGTAAGAAGGTCATCATCATCGACTCCTTGGTTAGCTCGGTCATTTCGACCGAACCCTACGAGTCGAACCCGAACTGCACCGTGTTGAAGATGAGCGTCGAGGAGTACTTCGCCGAGGGCGGAACAATCGAAGGGGCAGAACGTGTTGTTCACGCTGCCTCCCTCGTTGGACCTGCCGGCATTCTTCGTTTCGCTGGGCGGCTTGGCGCCGACATCGTACGGGCCTGCCAGCTGGTAGTCGACCAGTGCGTCGAGTACGACGTCCCAGTAGTCGACTTCTCCTCCGCCGAGGTCTACGGCCGCTCCGGGCTGCTCGCCGAAGGCGACACCATCGAAGTTCCCGTCGACTATTCGGTCCGGATCGAGTACGCCATCGCCAAGTGCCTGACCGAGGCCATCATGGCCAATAGCCGGCACCGCGGCCTTCGAGGCATCGTGATCCGCCCGTTCAACGTGACCGGCCCCCGCCAGTCCGAGCGTGGCGGCTTTGTTATGCCGACCTTCGTCCAGCAGGCACTGGCAGGTGAGGACATCACCGTGTTCGCCACCGGCGAGCAGCTGCGAGCCTTCGTGTCGGTGACCGACCTGGTACGGTTCATCACCGACCACATGGACGATGCCATCGCTAGCGGCGAACTCATCTACAACGTTGGTAACCCGGACAACAAGATCAGCGTCCGAGGCTTGGCCGATCGGATCAAAGAGATGACCGGCTCAAGTTCCAACGTGGTTTACGCCGATGCAAAAGAGATCCACGGAGAACTGTACGAAGAGGCCGAGTCGTTCGAAAAGACTCCCGTCCTCGCCGCCGCTCCCGCAGTCGGCTGGATGCCGGAGATCACCCTCGACGCGCTGATCGAAGAGACCATCGAGTACTACCGGGACATCGTCGTGTCCGAGGCTGCCTGAGTTGCAACTCTCATCGATCAAGCGGGCCCTTGTAATCTCGCCCCATGCCGACGATGAAGCGTTGGCCTGCGGTGGGATCATGGCCCGACTTGCAGATCAGGGCGCCGAGATCCAGGTCCAGTTCATGACCGTGGATGGTTTTCACCACTACGGCATCGAAGGTGGGACTACCTACCAACAACGGCTGGACGAGATCGCCGACGTGGCGAAGATCCTGGGCTTCGATTGGCACATCGCCTACGGGGATCAGGACATGATCGAAAAGCTCGACACGGTGCCAAAGCGCGACCTTGTCGACCTATTCGAAAAGCGCATCAACGACTTTGAGCCCGAACTGGTGCTCATCCCGTCGGGGGCCGACTACGACCAGGACCACGTGGCGACCTTCGAAACGTCGGTCGCTGCACTGCGACCGATAGCGCCGGTTTTCGGCAAGTGGCTCGTACCGCATGTGCTGGTCTACGAGTCGCCGAAGATCATGTGGTGGTCCGACGATGTGCCGCGGCCTCAGTCGTTCGTCGACATTTCCGATCTGCTCGATCGTAAGCAAGACGCCCTGGCGGCGTACGCCACCCAGGCTCGCCCCTCGCCACATATCCGCAGCCCGGAGTCGGTAGCGGCCCTGGCTTGCCTGCGAGGCAAGGAGATCGGTGTCGAGTACGCCGAGGCCTTTGGAGTGCTCCGCACCGTTCTTTAGCGTTCAGCGACATGCTTCGAGGCCGCAAGTACCTGAAATGTCAGGTCGCTGGTGTAGCTTTGAGTAGTAGTGGGGATCGTTGACGAGGATATTGGCAGGGTCCGCGAAGCGAGTGACATCGTCGCGGTAATAACCCAGTACACCCAATTGCGTCGCGTCGGTCGGCGTTTCCAGGGTTTGTGCCCGTTCCACGCTGAAAAGTCGCCGTCGTTCTCAGTGAACGCCGAAGAGGGGCTCTACTACTGCTTCGGATGTGGCGTGCGGGGCGACGCCATCACTTTCGTGCGAGAAAAGGAACACCTCGATTTTGTCGGCTCGGTCGAATGGCTGGCCAACAAGGCCGGTATCACCCTCAACTACACCGATGCCGGCGGCGGCGAAGACCGACGCCGGAAGACAAAGCTG
Organism: Acidimicrobiales bacterium; assembly: GCA_050633745.1. Lineage (GTDB taxonomy): Bacteria > Actinomycetota > Acidimicrobiia > Acidimicrobiales > SZUA-35 > JAHELU01. The sequence goes on from JBOEHD010000081.1 coordinate 29,234, forward strand.
CAGGAAGCCCTGGCTCAGGCCGTGGCCTGGTATCACGATCGTTTGCTCAACAGCGAGGATGCCGGTGCTGCCCGAAGCTATCTGCGGCGCCGAGGGTTTGATAGCGACATGGTTCGCCAGTACCAGGTTGGTTGGGCCCCCGACGGCTGGGACCTGCTGGCTCGTTCGCTCCGGCTATCCGACGCTGATCTCACCGACAGCGGCCTGGGGTTTGTTAACCGCCGGGGCCGTCAGCAGGATGCCTTTCGGGAGCGAGTGCTCTTTCCGATCTTCGATGCTCAAGGAACGGCGGTGGGTTTCGGCGGACGGATTCTGCCCGGTCGAGATGGGCCGAAGTACAAGAACTCGTCTGAGTCGACGGTCTATGCCAAGAGTCGGCTGCTCTACGGGTTGAACTGGGCCAAGGAATCGGTTGTTAAGGCAGACGAGGTTGTGGTCTGCGAGGGGTACACCGATGTCATCGGCTTCGCTTCGGCCGGGCTCACCCGAGCGGTGGCCACCTGCGGTACGTCATTGACCGAAGACCACGTCAAGCTGCTGCGCCGCTTCGCCCGTCGAGTGGTGTTGGCCTTCGATGCCGACTCCGCGGGCCAGAACGCTGCTGCTCGCTTTTACGAATGGGAGCAAGCCCACGACCTGGATGTAGCGGTTGCTGATCTTCCCCAGGGCGTCGATCCGGGAGACCTAGCACAAGAGGATCCGGAGCGATTGGTTGCCTCGGTCACCGGAGCTCGCCCGTTCCTCGAGTTTCGGGTCGAGCGGGCATTGGCGGCCGGGGATCACGGAACGATGGAAGGTCGGGCTCGCACCGCGGAAACCGCCTTGGCGATGATCAGAGAGCACCCAGATCCGTTGGTCCGCGATCAGTACGCGGTGACGGTTGCCACCCGCTGCAGGCTTGAACTCGATCTGGTGCGCAAACAGTTAGCCAACCCGCCACGATCCGCTCAAGATTCGAAGCAGACCGACCGGCCCCTGGTTGCTCGGCGGCAGGAAGAGCTGCGCGACAGCCCTGAACTCGAGGCGTTGAAGCTCACGGTTCATCGTCACGACGAGATCGCCAAGCTGTTGGTGCCCGAGTTGTTCACCGATGAGCTGTGCGCCACGACCTATGACCTGTTGCGTTCCTCCGATTCGCTGCATGACGTAATCGAAAAGGGTGGCCCCGAAGTGGCTGAGGTGGTGCAGCGGCTGTCGGTCGAGGAGTCGCAGGCGGAGCCGATGGACGTGGCGGCACTTCTGTGGGATCCGTACCTCGAACAGCTGATGGCCGACTCGGCTAACGCGGCGGCGATGGCCGTCGATCCCGAGGAACGAGCGGACATTTTCAGGGAACATACGTGGCTTCGATTGAGGCGAGAAGATGTTAGAGAACCGTCCCGGCAAGCGGAGGCCATCACAGACTTGCTAGCTTGGGTAGGAGAAGCCGTGGAGGACAGTATTTGAACAACGAGCCCGCAGTACCGGCAAGCACCTCGTTCGTCGAGGAGTACAAGCAACGATTGTTGCTGCGCGCCAAAGCGGGCCGTCCGTTGAATGCCGCTGATGTTGCGGCTGTCATGCCGCGGGTCGAGCTGACTCCCGAGCTGCTGGCCGAAATCCGCCAGTTCATGACCGACAACGCCATCCCCTTCGACGAGGAGCCGCCCGATACGCAGGCAGCCGACCTTTTGAACGGTCGTCGCATGCGCCGCAGGCAGGATCCGGCTCGGGTTGCCGCCGTGGCTATGGCCCGGGCTAGCGGCTCGGCCGATCCGGTGCGGATGTATCTCAAGGAGATCGGCAAGGTCCCACTTCTCACCGCTGACGAAGAGGTTTCTCTTGCGAAGCGGATCGAGATCGGAGCCACCGCGGCCGAAGCGATCGCTGAGCTGAACGGCGAAGGGGAGTGGAAGGCCATTCCTAACGATCGCCAACGCAAGCTTCGGCGCGACGTCGCCGACGGCGATCGGGCTCGCCAGGAGCTCACCTCAGCCAACCTGCGCCTTGTGGTGTCGATCGCCAAGCGTCACGTAGGTAGGGGCGTTCCGATTCTGGATTTGGTCCAGGAGGGCAATCTGGGGCTTATGCGGGCGGTGCAGAAGTTCGACCACACCAAGGGCTTCAAATTCTCGACCTATGCCACGTGGTGGATNNGGTCGAGTCGATCAACAAGGTCCTCCGAGCCCAGCGCACCCTGGCGGCCAAGCTCGAGCGGGAGCCCTCGATTCCCGAGCTGGCCGAAGAGGTAGATCTGCCGACCGAAAAGGTCGAGGAGATACTGCGCATCGCTTCCCAAGATCCACTTTCGCTCGATACCCCAA
>JBOEHD010000082.1:0-27081 GCA_050633745.1 Acidimicrobiales bacterium
TCTTCGAGTGGTTGTACTCGTTGAAGTAGTAGGCGCTGTTCCACGGGTCGACGATCGATGGATCCTGCGGGACAAGGGTGCGGATATTGTCCCATGCCGCAGGCGATTCGACTTTGATGACCTCGGCTCCGGACTCGGCCAACAGCTTTGTGGCGTAAGGGCCAGCCCAGAATGCGGTGAGATCAAGCACTCGCACTCCGGCCAGCGGCCGATGCTCGCTGGTCACGTCGCCAGCGGCACCCGCTGTTTGATCGGCAGCATCCGTTGTTTGACTGGGACCTGATGACCAGTCGGATGTCTTGGCCGACGACGGCGGCGTCCATGGCAACCCGGGGAACGGCCGGCCCGGCATAGTGACTTGGCCGTCACGACTCTCGATGGTGTCGAAGAAGTTCCGCTCCTCAAGGGTGCTATCGGCAAGCAGCTCGGCCGGAGTGCGAACCGCTCCGAACGGCACCCGGTGAACGGGGCTCAGCTCGAGCAACTCCTCCTTCGTTTTGTCGATCATGAATCCCATGACGTGGGCCAAGAGTTCATCGTCGTGGTCGCGCCTGATCAGCGGTTCGGCGAAGTTCGGGTCGCTTTTAACCGGCTCGCCGAGCAACCCGAAGAGCGCCGGGATCTGGCGTTCGAGGCAACAAACCCCTGCGAAGCCGTCAGCGCAGCGGTAGACGCCCCAGGTTGCCCGCACGCTGTTGCCAGAACGGACAACCGGTTCGCCGGTCTCGTACTCGCTCATCGCTGCGTAGAGTTCGGGCATCGACGCCGCACATTCCTGCATCGAAAGATCGATCCAGTCGCCCAGCCCCTGCTTCTGAGCCCGTACCAGTACCACGGCGGTGGCCGCTACGGCGTGAAGGCCGGCCAACATGAATGCCTGTTTGCCGCCGGTGACCAGCGGTGGCCGGTGCGCTTCTCCGGTCAGCGACATGAGACCACCGGCGGCAAACTGAACGGCGTTGGTGGTTTGCCAGTCGGCTTGGGGCCCGGTCTGACCGAAGGGAGTTATCGAGGTTATGACGAGAGATGGTCTGGCTACTCTCAACTTCACCGGGTCAAAACCCTGTGCGCTGAGCCAGCTGGGGCCCTGGTCCTCGATGATGACGTCGGCCTGGCCGATCAACTCGCCCAGGGAACCGGACTCGCGTTGGCCGGCGCCGCTGGTGAAGAACAATCGCTCGTCGTCCGAGAGCTGATCGTTTGGAGTATCGACACGGATGGTGTCTGCGCCAAACCCCCGGAGCACCCTGGCGCAGCTGGCTGCCGCTACTCCCCCGGCGACTTCAAGTACTCGGACGTCGGCTAGCGGCCCGTTCTGATCCATCGACAGAAACTAGATCCTGGAACCCTACCGAACCCATTTCGCCAGCCAGGCTTTGAGTAGGATGACGACTCGTCCGGGGAGGACCTTGACCGTGCCATTCAGCATTCGCAGTGCCATGCAAACCGATCTGGAACCGATAAAGGCGATCGCGGTTGCAACGGAGCTCTTCACCGTCGACGAGGTCGGCATTTTCGACGAGATGTTCAACGACTCCCTGGACCGGCTGTGGAACCTCTACTTTCTCGGCGTCAGTCCGGATCAGCAGGGTACGGGTGGTGGCAGGGCGCTGGTGGGAGCGGTCGAGAACGACTTAATCTCCAAGGGAAGTGAACAGGCACGGGTCCTCCTGGTCGAGACGTCTGGACTACCCAGCTTCAAGCCGACCCGAGACTTCTACGAAGGATTGGGATTCGACGAAGAGGCCCGCATTCGCCAGTTCTATGGCCCCGACGACGACAAGGTCGTCTACTGGAAGTCGATCCTCAAATAGCAGCGCTACCCGTCAGGTGATCGCCTAGCCCGGCTTGTGAGCGACGAAGCGACCGCCTCCGAACGCGCCTGCTTCAAAGGCTCTTAGGATCTGGCCGTTCTTCTCCTTGACGATGGCAAACACCTTGGGCCCAAACTGCTCGGTGAGGTCGTTCTCGATAGTGTCGAGATGGGCCATGACCTGCCGGTACTGCTGTACAAACTCGGCTGACGTGTCGTCGGTCCAGATGTCGACAAACCCACTCTCCGCCAACAACGCGACATAGCCGGCGATATCCACGAGTTCGGTGGTGGCCGACGCTGACAGTGCCTCGGCGGACATCTCGGCATCCATCGGCCCAACTTGCAGCCAGTCGCTGAAAGCAATGGCGCCGCCAGGGCGAACCAGTCGGGCGCATTCGGCGATCAGCGCTGCCTTCCCCGGGACGTGACACCAGGCGTCCTGGCCGAACACCACGTCGAATGACTCGTCGGCAAACGGCATATCCAAAGCGTTGGCCACCCGAAACTCCACCTGGTGACTAAGACCTCGGGCAGCGGCCCGTTTGGTCGCCGACTCGATGTTGAGGTCGACAAGGTCGATGCCTGCCACGGTGGCTCGCCGAGTCTGCGCTAGATGAAACGCCGGACCACCGAGGCCGCAACCAACGTCGAGTACCCGAGATCCGGCGCCGATCCCGGCCCGATCAGCCAACACGTCGGTGGTATCTGTCCCGCCGAACGACAGGAAGTCATCGCCATACATTTGCTCGATGACGTGAATGCCGATGGCGTTGTAATTGGCCTCTACCTCGTCAGTACCCATCGAGCATGTATATCAGCGCCCCCGAAACCGGTCACATGACCGGCCACCCAGCACCGGTCCAGAAGAGTTCTATCCGCCGGCGACCGCCTGGTCCGTTATCAGCGCCGCAAACCGCTCGGCGTCGGCCGTCTCCACAACGACGACGTCTGCCCGGCCCGGCTCCGACGCCAGGAGGTGGGTCTGCCCACGCTGCTCGCCGTCGATTGTGATCGAGCCTTTGACAGTAGTTGCAATCAGACTGGGATCGAGCACGATCGCCATGGCCAGCCCGTCGGCCAGGTCGTAGCCATCAACGCCGACCGCAGCGGAGAACTCTCGCAGCTTGCTGGTGGTCTCGACCACGAACGTCCCGAATGGCGTTGGCCGCTCGACGATGCGGTTGTGGAGCGCGGTCGAAAGCAGCGATGAGGTACGACACGCTTGCCAGCCAACCACCGTCATCGCAGCAGGCGTGGCAAACACCACCTCAGCTGCTTCGGGATCGACCCAGGTGTTGAACTCGGCATTGTCGGTGATGTTGCCGACCCCATCGGTTGCAGTTCCCATGACGAGGATCTCATCGAAGCGAGCCAGGAAGTCGGGATCGAGCTCGATGGCCGCCGCAAGGTTGGTAAGCGGGCCGAGCGCCACCAATACCGACGTTTCACCTGCCAGCTCTTTCGACAGATCGACCAGCGCTGCAACTGCATCGAGCGACTGCGGTGAGGTTGTTGGTAGCAGCGGCGCTGCATCTCCCATGCCCCTCGGTCCAAGGATCTGCTGACTGGTCTCAAGATCCCGGGCCAGAGGACGCTGAGCACCCTGATAAACGGGGACATGCGAGGCGCCAGCCTGCTCAAGCACGGCGAGGAGGTTCGAGGTCGCGATATCGACGGGCACCGCACCGGCAACCGTCGTCACCGCTCGGAGGTCGACGCGCTCATCGGCCAGACACATCAGCAGCGCGATGGCATCGTCGCACGCCCCGTCGCTGTCGACGATGATCTGCCTTCTTGTTGATTCAGCTGCCATCTCTTGCTCCGTCTCTTACTCTCGTCCGTTCTTCGTGCGGGTCGCCCGAAGAAGAAGGAACCATGGCCGATGTCGAGCATCGGCCAATTCGGGATGTGCCTCGACTTCCTCGGCGGTCGGACCCCACTCCACGATGCGATCGAGCGTGAACCCTGTATCGGTCACCCCGTTCACATAGGTGGCGACGGTGCGATGCTGTTTGACGACCCCGCCATCGAGTCCGCGGACCTGGCGATCGAGTTGTTGGTAGCCGGCAAGGAAATCCGGGTTGTCATAGATGTTCTGAGCTGCCACGGCGCCTCCGTCCACGATGCTAGTGGTCTCAGACGAGCGGGGTTCCGGGGTCGAGGCCGAGCCGGGTGCGACCGTACATCTGGGCGTTGCCATCGAAGTCGGCAATGGCGTGGTGACAGGCGGTGTTGACATCTCGGTAGCGGGCTTGCAGCTCGCTGTCGTCGTAAATCCCATGGGCTCCGGCCGAGGCGAAGATTCGATCGGTTGCCCGTCGGGCCAGCTCCACCGCGTAGACGGCGTGCCACTTAAGCTCAGCCCGCTCGTCCAGCGTCAGACGATCACCGGTCCTGGCGACCTCATCACACCGGTCAGCAGCGTTGGTGACCAGGGTTCGGGCGATATCGAGCTCAGTAGCCGACTCGGCCACTCGCATCTGCGTGCCAACGCTCTCGGCCTTCGACGCCCCGGTGTAAATCTCGCGTCTAACCGCAGTCCGCTCGATGTGGAGCGCAAGGGCCCCGTCGGCGATCCCAACCACCGCGGCGGCAAGCTGTACCGAGAGACAGGCCAGCACCGGTAGGCGATTGAAGAATGTGGTGCCGCCCTCTCCGTGAGGGCTCTCCCCATCGAACAGGGCCTTGGTCGGAACGGCCCGGTGTTCGGGCACGAATACAGCTTCGGCGACAAGATCCTTCGAACCGGTACCCCGCAAGCCAAGCGTGTACCAGGTGTCATCCACGATGACGTCGGCCTTGGGAACCATCACATGCAACAGCTTGGTTGGACTTCCGGGCAGCTGGTCGGCGACGGCACCGAGCAGCAGCCAGTCACCGTGGTCGACCCCGGAGGCGAACTGCCAGCGACCATCGAGCCGCCAGCCATCCACCGTGCGAGTGGCCTTACCCTGTGCGGCCAACGTGCCGGGAACCCGAGCATCTGGCCCGTCGGCGAATACCTCCTCTTGGCACTGGGCAGAGAAGTTGCCGACCATCCACACGTGAGCGTTTGACACCATCTGGACCCATCCCGCAGCCGGATCGGCAGCCGCGACGATGAACAGGGTGTCGACCTGCGCCCGCAAGCCAGCCTCGGTACCACCGTGTGCCGCCGGGGTCAGGAGGCGCCACAGACCTGCGTCGTGCATCGCCCGTACCGAGTCAGGGGCAAGGTGACGAAGCCGTTCAGACTCCGCAGCGTTGGAACGCAAGACGCCGGTGATCGCCGTGGCAGCCTTGACCGGTTGAGAGTCCGGAGCCGAGCTTCGAGTCATCTCAGTGGCGCGAACCGTAGGTCGGGAACTGACCGGTGTTAGCGGTCACTCCCCCATCGACTGGTAACGCCACCCCGGTAATGAACGATGCGTCTGGTGAAAGCAAAAAGGACACCGCCGCCGCTAACTCCGAGGCCTCACCCCACCGGGCCATCGGCACGATCTGTTTCATCGTTTGGTTCGCCTCGTCGCGCTCCTGCATGCCCTGGGTCATCCCCGTCTTGGTCGGCCCGGGGCACACGGCGTTGACCCGGATTCCCTCATGGGCCACGTCGAGCGCTGCGGCCTTGGCCATATTGATCACCGCGGCCTTGCTGGCGTTGTAGGTCCATCCGCCAGGGTCGGCCCCGATGCCAGATGTCGAACCGGTCACCACAATCGCCCCATGGTCGACATCGCGCAGCCGTGGCAGCGATGCTCGCATACCCAAGGCAACGGCCCGCACATTTACGTCCATTACCTTGTCGAACATCGCCATCGGCGCACGGTCGATAATGCCCCAGCCCGGCACCCCGGCATTGAGGAACGCACCGTGTAGAGCACCGAAGTGCTCAATCGCGGCCGCCACCATTGCCTCGTTCGTCGCCTCCTCGGTAACATCTCCCGACACCGCCACGACCCGGTCGACCCGGCCGGTCCACTCAAGTCCCTCGTCGCTGAGATCGACCGCCACGACCGACGCCCGGTCGTCGACGAGACGTTCAACGGCCGCTCGACCGATCCCCGACGCGGCCCCCGTCACGACGTAGACCCTGCCTGCGTTGTTCGTCATTGTTCCTCCTGATCTGTTCAGGCAACCGTCGCCGACGGCGAGCCGAAAGTCGAATTGTGGAACGCGGGATTGCCGTTTCGCTCACCGCTCGGCCGATAGCTCCAACCGACTATTTGCCGCTCCCACTAGGTGCCTGAGCGTCGATCATCCTAGATTGGTGACAGAGCTGGCTGCGCTGAAAGAGGACAATATGAGCCCCACCGATAACGACGACACCCTAGTCATCAAGGGAGGGACCGTCATCGACGGGACCGGTTCCCCTGGCCAACGGTCCGATGTGGCAATCCAAGGTGGCAGAATCACCGAGGTCGGTGAGAATCTCAGCGGCGACCGTGTTCTCGAAGCGGATGGCTGTGTCGTGGCCCCCGGGTTCATCGACATACACACCCACTACGACGCCCAGGTCTTCTGGGACTCGGCACTTACGCCATCGTGTTTTCACGGAGTGACGACGGTAGTCGGGGGCAACTGTGGTTTCTCCCTCGCTCCCATCCGCCCCGCCGACCACGCTCTCATGGCCAACACCATGGAGAAGGTCGAGGATATGAATCCGGCGACGCTGCTCGAGGGCGTGCCGTGGGACTTCGAAACCTTCCCCGAGTACCTCCAGTCGGTCGAACGGCACGGGAGCGCGCTGAACTTTGGTGCCTACATCGGACACACCGCGGTCCGCCTCTATGCGATGGGTGATGAGGCCGTCGGCCGCACGGCGACCCCCGCCGAACTCGAAACGATGGCGGCGATCATCCGCGACGCGATGGATGCTGGCGCAGTCGGGTTCGCCACCAGTTTTGCTGCCACCCATCTCGGCTCCGACGGCAACCCGATTCCGAGCCGCTATGCAGACCGTGCCGAGATCGAAGCACTGTTCCAGGCTGTCGCCGACACCGGACGAGGCGTGATCGGCGTCAACGGCGGCGAGAACCTTTCGTTGCGAGACAACTACATACTGCAGAAGCAGATCGGCATTCCCTTCACCTACACGGCCTTTTTGACCGACCCTCGGGGCAGCTTCCTCAAAGCGCTCGAAATCAACCGGCAGGGCTGGGAAGACGGTGCCACGGTCTGGCCCCAGGTCAGCTGCCGGCCGTTGACGTTCGCCATGACGATGGTCGACCCCTTCACGCTGAACACCAACCCGGTGTTCGCCGAGCTGTCCACGAAGGGTCTGGAGGGCCGCCGCGCCGCCTACGCCGATCCGGCCTGGCGGGCTAGAGCTCGTGAGGCATGGGAGGGCGAAAAGACGTTCCGCCCCCGCTGGTCGACCATGATCGTCGGCGAGTCGGCGGCCAATGCCCCACTGATCGGACGTCGGGTGAGCGAAATTGGTGAGGAGCGAGGCATCGACGCCTTCGATGCGCTGCTCGACCTTGCCCTCGATGAGCCCGACCTCATGCTGCGCATCAAGGTTGTAGTAGCCAACGACGATGAGGCTGGCGTCACCACGCTGCTCCAGGACGAGCACACCACATTGGGACTCTCGGATGCCGGTGCCCATGTCGGTCAGCTCTGCGACGCTCCGCAGGCCACCGATTTGCTTGGCAACTGGGTCCGTGATCGTGGCACGCTCCCCATCGAAACCGCTGTCCGTAAGCTGACTGGCCAGCAGGCCGATCTGTTCGGTTTCGAGGATCGTGGCTATATCCGCCCCGGCGGCTTCGCCGATGTCACGGTGTTCGACCCGAAGACCATCGACCCCGGCCCCGTCCGCCGAGTCCGGGATTTCCCGGCCGACGCCGAAAGGCTCACCGCTGACGAACCGGTCGGCATCCGTCACGTGCTCGTCAACGGACGAGCCATCCAGGTCGATGGTGTGCAAGACGCCGACGTTCTGGCCGAGCACCCAGGCCATCTCCTCCGCCCCGCTCCCCGAACCTGACTATGACTAGCCATCTCGACGCCCACGAAACCGCAGCGCCCATGATGGACCAAGCGACCGGTCCGCTCGTCGGGCTACGGATAATCGACGCCACCCACGCCCTGGCCGGGCCCTTCGCCGGGTTGTTCTTGGCCGATCTTGGCGCCGATGTCATCAAGGTCGAGCCACCGTCCGGTGAGATGACCCGCTACGGCGGGCCCTGGGTACTCGACGACGAAGAAAAGCACTACTCGGGCGGCTACACACTGCGGAATCGAAACAAGCGCTCGATCTGCCTCGACCTCACCGACCCGGCCGACGTCGAGACCTTCCTCGAGTTGGTCGAGACCGCCGACGGTCTGATCGAGAATCTACGTGACGGGGTGCTCGATCGGCTTGGCGTCGGTTGGGAAGCCTGCAAGGAGCGCAATCCGGCTCTGGTGTACGCGGCTATACGCGGGTTCGGCGATCATCGGACCGCCCCCAGTCCCTACGCCACCTGGCCGGCTTACGACCTGATCGCCCAGGCGATGGGCGGCGTCATCTCTGCTACCGGCGAAGACGAAGACAATCTGGTGAGGGTGGGGCCACCAATTGGCGACACGGTACCGGGCCTCATGGCCGCCCTCGGCCTGGTCTCGTCGTTGTATCGGGCCCGAGAGACCGGCAAGGGCGAGTTCCTCGACGTCTCCATGGTCGACGCCATGATGAGCATCTCCGAGAGCAGCCAGATGATGCACACCTACATGGGGCGCACCATTCGACCGATGGGAACCGGGGTCGATGGCATCAGCCCATACAACATCTATCCCACCGCTGACGGACACTGTGTCATCGCCACCCCTACCCAGCACCACTGGGTTAAGCTCTGCGAGCTGATGGATCGAGCCGATCTACTCACCGACGAACGCACCAGTTCGAACCGCCGTCGAATTCGCAACCGCGAGACCGTCGATGAGGCCATCGGGGCTTGGGCCGGTGCCCGTACGAAGGCCGAGGTGGTCGAGGTTCTCGGCAACGTCGTGCCGGTCGGTCCGGTCTTCGGACCAGAGGACTGGGTCGATGATCCTCACGTCGCGGCACGGGAGATGCTCGTCAGGGTCGACCACGACCATCACCGACCGACGGTGATGCTGAATTGCCCCATCAAATTCAGCGAGAACCCGGCTGGCATCTATCGAGGGGTGCCAAAGCTTGACGAACACGGCGCCGAGATCCGAGACGAACTCGACCGGCGGCGCACTGGTGAAGGCGACACATCATAAGAGAGCCAGAGTGAGTTGGCCGGTGGCTGGCATTCGCTGGCTCTGTACTCTGGACTGTAACTTCTAGCACATGACCCAGATGCGATTTGGCGTGTTCATCGCTCCTCACCACCCGGTTGGCGAGGATCTCACCCTGCAGTTCGAGCGGGATCTGAAGCTCTGCGAGACCTTCGATGAGCTCGGCTACGACGAGGTCTGGGTTGGTGAACACCACTCCGGTGGTTGGGAGACCATCGGGCACCCCGAAATGTTTTTGGCTGCCGCGGCCCAGCGGACCAACAACATCATGTTGGCCACCGGCGTTACCTCGGTGCCCTATCACCATCCATACAACGTGGCCGGCCGGATCGCCTTTCTCGATCATCTCAGCCGAGGGCGGGCCATCCTCGGCACCGGACCGGGAGCACTCCCGTCGGATGCCCAGGCCTTCGGCATCGACACCGAGCTGCTCCGGGACCGCCAGGACGAGGCGATCGGGATCATCAAACGGCTCCTAGCCGCCGACGAGCCGATTACCTACAGCAGCGATTGGTTTGAGCTCGACAGCGCGTTTCTGCAGGTCAAGCCGTACAAGGGTCGAGATATCGAGCTGGTAACCGCCAGTTCGATTAGCCCCTCTGGCATGAAGCTCGCAGGTAAGCACAGCCTCGGCGTGATCTCGGTCGCAAGCTACTCCGAAGAGGGGCTTGCTGCCCTACCGACCCAGTGGGGCTTTGCCGAAACCTACGCTGAAGAAACCGGCGGCACGGTCAGCCGGGACAACTGGCGGGTCATGATGCCGTGGCATATCGCCGAGACCCGTGAGCAAGCCATCGCCGAGGTCAAAGATGGCCTGGTCCACTGGCACAACGAATACAACGTGGCCACCCTCGCTCGCCCCGGAAGCGAAAAGGTCGAACCCGGCGGCGTCAACGGCTTTGTCGAGACGATGATCGCCCGGGGCGGCGCCATCATCGGCAGCCCCGATGACGCGGTCGAGGCGATCCAGAAACTCGGTGAGCTCACCGGCGGGTTCGGCACCCTGGTCGGCTTCATGCACGACTGGGCCAGCCACGAAGCGACCCTCCGCAGCTACGACATGATGGCCCGCTACGTGATTCCCAAGGTCACCCAGTCACTGGTGCCGATCGAACGGTCTGAGAGTTTCCTGCGGGGCAACAACACCCAGCTGATGGAAGCCGCAGGTCGCGGCATCCTCAAGGCCATACGCGACCACAACGAGACCCACCCGCGGAACTAGCTGCTCCAGGGGCAGCGGAAATCGTGCTCGCGCTCAGCCTTCGAGGGCGCTGTAGCAGCCGCGCAAGATGTTGTGAGCCCGGTCGTCGCCGACGGTGCCTTCACCCATACGGTTCATCATGTAGGCCATCGTGAAGCCGGCGTCGACGTCATTGACGACAAGCGAGCCACCCCAGCCACCCCAATAGCAGACCCGCTCATTCGGGCTCATCGGCGCCCTCGGCGAGTTCAAGCCGTAGCCAACGCCGAAGGTCACCCCGATCCCCAGCACCAGGTCTCGGCCGGCCGCCTGCACGTCGAAGATTCGCTCAACGGTTTCGGGCGACAGTAGATCGACGCCGCGGGCCGAACCACCGGCCGATACCACCGACTGGGCCATCGCCGCCCCTCGAGCGTTGCCATGGCCTCCGGCGGCCGGGATTTCGGCCCGCCGCCAGGGAACGGTCCAGGACTCTTCGGCCACAAGACGGGGATTGGCGGCCCGATAGGGAATCGAGTCTCGGTCCGGGCCGCCTCCGCTTCCATCGCCGCCGTAGACCAGAGGCGGAGCCGGGATAACCAGAGCGACTCGGTCGTCATGCTCAGGGCCGACGCCGATATGAAAGTCGGCGTCTAGCGGGCCCGCGATTTCGTCGGCGAAGAACTGCCCGACCGAACGACCGTCTACTCGTCGCACCACCTCGCCAACCAGGTTGCCCTGGCTGACACCGTGATAACCCGACTTGGTTCCGGGCTCCCACCATGAGGCTTGTTCGGCCAGCATCCCGGTGGCCTTGTCCCAGTCGTAGAGATCTTCGGTTTCTAGCCGTGCGTCCCAGCCGGGAAGACCGGCTGTGTGCGACAAGATGTGCCGCACCAGCACGTTGGCCTTACCAGACTGTTCGAACTCCGGCCAGTAGCGGTAGACCGGCGCATCGACGTCGACCAGTCCGCGGCTAACGAGGGTCAGCAACGCCAAACAGCTCATCGTCTTTGTCGACGAGAACACGTTGATGATGGTGTCCTCCTCCCACGGCGTCGTGCCTTCGACGTCGAGCGAGCCACCCCACAGGTCGACCACCAGCTCGCCATCGCGTACCACCGCACACGAGGCGCCGACGTCACCGTGTAGCTCGAAGTTCTGGGCGAACGCGTCTTTCACGGCGCCGTAGCCGTCGTCGCATCGGCCGCTGATATCCACCATAGGAATCCCCCTCTTGATCTGTCAGGAACTTACCCCAGCGCGTTGGCAAGCGCCCAGGCGACCGAGCCGCTGGAGGGCGTCAGCCGGTGCGTGCCGCTCGTTCATCGATCTTGGCGAACGCTTCCTTGGCCGCCCTCATGCCATCCACCGCTCGCGGAAAGCCGGCGTAGAGGCACAGGTGAGTCATGATCTCCTCGATCTCAACTCGTGTCAGCCCATGGTTGAGACCGGCGGGAACATGGAACTCAAGCTCGGAGTCTTGACCGAGGGCGCAAAGAATGGCGATCACCACGAGTGACCGATCGCGACGCGACAGATCGGGGCGAGACCAAATTTCGCCGAACGCATACTGCATCGCCCACTCCCCCAGGTCGCCAAGATGCTCGGTCATGGCTGCCATGTCCTCGGCCGGATCGCTACTGGCACGACCGCCGGTTAGCGAGCGCCGCACATCGGCGGCCCGTTCTAGTCGCTCGCTGTTCGAGAGATGATCGGCGGGCTGTCGGCCCTCGATTCGGTCGACACCCTCAGCTTTACAGAATGCCGCATCCATGTGTCGGCTGGCTGCCATCGCAGCAGGGAAGCCAGCATATGCCGCGACATGCAGATTGATCTCCTCGATCTCAGTTCGGGTCAGTCCGTGCAGCAGGCCGACACCGGTATGCAGCTCGAGCTCCTCATCTCTGGCCTGCGCCGCGAGTACGGAGATAATCATCAGACTTCGATCGCGTCTCGATAGCTGTGGTCGGCTCCACATTTCACCCACCGCGGCGAAGGCAAAGGTCCCCAACGCGCCCATTTTGCGTTCCATCGACCGGAAGACCCTGTCTGGTTCAACGTCGGGAATGAAGCGAGCAAATGTCTCGCAGGCTTGTTCGTATCGGTCTTCCCAGCGGTCCTGGTTTTCCATGTCTCACTCCCATGTAGTGGTTTGAACAGCAGCGCCTATGTTCGGTGACCGCTTAAGAGGTCGAGGCGAATCGATCGATAGCTGCGGCGAGCTCGATCGGCATATCGCCCTGAATGCTGTGGCCTGCGTCGGCGAAGTGTTCGACCTGTGCGGTAGGCAATCGCCGGAGCAACTCCGCCTCATCGTCGTCTCTCAGCACCGAATCAGATCGCAGTCCTCGGGCGAGCAGCAGCGGCACCGAAACGCGTTCGAGGATTTCGAGTAGATCGGCGTGGCCACGATCGGCTTGCTCGGCGGCCGCCTGCTCATCGTCTAAGGACGTATCAGGTGTGGTTTCGAGTGCTTCGG
This sequence comes from Acidimicrobiales bacterium, assembly GCA_050633745.1. Taxonomy (GTDB): domain Bacteria; phylum Actinomycetota; class Acidimicrobiia; order Acidimicrobiales; family SZUA-35; genus JAHELU01. Next base: position 12,709 of record JBOEHD010000082.1, read on the forward strand.
GCTCGTCGAGTCGCCAGCGGGAGTGGCGCCACACCCAGCTTCCATCGTCGAGCTGCAATGCGTTGTGCAGGATCCCCCGCCGCAACGATGACTCACTTCTGCTCGGGTTGAACTCCATCGTGCGGGCCAGGATCTCGTCGAAATTCGGGAAGGTCACCGGACCGTTCACAAAATCGGTGATGTGGCGGCCCTGCTCCGGTTTGAGACCCGGCAGCACATCGACCAGTACAAGCCGCGGCACCAACTCGGGAGCGACAGCGGTCAACGCCAATGCGGTGAGCCCGCCGTACGACATGCCGACGATGCAGGTTGCCTCCGGAGCCAGCGCTCGAATAACCACTGCGACGTCACGCGCTGCAGCGGTCGTGGTTCGCTGGGCCCGCTGGACGGCACCAGGTCCGTCGGAGTGTCCGTGACCGGGAAGATCTATGGCGACCAACGACCGCGGTCGTAACGCCAGAGCCACCGTGTCCCAGGTGTGGGCGTTTTGCGCTCCGCCGTGTAGCAGCACAAGCTCAGGGTTACCTTCGCCCCAAACCAACGCGCTCACCGACCGGCCCGGTTCAACCTCTACCGCTTGGCGCCGAACGGCGGGCTGACTGCTGAACGGCAGGTCGAACTCCGCGGCGTTCTCGTGGAACAGCCCAAACTCGTCATAGTCGACTCGAGACACACCGCGAGCTTAGGCGCAGCTGCCATCCGGGGCCGAAATTCGAAGCCGGGCCAGCCGGGCCGAGCTACGTTTTGATCATGATCAGCTGAACGACACCCAACGTCTGTGAAACAACACTACGAAAGGAATCGCTCAATGACTGAACGCACGACTGAACGCATGACTGAACCCGGCACAGAATTGTCCGAGGTTGCCCCGGCATTTGTCGAGATGGCCCACCGAATCGTCTGGGCCACGGTGGCCACTGTCGATGAAAGCGGCAGACCACGAACGCGGGTCTTACATCCGATTTGGGAATGGGATGGGCAAACCCTGACCGGATGGATCGCAACTTCCCCGCTCTCGCCGAAGGCAAACCACCTAGCGAACGAGAACCGGGTATCGCTGACCTACTGGCAGACCAACCATGACACCTGCACCGCGGACTGCGACGCCTTCTGGGAAACCGGTGACGCCGAGCGCCAGGCCGGATGGGACCGGTTCGCCAACGCCCCGGAGCCCATCGGCTTCGACCCGTCCATCGTTGCCGCCTGGACCGAGCCGAGCGCCGAGGCATTCGGAATTCTGCGGGTTGAGCCGACCAGGCTGAGGGTTATGCCCGGATCACTGATGTCAACCGGCGTCGGCGAACTCCTGACCTGGAAGGCATGACCCTCATGCCTCGTCCTGAAGCCTGAAACCCCGTCGCCGGATACCCGGATGCCCGGATACCCGATGCCGGGATATTCAGCGCGGTTATTGAGCGTCGATGCTCAGATCGTCGCCGCGGCCGACGCAGGCACCGCTCTGAGACTGGCCAGAGCTGCTGACAGACCAACCGCCGCCGTGCATGACCACATAGCAGCCGGGATCGACATCGAAGCTGTATCGCCCATCGATGTCGCTGCTGACTGACCGGATAAAGAGACCCCGCGTGCCGTCGGCGTTCATGGTGAACAGGTCAACCTTCAGCCTGGCCGGGGTGCCGTCGAGATCGGAGGTGGTTCCTGCGATAGTCGGTCGCACATCGACCAGCGCCTCGCCAGCGTCGACCTGGGCGTTCAGGTCGAGGATCTCCACACCGGTTTCAGGACAATTGAACTGCTGGCTGTACTCGCTTCCGTTGGTGAACGTCTCACCGGCGGGAGCGATCAGCACCACCGAGTAGCAGCCACCCTCGGCCAGGTCGAACCGGTAGTTCCCATCGGAATCGCTGCGCACGGTGCGGAGGAAGCTGATCCGCTGACCGCTCGAGTCGGCGGAGAACAGATCGGCGCTTATGTCGGCCACGCCAAGGTCGGCCAGGTCTGTCACCCTTCCTCCGATGGCGGTATCGGAGCCACCTTCGATGAACAGCGTGGCGTCGAAGCCGTCGGTTGCTTCACCGGCGGTAACGCACCCCGAACTGTTCGCGTATGTCCCACTGGCGAACGATGATCCGTCTGGAGCGATGAACGTCACTACGTAGCAGCCGGGCGCAAGATCTTCGAAGCTGAATTCACCCTGGTCGTCGGTTTGGGTGGAGGCCAGGTACGACACCCGTCCTTCGTTGAACAGGTCGACATCTACGTCGGCAACACCGCCGCCCGCAGGCACCGAGACCACGCCCAGCAGCGACCCGGGTGCTGTTGATGGTTCGACCAGCCAGGTGAAGTCTGCGCTGTCGGTATCGGATCCATCGCTGACCTGAACCGTGACGGCGAAGCTGCCCGGTGCGCTTGGGGTACCGGTGATGGTTGCCCCCGTAACGTTGAGTCCGGCCGGAAGTCCGGTGGCCGAGAAGCTGAGTGGGTCTCCGTCGTCGTCCGTGGCCTGCAGTGTTAGCTGCACTGAATCGCCAACCTCGTTTGACTGGGGGCCCGGGTTGGACAGCACCGGCGCAGCATTGATCGAGCCGGCCAGATCCGCATAGTTGACGGTGAGCGGCTGAACGACCGACCCAGCCACCACAGTCATCGTCGAACCGATCGCCGGTGATGTGGCGCCGGGAGGCACGATCAGAAACCGACCGTCCTCCTGTGGACCGCCGTTGACTTGGCCATCGCCATTCAGATCGACGTCGACCACATAGAACGTGTGGGCACCACCGAACTGATCGGTGAAGTCCAGCGCGTAATCGAAGTACGCCGAATACTGAGTGTCGTCGATGAGTACCGACTGATCGCCGTCGTCGCCAACTTCGTTGACTAGGTCATCGCCGTCGAGCACATCGTCGTTGTCGATGAACAGAATCGGATCTTCGTCACCGGTGATCTGGAAGCCAGTGGCGTCGGCGAACTGGAACGAACCGGAGGTCGGGGCCGAGAACTGTCGCCCGAAGCCGTAGGCCAGAGCCGGTCGACCGTTGCCGTTAAGCGGATCGTTGGGGAACGGGTCGGCGTTGTCGCCAATACCGTCGCCGTCGGAGTCCTTGGTTTCGGTCGGGTCTTTCGGAAATGCATCGTCGACGTCGAGAACACCGTCGTTGTCATCGTCGGGATCTTCGCTATCGGGGATACCGTCGCCGTCGGTGTCGAGGTCGATGGCTCCCATCAGGGCTGCCATATCCAAGATGCCACCGGTGACGGTCAAACCCGTCCACGAGGCAACCGGGCGGGCGCTGTCCAGCACCGCCTGCTTGACCTCGGCGTAGTTCAAGTCCGGCGCTTGCGACCATGCCAGCGCTACCGCTCCGGTAACCACCGGCGTGGCCTGAGAGGTTCCCGAGAAGCCGCTGTAGCAGGAAGGTGAGCTTCCGCAGGCGGTGATGAATTCGGTCGGCGCCGCCAGGTCAACCGATGTCGGCCCATAGCTCGAGTAGCTGATCCGAGTCTCGCTAATGGTCGAAGCGGCGATGGTAAGAACGTTGGGATTGGGGAGCTTCGCCGGCCAGTTGACGTTCTGCACGTCGATGTTATTGCCCTCATTGCCTGCGGCAGCCACGAACAGGTGACCTGCGGGCTCGGCGTTTGTTACCACATCGGCAATCACCTGTGAGTAGGTGAAGACTCGCCAACTATGATTCGAGATCTTCGATCCTTCACCGACTGCGTAGGCGATGGCGGTGGCAAAGTCGCTGGCTGCACCTTCGAAGGTCAACGCCGAGCGGAGCTCCATGAGCTGGCAGTCCCAGGCTGAGCCGACGTAGCCGATGCCGTTGTTGCCCTGGCCACAAACCGTGCCAGAAACCGGTGTGCCGTGGCCGCCGCTACCGGTGCTGACGGTGATGCCGTTGATGTCGTCGACATAGCCGTTGGCGTCATCGTCGACGCCGTTGCCTGCGATCTCATCGGGATTGGACCACAGGTTGGAGTTGAGATCCTGGTGCGGATTGATGCCGTTGTCGAAGATGGCGACCGGCCCGATCGCCGACGCGTCGGTGGCGATGTCCCATGCTTCAAACGCGTTGATCTGATTAAGCCACCAGCTGCCGGGAGTGATCTGAGGATCGTTCGGTACCGCCGCTTGCTCCAGGCGGTAGTCCGGTTCGGCGTACACAACGCCCGCTCGAGCATTCACCACGTCGAGCAACTGGGCGTAGTTATTAGCAGCAGCTGCGGAGATCTGAAACGAGTGCGTGTTGTCCAGCAGGCCCCGGCCTACCTGACCCAGGTGGGTAAGACCTTGGGCACTAAGCGTCGCAGGCGAAACTTCTGGGGCCAGCCGCACGGTAATCCGGTCACTGATCCGCTCTGAAGACGCCATGTCAGCGAACGTTGGTACTGCGAGCAGGTCTCGACCGGCAGCGAGGGTGTAGGTCTCGAACTTCTGCCAACCGGAGGTCCGAGCTTGCGCGGCGTGGGCCGTAACCCGCTCCCGCCAGTACTCCGAGTCTGGGTGATCGAAACCGGCCGCTGCTTGACGGACCGAAGCGGGCCAATTCGCCGGCAACTCGGTGGCGGTGATCTGACCGTCGTCGTCCTGTGCCGCTGCGCCCACCTGAGCATCTAGTCCTGGGGCCAGCGTCAGCAACATCGTGGCCACGATCGCAACCACAGCAAGGGGCCGCAGCACGCCGCGCCCTGCACGTCTCATTAACATATTCTTCCGCTCCGCTTTTCGTCGTTATACCCACCGACCTCGAAGACCCTAGGAGGCGTATGTCCCTAACATCACTGGGCAGATCGACCTCAGGAGGGTGGTCAAATCACCTGCCTATGAGATCCAGATAGGTGCTCTCGGCGCGACGGTTACAGTGAGCACATGTCTCCGAATATGGTCTCGTCGGTTCCCGAACGCATCAGGGATGCGGCGATCCGGGCCGGTGAGCGAGCACAGGAGATAGAGCAGGGCCGCCAATTGCCAGCAGACCTTGTTGCCGACATCGCTTCCACCGGTGCGTTCAAGCTGACGGTGGCCAAAACCTTCGGCGGCTCACAGGCACCGATGCAAGATGTTCTCGACGCCATCGAGTTGTTTTCGTACCACGATGGAGCCTCGGGATGGTGCGTGATGATCGCCAACACCACCGCAACGCTCTCCGGCTGGATCGACCCGATTTGGGCCGAGCAACTCTTCGGACCCGATAACGCCATCGGTGGTGGCCACGCCGCTCCGCAGGGGCGCGGCATCGTGGTCGACGGCGGAATCCGGGTGACTGGAAAGTGGGAGTGGGGGTCGGGCAGCTCCCATTGCACCGCCATGGCCGGTGGCGTGTTCGTCGTCGACGACGAGGGGGCACCTGCGAAAACCTCCAGCGGGGCCTCGGTCATGCTGGCCTTCTTCGACGACGACGATGTAGAGCTGCTCGACACCTGGCACGTGGCCGGGATGAAGGGCACCGCCAGCACCGACTACCGAGTTACCGACGCGTTCGTGCCCGAAGGGCGCTGGGCCGACGTGGTGCCGCTCAACGGCGGCACTCCGCTGGTGGACGATCCGCTGTATCACTTTCCGTTCTACGGCAACTTCGCGGTGTCGGTTGCCGCGGTTATGTTGGGCCTGGCAGCAAGAGCGGTCGATGAGCTGGCGTTGCTCGGCGAAAAGAAGCCCGCCAACTCACGCCGCAGTCTCAGTGACAAGTCGGCGGCCCGGTCCGAGATCGCCAGCGCCGACGCCGCGGTGCGTATGGCCCGAGCCCTGATGCGGGAGGCTGTCGGCGATGCCTGGCAGGCGGCTCAGGATGGAACACTCAACGTAGAGCACCGTCGGCTACTTCGGCTGGCTGCGTCGGCCGCTTCCGAACGCTGCCAGTTCGCCATCGCCACCTGTTTCGGGACTGCTGGGGGTACCGCCGTCTACGAGACCTCACCGCTGCAACGGGTACAGCGTGACGCCATGGTCGCCGCTCAGCACGCCATGATCGGGCGAACGCAGCTCGAGCGCGTTGGCGCCCTTCAGTTCGGTGCCGAGATCGATCTGCGCGGCTTCTAGTCGCTGGTAGGAGGCTGTGAAGGCTGCGGCTCAGCGGCCCTTGTAGGCCGGGTCGCGGCGCTCCAGGAATGCGGCGACGCTCTCTTGGTGATCGTCGCTCTTCAGTAGCTCACCGAGCGACGTCTTCAGGTGAGTTCTCAGCTCGCCACCGTTGCCCGCCCGCTCGAGGCGCAACGCCTGCTTTGCCGCCTGCACCGCCAGTGGCGCGTTGGCGGTGATCCTCGTGGCCATCGCACGGGCCGCCGGGAGCAGTTCGTCATCGGCGACAACCTGGGAGACCAGGCCGAGTTCAAGCGCCCGCTCGGCCTCAACCATGTCACCGGTCAGCAGTATCTCGGCCGCGGCAGCGGGGCCGACCATGCGGGGAAGCAGCTCGAAGCTGTCAGGCCCAGCGACGATGGCCCGTTTGACGAACATCTCAGAGAACCGGGCACTGGTCGATGCAATGCGGATGTCGGCTAGCAGGGCCAGCTCCATGCCGTAACCCACGGCCGCGCCGTTGACGGCGGCGATGATCGGTGTGGTGGCCCGCAACATCGGGCCGCTCGGTAGTTCCAGTTCACCGGAAGCGATGCGCCGTGACAGCTCGGCAGCGCCCTCGCCAAGCAGCTCCTTAACATCGTCGCCGGTGCAGAAACCGCGGCCGTTGCCGGTCCAGATGATGACTCTCACCTCGGGGTCGGCATCGGCGTCTGCCATGTACTTACTTAGGAGGCGGTAGGCCTCGTAGTTGAGCGAGTTGTAACGCTCCGGCCGGTTGGTGGTGATCGTCGCTATCTGGTCGCTGACCTCGTACAGGATCTCGTCGCTCATCTACCGAGTCTGCCTCGCTAGCGACGCCGCGATCAAGCCTCCGCCTACCCGGAGCTCGGTGCCCGACTCACGCCTCGTGCCATATATCATCGTCGCTGCGATCGCCGGCCTGGAGTGGGAGCATTCCCTGCACCGGATCACACGACGCACAACATGCTCGACACGATCTCGAACGAAGAGGAAAAGCCATGGCTGCAAAACCGGAACCGCTCGAAGTTGGTGTGAAGGCTCCGGCGTTCACCGCCACGACCTTCGCAGGCCAGAAGGTCAAGCTGTCCGACTACAAGGGCACCAAGGTTGCACTGTACTTCTACCCCAAGGACGCAACACCGGGTTGCACGAAGCAAGCATGCAATCTGCGTGACAACATCGACGACTTGACCGCAGCAGGCATCACGGTGATCGGTGTGTCGCCAGACGACAACGCAAGCCACGAGAAGTTCGCAACCAAACACGAGCTTTCGTTTCCGCTCGTCGCCGACCCCGATCTCAAGATCATCGAGAAGTACGGCGTGTGGGGCGAGAAGCAGAACTATGGCAAGACCTACATGGGCCTGCAGCGCACCACGTTCCTGATCGATGAAGCTGGAAAGATCCAGCACGTCTTCAAACGCCCCAAGACCAACGACCACACCGCCGAGATCCTCTCCAAGCTGTAGGGGTTCGTTTCAAGCCTGACCGGATCGGCCGGTGTAGGCCACCGCCAGCCTGAACATGGCCCACAGCAGGCCAGACGCTGCGGTCGCCATCAGCGCCAAGCCAAAGTCGGGCAGGAACAGGGTGAGGGTGCGGAGCGGTACGCCGAATAGGTTCGGCATCAACCAAAGCATGACCCAGGCCGAAATGAGCGTGGTGAGCAGTGGGAACCACAGACTGAACAGGCCAAAGAGGCCGGACTTGGCCCGTAGCTCGGCCCGACGACGCCAGGCCCAGATCATGCTGATCGTGTAGACGATCGGCAGAAGAACAAAAGAAACGAACAGCGCCTTCTGGGACCATCGGGATCCCTCGCCTTCATAGTCGAGGTCTAGGGCCCTGGCGGTGATGCCGCTGCGGAGCTCGGTCGTTTCTCCAAAGCCAATTCCGCTCGCTCCGTTGACCAAGACGACTGCTGCCTTGTTCTGATTGGGAACCAGGGTGAGGAGTGTCTCGAAGCCTGGGGTCGACCCGGAATGCCATGCGGTCCCGTCGGCCGGATCCAGGTACCAGCCGAAGCCGTAGTAGGGCGACGAAGCGCTCGCCGGTTCCATCATCCGTGCCTTGCCCTCGGCACTCAAGACATCGTCCTCAGCGTTCATCATCATCTGTGCGTAGAGCGCAAGATCGCGCCCGCTTGCGATGATCCCGCCCTGGGGAGCCGTGACGCGATCGGTCTCATTCTCGGCCAGCGGCCGCTTTGTACCGAACCATGGTCTGTGCCCAACGGCCATGGACTCATGGATCTCGCCGTCGGCGACAAAGCTGTGCTCCATACCGACCGGCTCCAAGATATTCGCCGCGACATAGACCTGGTATTCCTGGCCGCTGACGACCTCGATCAGGCGGCCGAGAATCTGGTAGTTGGTGTTCGAATACTCCCACCGCCCACCGGGTTCATAGGCCGGCTCCACTTCTACAAGCTCGTCGACGCGGCGCTCAAGCTCGTCCCTGTTGTTCGTGGCGTAAGAGGCGTCTGAGCGCGATGCGTTCCCCTGCAGTGTGGAGAATCCGCTCGTATGGCTGAGCAGCTGTCGGATCGTGACCGCTCCGGCGGGCCGCCCTGAGAAACCGTTGAGATACTGCGACAGCTCGGTGTCTAGGTCGACCTCACCGGCCTCGACGAGTTGCATGACAGCCAGAGCGGTGAAGCTCTTGGAGATCGAGCCGGTCACGAACGGTGTTTCTGGGGTGACTTCGTTGTCGCTTCCCATCTTGACGACACCGTGCCCAGCGACCGAAATCTCACCGTCGGCTACGACGGCGTAGGCCAGGCCCGGCACCCCCGAAGTCGCCATCTCGCGATCGATAAAGTCCCCCATCGATCCCTCGGGATGTATCTCGTTCGCGTCAAGCGAGTCATCACATGACTGGCAGGCACTGAGCAGCAACGCGGCGATCGTTAGTCCAGTCAGTAGGCGCTTCGAAGAAATCATGGTCGGTTTACCTTTCGTTTCGGAAAGTTGCGGGTGATGGGAAATCCGGCATGTGGCTGGGGTCGACTGCTTCGGTTGTTTCGGGGAGGCCCTTCCAGATCAGGTAGATGGCAAAGGTGACCTCGAAGATGCCGCCCGGCACGGTGAGGACTGTCCCCACGGCGACGTCGTAGAGTTCGAGAGCTGCGCCGGTGCCGAAGATGGCGTAGCCGGCCACGCCCCAAAGGCCGAGCCAGCGGGGCATGGATCTCGTCTTGGCCAGAGCCCAGAACAGTGGGACGCTCCCCGCGCACAGCCCGATCATCGCCATCTGGTAGGCCACGTTGTTGCCCTCGGTCAGCACTCGAGCGAGGTCGTTGTCGCCTGCTTCTGCGGCGGGGATGAGGAGCACCAGGAAGATGGCTCCGATGGCCAGGAAGATGCCTTCGAACAGGCGAGCCCCGAGGTAGGCCAACCGGATGACGGAGCTTGTCGTCGCCGCCAGGCGGAACATCAGCGCGCCGATGGCGATGACGGCGACCGAGTTGGCCACGATCAACAGAACCCCGACCCGCAGTTGTGTCGTGGACAGAAGTACCTCGCTGGTGATCACGTCGGCGGTCGTAATGTCCTCAGCGAGAAGCGCTCCTCCGCCGTACAGCCCAAACGCAGCCAGCATCAGCACGCCGATCCACCGGCCAGCGGCCTTTCGAGTAAGCCCCGCCCCCGCTTGATCGGAGTTTCGTTGCCGATCGCCGGTCGTTGGCCTCGGTGTCTGATTCACTATCTGATTCATCGCCTGCTCCTTGGTCCTGTCCAGCCCGGTAGTTGGGCGTGCGTGTGGACATGAACAGCGTCGTCCTGAACAGGGCGAGAACGCCTCATCACCCCCGCCATCTCACCCGGGTGAGATGGCGTCCGCCTGTACAGGACAATGGACGCTACGAGCGGAGTAGCAGAAGGCATTTACCATATGGACCATCGCCTGGACAGTTCGCTTTACAGGCTGCATCTAATTGGTCGAGAGTGACTACATGATGAAACAGCACTTGACAATGCATGGACCGGCATCGAGCCCGAGCGCCGCTACGTCGACGCACAAGCGATGACCGGCGTCGGGGAGCTGCTTCACATTCACATTGCCAAGAGTGCTGGCGAAGCGATGCTCGAACTCGAAGAAGCCGACCTTACCGTTGGAGTTGGAATCGACGGCGACCGGTATGCGACAGGTCTCGGCCATTACTCCAAGATTCCCGACGTTCGAGAGGTCACCCTCATCGAAATCGAAACCCTCGAGGCTCTTACCCGAGACCACGACCTCCACATCGAACCGGCTGAGCACCGGCGCAACCTGACAACCCGAGGCGTTGCTCTGAATCATCTCGTCGACCGCCGATTCCGAATCGGCGATGTCATTCTCGAGGGTGCGCGGCTTAACACGCCTTGCACGTATCTCGACAAGCTCCTCGGCAAGCAGACCTACAAGCCCCTCATTCATCGATCGGGCCTGAACTGTCGAATCATCACCGGCGGTCGCATCAGACAGGGAGATGCCGTCGAAGCGATCATCTCTTGAACCGTGCCTCGTTGGGCCGATGTAGATCGGCCGCAGCGTGCCTTGGAAACGCCGGGGCCACTGCGTTGCTTCGAGCGCGACTAGACCGACCGGCCGGCCGAAAACGTGACACTGCTTGGCCGATCCCCCATCAGGGTCCAGGCTGCGACGGCGGCCGCCCCGTAGATCGCCGCCCCGATGGCTAACCCGAGTGTGCGTTGATCAAACAGATCGAGAGCGATCCAGCCAACCAGCGGCCCCGCTGCCGCTCCGAGATCGGCAGCGGTGACGTAGCGAGCCAACACCCCTGACCCCTGAGAGCCTGCAAAACCCAGCAAACCTGCTCCCAACGCTGTGCCACAAACAAAGAAGGTGACGACCGAGGCGATCAACACCGGCACCGTGGGAGCCAGAGACGCAACAAACAGGGCCACAGAACCAACGGCGAAAGAGCCGACCGAAGACACTCGAACCCCATAGGTGTCGGATATCGCTCCTAACCGTGCGGCCGCTCCCCCCTCCAGCACGAACCGGACGGCCAGCACTCCGCCGGTCAACGTGGTGGCCGACAGCCAACGTCCGCTGGTGGTCCGTTCGTCCAGGACCGCGCCAAGAGTGGACAAGACCAAGCCCGATCCGACCATGCCGTGGGCAAACCCCAGGCCGGAACTGACCAGGTTCCCGCGCCCGGCCCTTGCCCCCGTCGAGGCACTGGCGGCAACCGGAGCGAATCCGATCATGGCAAACGGGAGCGCCAAGACCGACAGGCCAGCCAATATCAACAGCGCTAGTCCGAAACCTAACCAGTCGACCAGAACGGCTCCACCAAGCAGTCCACCAATCGAACCGACCCGAGAAATTCCACCAAGTCGACCGGCTGATCGGCCGGTCTGACCGTCGTCGCTCGCAGCCATCACACTCAAGACACCTAGGTGGCGAATGAAGGACCAACACAGTCCCCACGCCAAACGAGCAGCTACAAAAACGGCGAACCCCGGAGTCGTGGCGTAGATCGCGGTGGTGATCGCCCCCAGGGTGAGCGCGGCCGCAAACATCAGTCGTTGATCGACCACATCGGTGAGCCGGTGAGCCAGCTCGTTCGTACCAAGCCTGATCCAACGATTGGCCGACAGGATGATGCCAACCTCGTACGGTCGTAATCCCAGCTCCTCAAAAAAGATCGGCAGGGTCGAGTACAAGGTCTGATCGCCGAGCAACGAAAACGCAGTGGCGATACCAACGAACCAGACGGTGGACGAACGTCGGGCTGGTGAAGACATGATGCCAAGTGCCGCCTATATCGAGAGGCGACCTAGCGGAATTGTTGCACCAACACTGTGCTAACCGATGGTGCGTTCGAGAAGGTCGGCGACTGCCCGATAGTGCTTCTCTGCCCCGTCCGGGGAGAAGCAGTAGCGCTCGGGGAACACGAAACCGTGTTCGGTGCCCGGGTAGGTCTCGATCGTGTTGGCCACGTCGAGGGTCGCCATGTGGTCCTTGAGTGCGCCCATTTCCTCGTCTGATACGTAGGCGACGTTGTCGGCGAGTCCGAAATAGAGCTCCCCGCCGATCTTGTGGAGCTGCAGGTGCGGGGAGTCCGGCTCGTCGGTGACGATTCCCGATCCGTACATTGATGCGGCAGCCGTGATCCGGTCGGGGAACGCGCCGGCCGCGGCCATGACGAGGCGACCCCCCATGCAGTAGCCGACACCACCGACAACCGATGCATCGATACCCGGCTGCTCATCGAGCCAGTCGAGGATAATGGCCGTGTCGTGGATGATCCGAGCATTGGTGATGTTGCCGGCAAGCTCCATCATGAACTCGCGTACCGGGAGGTAGTCGTCGTCAAAGAGGCGGTTGGCGTCGATGTCGACATGGCGAGCGAGTCGATAGAACGAGTTCGGGAGCACGGCCACGAACCCGGCAGAAGCGATGCGGGCCGCAATGCTGACCAGTTCGGGGCGGATGCCTGAGGCGGGCATGTAGACAATCACGGCTCGATGAGGCTCTGGGCGATCCGGACGGATCACATGAGCGTTCATCACCCCATCGTCGGTCTGAAGGTCGATCTCGCTGATCGTGGTGTTATAGCTGTCGACAGGCATGACTCACTCTTCTAGTCGTCGGCCAGCGCTGGTGCAAAGGTGGGGGATCGTCCGACGTTGGAGGCGTCCGAGTGGACCGTCTCGCCGGTACGGAATCGCCAGGCACCCAGGCCAGTCCAGATGTCGTCCTCGTGGCTAACGAACAAACATCAACCACGGTGTTGATCGCAACGGTGAAATCAGGTGGGTTGGACTCGACTCGGTGACGCTCCGAGTTGCTTTAGCTGGCCACGGCGCGCAACTGGTCATCGATCACGTCGGTTCGAACGTCGCGGTTGTAGCCGACCGTGGTGCGGTGCAGAATCCGGTCGTAGCCGTCGTAACCACCGGTGGCGCGGTGCAATAGGCATCGGTTATCCCACATCACCAGCATGTTTGGCTGCCATTTGTGGGTGTACTGAAACTCCTCACGCGTTTGCCACTGAGCCAAATCACGCAGCAGTGAAAGCTCCTCTTCGCCTTCGAGGCCCTCGATCCCGATGATGTAGCCAAGCACCGAGTAGAGCGTCTCAGCGCCGGTCTCGGGATGAACTCGGATGATCGGATGGGTTTGGGTTGCATACGCCTCTTCGCTCGGCACGATCCTCATCGAACGGTCGGATGCATCGTCGTCGCCGTAACTGCCATCGGGGGCGTACCCGCCACGGGCCGAATGGATAGCCACTGCGTGCTCGATACGGCTACGTAGCTCGGCAGGCATTGCTTCGAGCGCCGCCTGCTGGTTGATGTAGAGCGTGTCGCCACCGGTCGGCGGTATCACCTTGCCGTAGAGGCAGGTGGCGTCTGGTGGAAACTCTTGAAAGGTCCAGTCGGAATGCCAATTCTCGGCGAATAGCGAGGATGTCTCATCGGCGCGACGGCTAATGGCAGCGATGTGAGGATGCCCGTCGATCGAGGCAAAGAAGGGATCGTTTCCGAACGGACCAAAGTAAAGCGTGAAGCGCTCATGATCCTCGTCGGTCAAGATCTGATCTGGAAAGGCCAATACCTTGTGCTCGAGCCAGGCGGCCCGAATCTCGGCGACCGCTGTCGCGTCGAGGTCTTGCGTGAGGTCAATCCCTCTCACCGTCGCCCCACAAGCCTGCCCGCTCGGCGTGATTTCGAGTGTCATTTTTTGACCTTAGCTGAGGAGAGTCGGTTAGACCCCATTTGGGGAGGGGCGCGTATGAGCGTTGGTTCGGAACTTCAGCTCGGAGGGACCGGCGTCGGTGCCGTCACCCTCGACATCGACCAGACCCCGAGCCTGGAGAACGACGCTGCGAAGTAGTGACCGTGCCAGTAGCTGTGACAAACTCGCGAGACATTGGGAGGTCTAAGTGAGTGAACCCCTGCCATCCGCGCTGCCGGCGATGACTCCCCCGCGTGGCTCGCGTCTCGTCGACCTCGCCGAAGCGGCGGTCGGCGGTCAGGTCCGGTGGGAGGCCAACATCTATCGCACTTTGGCCAACTATCCGACACTCATGTCGGCCTGGCTGTCATGGGGCGGCCACGTCGTTCGGCGTTCTGAGTTGAGCCCGATGCTGCGCGAACTGGTCATACTGCGCACTGCGCTCGTGGCCCAAGGCCACTATCCCCTCGTGCAGCATGTCCGTATCGGCCGAAGCGTTAGCATCGACGATAAAATGCTGGCCCGGTAGGGCTCGGGGTGCCTCGGCCGCAGCGGTCCAGAACACCACGATGGCGGGATGCATCGAGGCCACGAGGGCAACCGACGGATCACCACTAGCCAGGGTTCTCGGATCGCCTCGACGATGACGGGCCCGGACTCGTCGAGGGTCGTCC
>JBOEHD010000083.1:0-69058 GCA_050633745.1 Acidimicrobiales bacterium
CCGGGGAAGATCTGGCTGGTGCCGTCGACCATCACGTTCCAGTGGGCCATACAGGCGTTGACCGCGGGAAGGCCTGCCACCGATCCCATAACGGCAGACACCACCGGCACCTGGTTGAGTAGCTGCACGTCGGGTCCGGTGAACGAATTTCCGTCCGGCAGATATGTACGCCCGATCTCTTCGAACCCCCGGACGCTGCCGCCGGCGGCGTCAAGCAATCTGACGTAGGGCAGCTGCCACTCCCGGGCTCTCTCCGCCGGTCGGAGCTCCTGTCCGAGTCCCCCGTGGTTGGAGCTGGCCGAACCGCCCCGCACGGTAAAGTCGCCGCCGCTGACCACTACTTTGCGGCCGTCGATCTCGGCCATGGCGTTGACCTCGCCCTTTGGGGTGAACTCGACCAGCTCGTTGTTTTCATCGTAGGTGGCCCGCCCACCCAACGCTCCAAACTCTCGAAGCGACCCGGGGTCGACCAATAGATCGAGACGCTCGCGGACGGTTAACTTGCCGCGACCGTGATGGAAATCGATCGAGTCCTGGCCACCCATTTTGAGGCCCATTTCTCGACGACGCTGTAGTTCTTCCACATCGCTGTTCATGCGACACAATAGATCAGCACCGCTGACCCGAGCCACTAGCGACGGTTGCATCCAAAGGGGACTCATATGCCAATCGATCCAAACCGCGAGAGCTGGAAACCAGGTATGGACTGGGCCAAGGCGGTGGACGATATCCACTACGTTCGAGGCCTAGCCGAGGAGCTGGGGGGTCAGGAGCGAATCGACCGTCAGCACGCCGGCGGCCGCTACACGGTTCGAGAACGCATCACCAGGATGGCCGACCCCGATTCGTTCATCGAGATGGGTCCACTGATGGGGGCCGCGACCTACGACGAGAACGGCAACCTGACCGACTTCTCCCCCGGCGGCTACGTGATGGGCTTGGCCGAGATCGACGGTCGACCGATCGCCATCGGTGGCGACGACTTCACGTTGTCTGGCGGCAGCCCCCACAACGTGCACAAAATCCCACATCAGTTCGTGCAGCCGCTGGCCTTGCAATATGGGATTCCCTACGTTCAGCTGCGAGAGGGTGTCGGCCATAGTTCGAAGTCCGATGAGGAGTCCGGCCACATGGGCCTGCCCCAGGGCGACCTGTGGTGGCAGTCGATCGAGTTGATGACCAAAGTGCCGGTGGCATCAGGCATCCTCGGCTCGGTTGCCGGTTGGCCGGCCGCGGCGGCGCTGCTAGCCCACTTCACGGTAATGGTGAAGGATCAGTCTCAGATCTTTCCCTCCGGACCCCCGGTGGTCGAGCGAGCCATCGGCGAGACACTGACCAAGGAGGAGCTCGGCGGCTACAAGATGCACGTCTACGAAAGCGGCCAGGTCGACAACGTCGCCGAAGACGAAGAGGACGCCTTCCGCCAGATCAAGCAGTTCCTTTCCTACCTGCCGAACACCACCGAAGAGGTGGCCGCTCGGGTCGAAACCGGCGACCCACCCGACCGTCGACCGGAAGAGCTGCTGACCATCATTCCCGACAACCGGCGCCGGGGCTACGACGCCCGGGAACTGATCCGTCTGGTCGTCGACAACGGCGAGTTCTTCGAGATGCGACGACACTACGCCGGGGCCCTGATCACCGGGTTCGCCAGGCTCGACGGCTACAGCGTCGGCATTCTGGGCAGCGACCCGATGAAGCTGGCCGGAGCGGTCGATGGTGACGGCGCAGACAAGTACGCCCACTTCGTCGACCTGTGCGATGCCTTCAACCTGCCGCTGGTCATCTTCCTCGATATGCCGGGTTTCATGCTGGGCTCAGCGGCGGAACGTAAGGCCACCATGCGTCGGGGAGCACGAGCATTGATCGCCTCGGCCGAAGCTAAGGTGCCGAAGGTCGAGTTCAACGTTAGAAAGTCGTACGGGGTCGCCGCCGACGCTCCAAACAGCGTCGGCCTACCGGGCGGGATAAACCTGCGGTTCGGCTGGCCGTCGGGTGAGTGGGGCGGCATCCCCATCGAAGGTGGCGTAGCCGCGGCCTATCGCCGAGAGATCGAGGCCGCGGACGATCCGGATGCCCATCGAGCGATGATCGAAGAGCGACTACTTCGTCTGCGTTCACCGTTTAAGGCCGCCCACCAGGGTGACGTCGTCGATCTGATCGACCCCCGTGACACCCGACGGCTGGCTTGTACCTTCGTGAAGTTGGCGCAACCTCAGCTGCAGAAACTGGCCCAGCGGCCAAAGCGAGCGGTGCGGCCATGACGATCGGGAGCGCCTACTAAACCCGACCTGAACCGACTTGAGCCGACTTGGCGGACGGGCGGCCTGGGTCGGCACGGCTACGGTGTTTTGCCGGAGGCGCAGTGATGGCAAGGTCGACTCGGACCATGGATAGAAAGACAGCCCGACAGCTGGTACGTCGGTCGCGCCGGTTGAAGGCTGACGCCAACGACGTGCTGGCCGCGATCGAGGAGGCCAGAGCCGATGCCCATAAGGTCTACGCTGACTGTCTAAAGCAGGCAGCCAAAGAACGATCCGACCAAGAACAACCGGCGCCCGGCGAGGGGCTTGAGCCGCCTGCGGCCAGGGACTCGGCCCGCCCGGTCCGGGTGCGATTCGATGTAGAGCGCAAACCCCGAGAGCAGACCAAGCTGCTGGCAGCGCTGGCCCACTACGACCGAGTGCAGCGACTGGTCGACGACATCGAACCTCGGCTTAGCAAGCTGATCGACGATATCGATGACGATCTCGACCAAGCCAGGGTCGGGGCCAGCGCCATCAAATGGCGGTTCGCCCGAAGCCGCAAACGTAAGGCCGCTCAGACGTCGCTGCGGGAACTTCGAGGCACGGTCCGCAAGACCGAGCAACGCAACCTCGACGACGAGGTTACCGAGGCGCTGCGAGCCGTCGGCCGGTCGAAGAAGGACCGCCGGGACCCGTGGGACGAGTTCCAGAAACGTCCGGTGGTATTCAATGAGCTGCTGATCGACATCGGCGGCTTGCAACCCGATATCGAGGCCGCCAAAGGGTATCTGCCAAGCGAGATCGTCGAGTCGATCGAGGCGTTCAACCTCGACACAAGCCTGCTCGTCGTTTCGCTACGGGGTTATCAGCGTTTCGGGGCAGCGTTCGCTCTCGTTCAGCAGCGGGTCATCCTTGGCGACGAAATGGGCCTCGGTAAAACCGTGGAGGCGCTAGCGGTGATCGCTCACCTGCGGGCCACCGGGTCGAGCCACTTTGTCATCGTCAGTCCGGCCAGCGTGCTGGCCAACTGGCACCACGAGATTCTCAGACACACCGACATCGATGAGGTGACGGTGCTGCACGGACCCGACCGGGACGACCGGCTCGATCGCTGGGCGACCGAGGGCGGGGTGGCGCTCACTACCTTCGGCACCGTCGGTTCGCTCCGCATGCCTGCAGCCGCCCCAGCGGTGGTGATCGTCGACGAGGCGCACTATATAAAGAACCCCGATGCCAAGCGGACCCAGGCTGTGCGACAGTGGCTGATGCACGCCGACCGGGTGCTATTGATGACCGGCACTCCAATGGAGAACCGGCTGGAAGAATTCGAGAACCTGGTTGGTCACGTGAACCCGGCCGTCGCCCGGCAGATGGAACAGGTCTACCAGTTCGGGTCCGAGGCTTTCCGCCGCTCGCTCGCTCCGGTGTACCTGCGTCGCAACCAGGTCGACGTGCTCGACGAGCTACCCGACCGCATCGAAGCTGCAGAGTGGGTGACTCTCGAGGGCCGGGCGGCCAGGAGCTACCAACGATCGGTAGCCGACGGCAACTTCATGGCCATGCGTCGAGCCGCGTTTATGACCCCCGACCCTGCCGACTCCCCCAAGCTCCAGCGACTGCTAGAGATCGTTGATGAAGCCATGGAGAACGACCGCAAGGTAGTGGTGTTCTCCTACTTCCTCGATGTGATCGACCGAGTAGCCAACGCACTGGGTGAGCATCTCGCTGGCACCCTCACCGGCCAGACCCGACCAGCCGAGCGTCAGGCGGTCATCGACGAGTTCACCGCCCGCCAGCAACCAGGCGTGCTGGTGGCGCAGATCGAGGCTGCCGGGGTTGGGCTCAACATCCAGACCGCGTCGGTGGTGATCCTCACCGAACCGCAGTGGAAGCCGAGCACCGAGGAGCAAGCGATCGCCCGCTGCCACCGCATGGGCCAGGTCCGCGCCGTCGAGGTCCACCGTCTACTGACCGAAGACAGCATCGATGAGTTGATGGTGGCGGCCCTTGCCGACAAGTCGGCCCTGTTCGCCGAGTACGTGCGCAAGAGTGCCCTGCGGGATGCGTCGGCCGCCGCGGTCGACGGTACCGACAGCGCCCTGTTCGGCGATAACTCCACGCTGTTCGGCGCGGACGGACCGTTCTCGATGACCAGCCTCGAACAGCACATCATCGAATGGGAACGTGCACGACTCGAAGTCGTCGGTAGCGCACCGCCCGCCGCTAGTTCGCCTATGGACAGCACCGACTGAGCCGACTAATTTCAGCCAAAATCGAACATCGTGGTGGGACAAGGTGGAGGGACCAACATGGAACGACGGAAATTCTTGGCTGGCAGCGCGGGAGCGGTGGCGATGGGGGCTGCGGTAACGGCGCTGAACGTGAGCGCGGCCGCAGCTATCGAAGGCGAAACGCTTTCTGGGAGCGGCAAGAACCTAGGTCCGCTCGTTGACACCCCGGACCAGACCGACGGCCAGGTCCGGCTCGGACTGCCCGAAGGTTGGACGTATCGCTCGGTTGGGGCCACCGGGTCGATCATGTCAGACGGCATTCCAACCCCCGGTCGCCAAGATGGTATGGCTGCGTTCTGGGGATCCGATGGCAACATCCGGCTGATCCGTAATCACGAGGAACGAGAGAGCGCGGCAAATGGGCCACGGCCCTTCCCTGGCCGACGGGTCGACGCCTACGATCGAAACGTCATCGGTGGCACAACCACGCTGACCATCGATCCGAAAACGCGAGAGCTCATCAGCGACTGGCTGAGCCTCAACGGCACCACCTTTAACTGCGCAGGCGGCCCGACCCCATGGGGCACCTGGATCAGCTGCGAAGAGAGTGTGAACGGCCCCGATGTCGGTCCTGACTTTGCAGGCAACGGCCCAGACTTCCTGCGCCCTCACGGCTACATCTACGAGGTTGACCCGGAGAAGGGGCCCGGTCGGTCGCAGGGTGTTCCCATCCGGAGCGCTGGCCGGTTCGCCCATGAGGCAGTTGCCGTCGACCCCAGAACCGGGGCGCTGTATCAGACCGAGGATCAGTTCCTCTCGGCGGCCGGGTTCTACCGCTACACCACACCCAACAGCCCGCTAGCCGCCGAGAGAATCCTCGACGGGGGCACACTCGAAATGCTCCGGGTCAAGGGAGCGACAGAGCCAACCAACCTTGGCGGGGTGCTCGAAGTCGGTGCCGAGTACGAGGTCGACTGGGTCACCATCGACGAGCCGAACCCGACCTGGTCGCCGAACAACCCGATGCCCAACAACGACGCCATCGCCGCGGTGGCCGCTCAGGGTTTCGCCAAGAACGGCGCCCAGTTCGCCCGGCCCGAGGGCTGCTGGTACGGCAACGGCTACATCTGGTTCTCCGCCACCCGAGGCGGCGCAACCCAGTTCGAAGGCAACCTGTTTGGTGAGTACGGCAACGGACGGGGCCAGATCTGGCGCTTCGATCCGCTCTGCCAGACGCTCACGCTGGTGTTCCAGTCGACCGACCCTGCAGTGCTCGACCTCCCAGACAACCTGACGGTCGCCCCAAGCGGTGCCGTGGTGATCTGCGAGGACGGAGGCGACGGCAACTTCGTGCGCTGCCTCGACCATGACGGCGTGCTTACCAACGTCGCCGAAAACCGCACCCAGCGGCCAAACGACGAGTTCGCCGGTGTCTGTTTCAGCCCCGACGGCCGCACGATGTTCGTCAACATCCAAGCCGCCGAGGGCCTCACATTCATCATCTGGCGTGAGGACAACAAACCACTTCTGTAGGAAGCACTGCTGTAGAGATTGGCGGTGCCGACCAAGTCGGCACCGCCTCCTCCTGGCCCTCAACGATTTCAATCCAGTGACTACGGCAGACGGTATTCGATATGTAGTAGCGGGGCTTTGGCCCGGTCGCCGTTGTAGGACTCTGCGGTTCGCTGACCTGAACCGGTGATGATCAGGGTCAAGTCGTTACGGACGGCCCAGTCGCCGCGATCGATAATCTCCTGGATCACCGCGGAAAGATCGGGAGTGCTGTACAGCTGACCGGTCCGCCACTGCGATGGCGACCAGGTAGCCGACGCCGAAGTCACCTGCCGACCGGTGAGCGGCGCGGGAGCCGAGAACGACCAGCTGTCACCGGTGTCATGGCCGCGGATGACAACCGTTGTTGGCTCGCTATCTGACTCGTCGGCGACAAACCGGATTTCGGCGGCTTCGATTACGGCACCGGGTGGTAAGTCGAGATTACGGAATCGCAGGCCGACAGCCTGGCGACCCTTGTAACCAGCGTCGTTCACCAGCTCGAGGTCGCTGGAATCCCGATAGAGCGAGTTGTCTGCCAGAGGCTCCTCAACATCATCGTCCCAGGTCGCAATCCTCACGTCGATACTCTCTCGACGCGGAGCCGTCGTGGTACTCGTCGGCTGGGTTGTTGTCGACGAAACTGTCGTCGTTGGCAAGGTCGTTGTCGTCAAAACTGTCGTTGTGGTCGGCAGAGTTGTCGTGGTCGGGACTGTCGTTGTGGTCGAAACCGTGGTTGGTGGCACGGTGTCGTCTAGGCGGTACTCAATCAGTAGTAGGGGCGCCTTTGCCGCGTCGCCGTTTGCCGACTCGGCGGTCCGCTCCCCCGACCCTTCGATAAACAGAGACAGATCGCTGCCGGAGCGCCAGTCGCCGCGGTCGACGATTTCCTGCACTACCGAAGAAAGATCGGGGCTGGCGTACGACCGTCCGGTCCTCCACGGTTGGATATTCGACCACGACACTGCAGCGGCAGTCCGACTCCGCCCCGAGACCGCTCCCGAGCCGCTGAATGGGCCGCTATCGCCGACGTCGTGACCGGTGATCGTCAGGTCGGTGCGGACGCTGTCGGACTCGTCGGCCACGAAGCGCAGACGGGCGTCGGCGATCACCGCACCCTGTGGCACCGCAAGCGAACGGAACCGCATGCCGACCTGCTGGGGTCCCTGGTAGTCGCTGTCGTCGATCAGCTCGAGGTCGCTGGAGTTGGTGTACAGCGAACGATTAGAGCGACGCTCCTCAACGTCGTCGGCGCCGCCAGCCACCCTGACCTGCACCGATCGTACGGTTGGCGGCGGATCGGTGACGTCTATGACATGACGGTCGATGAGCTGACCGCCGCCGCCGTCAATGGCTCGGAACTCCAGGGTCATCCGCTGAGCATCAGCGGTCACCAGCATGGCCCCGTAGCCGGCGTTGTACCGAAGCTGGCTGCCGTCAACTACTTGGCCGATGCCGTAGCGGCTCTTTCCGCCGAGGCCGTTGACAAAGTAGACAATCCCGTCGCGCTCGATCCGCTCGTAGTGATGGTCGTGGCCTGCCATCACAACATCGGCTCCCCAGGCTGCGAAGTCGAGTTGCAGATCGCTGTCTGGGCCGTGTTCGGCTGAGGAGTATGGGGCGTGATGGAAATACACCACTTGCCACGCTGCGGTCGAGGTTTGAAGACCGTGACGAAGCCAATCGATCTGCGACTGCTCGATGGTTCCCCATCTGCCGCTATCGACGGCGAAGAAGTGCACCGGACCTCGAACGAAGTCGTAATATCGCTCGTTGCCGGGGAGGGTGAAGTAGGCGAGGTAGTCGGCAAGCCCACCGCCGTCGTTGTAGTCGTGGTTGCCGAGGGTCGGGAAGAACCGATTTTCGTCGCTGTTGCCGCCACCACAGTTCGGCCCGGGCTTCGCCCCGGTCATGTAGTCGCAATATCGTTTGCCGACGACAGGATCGTAGTCAGGCACGTCGTAACGGTTGTCTCCGACGGTGATGATCAGGTCGGGTCCCCAACCGTCGATCATGTCAGCCACCGCAGTATGGCTAGCGCTGTCCGCTCCGAAGTCGCCGATGGCGGCAAAGGTGACCCCTCCGGTCTCCGCGCTGCTGGCCCCCGACGGCACCACGACCGCCACTGCTGTAGCCATCAAGGCCCCGAGGGCGATAGCCGCCGGCCAACGTCGGGACGCGCCCGTACTGCTGCTCCACATATCCCGCCACGCTCCTCGGACCACCACCAATGCGGCCCTGAACGGACCGTATCGGTTGGACCAGTCTCGATAAAGGGGCCAGGAGAGCTTGCCTACCTGAGCCGGGCCGATCGGCCTATGCCCTCCATAGGCGCCGAACGACAAGCCCGGTCAACGCTTGAGCGTTGACCGGGCTTGTTCTCGATCTATGTATCTTGCTGGTCGAATCACCGTCTTATTCAACGTGACCGACTTACTTGGATTCACCGCATCGGCGTTGGTCGTGATTTCTCTAACCTCATCATCGATGTATAGGTTGCGAGTGATCGGTTTCTTTGGTGCCGCTACCTTCATCACCTACGGCGTGCTGTCAGACGCATGGCCGGTGGTAGCCACCAACTCTGCGACTTTGACCCTGCACGTTGTGCACCTACGGCGAGCCAGCCGGGATGCCACGTGGCAGCGCAAGTTCAAAGGTCGCGCCTCCGATGACCGATTTCCCCAGGCGGATCGAGCCGTTGTGGCTGGCAGCGATCTCCGAGGCGATAGCTAGCCCCAGACCGGAGCCACCGATATCTCGTGTTCTGGCTTCGTCTAGCCGAACGAACCGTTTGAAGATCCGCTCCTCGTCTTCGGTGGCGATACCGGGACCATCGTCGGCGACCCGAATCACCACTTCGGTGTCTGTCACCTCAGCGTCGATCCGCACTTCGTTCTCGCAGTGGCGCACCGCATTGTCGACCAGGTTGCGGAGCGCTCGGGCCAGGTCCCGGGCGTTGCCGGGAACCTGGGTTGCGGCTGCATCGCCGACCACGATGTTTACCGATTGATCGATATTCGCCTGGTGGGCCGCTTCCCCGGCGATCAACCCATCAACATCTACCGCGCTGAAATCATCGGAAGCAGAGTCGGAGTTGGCTTCCGATCGACTCAGGAACAGTAGGTCGTCTACCAGGAGCTGCAGGCGCTGCGCCTCGTCTCGCAGTTTCGGCAACAGGACTGTCGAGTCGACCTTGTCCGGATACATGGTGGCAACGTCGAGCTGGGCCAGCAGACCGGCGACGGGGCTGCGGAGCTCGTGAGAGGCGTCGGCCAGGAACTGGTTCTGCTGGGCGTTCGACGATTCCAACCGGCCGAGCATGTCATTCATGGTGTGAGCCAGTTTCTCGATGCCATCGGACGCGTTCACCGTCGGGACCCGCCGATCAAGCGACTGCTGGGTGATCAGCTCAACCTCGGCCCGCATGTGCTCGACCCGTCGCAGAGCCCGGCGGGTAAGCCAACTGGTCACGGCCATGGCAACGGCCATCAGGACGAGCAGGAGCGGGATCGTTACCGGGAACGAGCTTCTGGCGAACCGCCACAGGCTGAAGGTGCCGTCGTATGCGGTGACGACCTGATAGGTCGAACCGTCTGGCACGATGACCTGGCGTTCAAAGTAGAACCACTCCCGATCGCCGACCGCCTTGATCCCCAGCAGATCTTCGGGTCGTTGCGGGGCACCGATTTCAACGGTGAAGTCGCTGTCGCTGAAGTCGGCCTGCAGTACCTGTTGGTCGACTACGCCTTCGGAATTGAGGATTTCACCATCGGATAACACCACCCAAAAGGCGCCGCTGCCCTCGTCTCGAGGCCCGTCGAAGGTGTCGAGGGTGCTCTCGAGGTCGAGGTCGGCGGGGGCGACGCCAAGCAGGAGCTGATCTTCCGCCCGATCGACCAAGCTGGTCTCGGCCACCGCCTCAGTGACCGCGAACAGGATGAATACCAGCACGGTCAACATGAAGAATGCGAGCGACGCAACGATGCCGACTGAAAGGGCCGACAGCAGGCCCGATCGGAAACTGACCGAACGCCAACGCCGACCGATCCTGGTGCGAAGCTTCATCGATTGCCCGTCTCGACGATTCGGTAGCCGATACCTCTGACGGTCTGGATGGTCTTTGTTCCGAACGGCTCGTCGATCTTGCGTCGCAGGTAACCGGCGTAGACCTGCGTCACATTGAGATCGTCGGCATCGGGCTCACCCCAGACATGGTCGAGCAGTTCACGTTTGGAGACGACCTCACCTTTGCGATGCAGTAAATACTGCAGCAACGCGAACTCTCGGGGCGTCAGGTCGATGGGGACCTCGCCGCGAAGCACCGTGTGAGCGCTGGGGTTCAGTATGAGATCATCAGCCCGCAGCTCGGTGACCACCTCCGCTCCCGGCGCTCCCCCGCCGCCCCGCCGGATAATGCCTCGCAGACGAGCCAGCAGCACCACCCAGTTGAACGGTTTGGTGATGTAGTCGTCGGCGCCGAGGTCGATTCCCTCGGCCTCATCGTGGGCACCGTCCTTGGCCGTCAGCATCAAGATCGGGGTGGTGCTGCCTGCGGTCCGCAACTCCCGGCAAACCTCGTAGCCATTCATTCCCGGGAGCATGATGTCCAAGATGATGGCGTCGTAGTCGGTGGTCTGAGCCTTGAAGAGGCCTTCATCGCCCCGGTCGGTCACGTCGACGGCGAAGCCCTCGGCCTCAAGACCCATCTTGATGGCATCCGAGATAAGCGGTTCGTCCTCAACTACCAAGATCCACATTGTTGCCATTGTGGCCGGTTTCAGCCGGTCGCCGCGCCTTCTCTCAGTGAATCTGTCCGAGATCTCTCAATGTTCTCTCAATCTTCCTCAATGTTCTCTAAGCGTTCCTCAAGGATCTGCCAGGGTCTCTCAGTCATTCTGTGAGCATCAAGTAAATCCCCCGACAGACAAGTAGGAGCAAGGCAATGATCAAGGTTTCAGGACTGACCAAGAACTACGGCGACAGGGTNNGTCACCGGATTCGTCGGCCCCAACGGCGCAGGCAAGTCAACCACCATGAGAATGATGGTTGGCCTCACCCGGCCCGACAGCGGCGAAGTCCGCTACGCCGGTACCCGCTACACCGACCTCATGAACCCGGCCCGGGTAGTCGGCGCTGTGCTCGACGCCCGCTGCATGCACCCCGGCCGCACCGCCCAGGATCACCTACGAGCAACCGCCGCTATGAGTGGCGTACCAAAGAGCCGAGTCGAAAACGTACTCGCCGCTGTCGGTCTCGAACCCGCAGCCAAGCAGCGGGCGGGCGGCTTCTCACTGGGAATGCGCCAGCGTCTGGCCCTGGCCGGTGCGCTGCTCGGCAACCCCGAGGTGCTGCTGCTCGACGAGCCGGCAAACGGCCTCGACCCCGATGGCATCCGCTGGCTGCGCAACTACCTGCGTGACTTCGCCGACCAGGGCGGAACCGTCTTCGTCTCCAGCCACCTCATCAGCGAACTCGAAATGTTCGCCGACGACCTGGTGGTTATCGGTGGCGGGCGCCTGCTGGCCGCCGAATCGGTTGCCACTATCACCGCAGCAAACGAGGTGATGGTCATCGTCGAAACACCACAGGCCGGTGACCTTCTCACACTGCTCTCGGCCCAGGGCATCCAGGCTGAGACCCTCGACCAGCAGCTGGTCATCCACGGTGCCTCCCGCACCGACGTTTCGCAGATCGCTTTCGACAATCGCATCCGCCTCGACCGGCTGAGCGAAGCGAGCAAGTCACTCGAAGACAGCCTTCTTGAAATGACAGGCGCATCGGCCGAGTTCGCCTCCGCCTAACACCGACTCACTCATTCACCCCACCCACCACTCACTCAAATCGCTGACGCACTCACAAACACAAGAACGAAGGAACACAGAACAATGACCACGACCCTTTCCCCCATCACCACCGACTCGAACACCACCACCAGGAGCACACAGAACAACAGCACGCCGAGTAACAACATCGCAGCCAGCCGAACCGCACTCGATTCGGTCAAGGCCATACCGACCACCCTCAACGCCGAGTGGATCAAGCTCCGCTCGCTGCGGTCCAACAAGGCGATCATCGCTCTGACCGCAGCGGTCGGTGGCTTCATGACCTGGGCCATCGCCACCTACGTCACAGACGAAGTGCTCACGATCACCGAGGTCTTCACCGCAGCAACGGTCTTCACCGCCGTGTTCGCCGCAGTGGGCGGCATCCTACTGTTCACCTCCGAATCACAGCACGGGACCCTGGCCCCAGCGCTCACCGCTCAACCGGCCCGTGCGGTCATCGCCGTGTCGAAGACCGTCATCGCCGCCGGATTCGGAGCGGTCCTCGGAGCCGTCGGTCTTGCCGCCGGATACGCCGGCGCCTACCTCGGCCCGATCGCCACCGGTGACACCTCGACCATGCTGTCGACCAGCCTCTGGGCCATCGGTTTCGCCTCCCTCGCTTCGGTCCTGGGCCTCGGTATTGGCATGATCGCCAGACTCAGCACCGCTGCGGTTTCCGGGCTGTTGGTCTGGTGGCTGGTAGTCGAGAACCTGGTCGGCGTCTTCCTGGCCGAGCGCTTCGCCCGCTTCATGCCCTTCACCGCAGGCAACGGCATGCTCGGCTCCGGCGGCAACGGCGGCCCCGGCGAAGGCGTCTCCGAGCTAGCGCTTACCACCACGGAGAACGCCCTGGTCTTCGGTGGCTACGCCGCCGTCGCACTGGTCATCGGAACCGTGCTCCTCTATCGCCGGGACACCAACTGATTCGACACCCAGACCGGAATCCCAGACACGCTCGCAGCCGAGGCTGCGAGCGTTCGTCGCGTCTGGGATGCAGCTCAACACCTAACCCAGGTAGCCGAGGTTTCGCTGCGTGAAGTTCGAGAGTTCGGGAAAGGCTTGGGTCGACTGAGCATCGTTGAGCCCCATCCAGCGGGCCAGGGTTGCGCCGTGCTGGCTGACCGAGGTGGTTGGGATGAGGCGGCCTGCGAAGTTGTTGCGGCCGTCGCTGATGTCGTCGGGGTTGTTGGCGCTGGCGGTGAGGTTGGGGAATGTTCCGTAGCGCCCGGCGGTGACCGCACCACCCATCACGAAGGCGTTGCCACCCCAGCCGTGGTCGGTCCCGTCGCCGTTGTTTGTCAACGTGCGGCCAAAGTCCGAGGCGGTGAACGTGGTGACCGAGTCGGCGACGCCGAGGTTGTTCATCGCCGCCTGGAACGATGCGACGGCACCGTCGAGATCGGCCAGCAACGCGGGGAATCGTCCGTCCTGATCCTGGTGGGTGTCCCAGCCTCCCACCCGAACAAAGAAGATCTGGCGAGGCATGTTCAGTGCATCACGGTTCTTGATGAGCCGAGCGACCTCACGAAGCTGCATGCCGAGCGGGTTGCCTCCGACGTCATCCATGCCGACGTCGTTGGCCGCATTGTCGGCCGTCGCCTCTTGAAGCTGACCGGTGGTGGTGATCGATTGAGCAATGCTGTTGGCCGCGGCCTGCTCGAATACGTTTGATGACGACCCGCCCAGCGCCAGGTTGGATGCCAGTGTGTCTTGAACGCTGGCGAACGACGGCACCCAGGACCGAACCGAAGAGCTGTAGCCGTTGAGCAGGGAGATCGGCACCGAGGCCGACAGGCGCGAGTAGCGCGAACCAACGGAGGCTTGCCAACGATTCGAGCCGTTCAAAGAGAACGACGGAGCAACCTCAGCACCGGGAGCGACGATCTCGGCCAGCGAACCGGCCCAGCCAGTGGTACTTGTCAGTGTGGGGCGTGCGGTCTCCCACAGTTTCTGTTGCGCATCGTGGGCGAACAGGCTTTGCGGAACCGATCGTCCAGCGAGGAAGTCGGTCTTGGAGATCGGCTGGGCCAGCGGGCCGACGTTTTGCACAACGGCAAGCTGCCCGGCATTGGCGATGGCTGCCATGCCACCGAGCCCGGGGTTCAGCCCAAACTGGCCATCGAAGATCGGAAGTAGCGAGCCGGCGGGTACGGCGAACCGGCCTCGGGTGGCGGCGTAGACGGCGTGGGTCTGCCCGGCTACCGAGTGATCTCGGGGTACGAACATGTTGAACGAGTCAGCGCCTCCTGCCAGGAAGACGCAGACCAGGCTTCGTGAACCGGTGAGCGCAGCAGCGGGACCGGCGAAGCCGAGCGGTAGCGCCGACAGGGTCACACCAGCGGCCGCGGCGCCGGCCATCGTCAAGAACGTTCGGCGGCCAATTGGGTTTGAGGTTGCTGGCATCGTTGAGCTCATTTCTGGACCAGGTGGAAGGGGGAGCCGGTGACGAGGAACATGGCGTCGAGCGCCCGGGTGAAGCGGCCTTCGTCGGTATTGGGAACCGACTCGATGTGATCGACAATCGCCGCACGGGCCGCCGCAGGCATCGAGTCGGCGGTGAGCAGGAGATCGAGGTGATCGACGAGCGCAGTGGCGTCACCGGCCATCGCAACTTCTCGCTCCACCTGCAGTCGACTAACCGCCCCGTAGCCATCGCTTCGGTTGTTGAAGCTGTAGATCTGGTTGAAGAACATGTTGTTCGTCGAGGCGACGTTGATTTCGGAGAGGATCTGAAGCTCAGGTGAGACCAGGTCAGACCCGGGTTCGAGTGGGTTGTCGGGGCGGAAGAAATTGAAGACCGATCTCGACCTCATGACCGACTGACCGACGATCTCGTCGATGCCATCGATCGATCCACCCTCGGGCATGTAGACACCGTTGGCGATGGGTCCCGGCTGAGCCTCGAATGCTCGGAATACCTGTGTGAGACGAAGCACTGGTTCTCGTAGCTTGCCGAAGGTTTCGGGCTCGGCCTCATGGCCAGTGCGCGCTTCGGTGTCGAGTAGCAGGGCCTTGACGACTGCCGCCAGGTTGCCTCGCACCCCGCTTCCGTCGTTATTGAAGACCGCCGCGACCCGTCCCACATATTGGGGTGAAGGGTTGCTGGTGACCAGCCGTTGGATGAGGTGGGTGGCGATGAACGGGCCAACGTTCGGGTGGTTGAAGATGTTGTCGAGGGCGGCTGTCATGTCGGCTCGGGCACTCTGGTTTGCCGGCAGGACCACGCCGTTCAGCAGCCGCTTCTCGCTCGTGTCGTGGTATTCCTCGTATGGCACCATCGGAGACTCTCGGTCTTGGTGTCCGGCGTTGGTCTCATACCAGGTGCGCTGACCGTCATAGTTCCAACCGGTGAAGACCTTGGCGAACTCCTCGACTGTGGTCTGGTCGTAGGCCGGGATCGGCTGACCGCCTTCGGTCCGCACCTGTCCGTCAGGCTGGAGTTCGTAGAGGCCGATCGAGAAGAGCTGAAGCACCTCTCGTGCGAAGTTTTCGTCTGGCCGAACGTTACGTGCCGGGTCGGCTCGTTCGTTGGCCAGCATGCTCACGAACACGCCCATCGCCGGATGGAGCGTGACCGTTTCGAGCAACGTTCGGAAATTTCCTAGACCCTGCTCGGCCAGCAAGTCGTAGTACTGGCTGACCGAGTACTGGGAATTTCCGAGTACGTAATCGCGATCGGAGACGACGAACAGTTCACTCCAGGCAAACGCCACACGCTGGCGGAGCTGATCATCGCCGTTGAGCGCGTTGTCGAACCATATGTAGTGCCGGGTTGTGCGGAGGCTTCCGTTGCTGTTGGCCTTGACATAGGGCAGGGTGCGCGACATCGGCGCGGCGATCTGACGGTCGATCCAGGTGGCGTAGTTTCCGAGCGACACGAGCTCTTCGATCGACGTGGTGGTCGGGCCGAAGGTGGCCTGCATCAACAGACGGGCCGCCCCGCTGCTGGTGACCTCACCGTTTGGTGGAGGGGGTGGGGGCGGAGGAGGTGGGGTGATGGTCGGGTCGAGAATTTCGATCTCGATGTCATCACGAACCCGGGCAAACACACTGGTAATCGACCCGATGACGATGCCGGGCTCGGCTTGGTTCGCCAGCGCCGTCAGGTCGACAGCGAGCGGTTGGAGCGTGCCGTTGCGAACCGCTCGGCCGAGGCCGACGACGTAGCGATAGCCAAAGCGCAGCCGGACGGGGCTGTTTACCGGTGTGAACTTGAATTGCCGACGACCGCGGTTTGTCTGTGTCTCTATATAGAGCGCGAAGTAGGAGCGGGTACGGATCGATCCTGAAACGGGGCCGACTGGCAGATCGGCAGAGGAATCGAAGGTGCGATAGACCGACCCGGCGGCCGACAGGCGAGTCAGTCCAGGGTTCTCATCGGTCGGGATCGGGACGACTTCTCCAACGGTCTTGGCATTCCAGGTCACGATGGCCATAGAGACGGCGTCCTTCGGTTGATTGACAGATCGGCGGGTACGTCTGCCACTAACACGTTTGACGGTCAACTTTTGGGGGACAGCATCAGAAATATTTCTGGAATCTGGAGATCCAGCGAAGCTCCCACCGGCTGAGGCCTGAGGAGCGAACGACTGGACCCGTCGATTCGGTGGCACACTCAAGGCAATGAGACTTCTCGTCCGCAACCTTGACCGATCAACGACCGAGGCCACGCTCAAGGATCTGTTCGAGACCTTCGGCCGGGTTCAGTCGTGCACCATCGTGCTCGATGCCGCTACCGGGCGGTCCAAAGGGTTCGGATTTGTCGATATGCCAAAGGTCGGCGACGCCAAGGCTGCCGTTCGAAACCTGAATGGCGCCCAGGTTGATGGAGAACGGATCAGAGTGAAGAACGCTCAGGGAAAGCCGGCGAAGTCCAATTCCGATGGAGACGCCGCAGGACCTTCACAGGGCTAGTTCCCAGCCCGAACCCGCATCATCAACCGAAGCCACCATCAGGCGATGATCTCTGGATGGCCGGCGCCGACGGTGGCGACCGACCAGTCGGTGTAGCCGCCACCCGCCATGGCCCAGCGAATGCGTACGGTGAAGGCATATGCGTCGTGAAGTTCGCCGTGGTAGATCCCGGGAACCATGGTGTCATCGATCGCCAACCGCTGACTCGACCCGAGCGATCCATCGTAGATCAAGCCCCAGGTTCCAACCTTGTCGATCCTGACCTCGACCTGCGATCCGGTTACCCAAGAAGGGGTCCGATCTGCAGCGTCTGGCCCGAAGCCTCAATCTTCCTCAACAACGACGGTCTACTCGACGACTGGGTTCACGCCCGACCGGTGCCGGAGGGAGAGTGGCACCACATCGCCATGACCTGGTCCGGCTACCCGAGCGGGACAGTGCAAATCTTCCTCGACGGGCAACCGGTGCAGTCCCGACAGTACGACGAGCAAAGCGACAACGGATTGCCTCTACCACGTAGCTATTCGGTCGGCGTCCGCCCCGGGGCCTGGGCTATCGAGGGCGGGCTCTTCGCAGACTCAACCGCCGGTGGATCGATGCGCATGTCGAGCAGCGGTATCGAGTTCACCACCCCTCGGCTCTACGACCTACCGATCACCTCATCGGAGTTATCGACCGACCGCACAACCTCAGCACCGGAGTAGGCAGGGTTGTGTTGGGATCAGCCGCGCAGGTGTTCGGAAGTGATCTGCAGAAAAGGCACCAGGCTGACTCTGAGGACCCCGATACCTGTGTCAGCCCCAAATTCACAAACAAGTATGTCGGACTCGAGTCGCACCGCGGTCAGACCCTCTCGGGTTGTCTGGTCAAAGGCTCCGGTCTCACGTTTTACAGTCAAGTAGAGCGAACTGGCGACCTCGTCCACCACCAGAGCGCACTCGCAACCGTCGCCGGAAAGCGCTGAGAAACGATGCACCCACGGCTCTGACTGCTCGCTAGCCACCACAGTCCAAGCAGACTCGCTCAGGGTCTCCAACACACCCAATGCCATCACAGCCCTCCAAAGGGAATCACGGTAGTCAAACGGTAGCCGCCTTCGACCACTCGCCACGTCGTTTCGAACTTGGCGAATTGTCCAGAGGGTCCGGCGAACACCGACTCCCGAACTACGAACGTACCGTATTCGTTTGAGAACGTACGAGTGATATTGGACGGATCGGCGACCACTTCGTCGAAGTGTTCCTGCAACAGTGCTCGTCCTGCTGGAGTATTCGGGACAGCAAGCCGTTGCATTTGAGCCAGGTTCTGTGAAGATCGAGCAGTGTTGTGTTCGTGCGGTCGCACGACTCCGAACAGATAGTCGAATTTTCCCGGGGCCACTACGGCCACCGGCTTCGTAACGACTTGTTCTTCCGAGGTCACGGTGTCAACCGGTTGCCCGGTGTCGGCCCAGCGCCATGTGCCGTCGCGGTCCCGATACTGGGGGCGAACGGGCACGTCCGACACGAGCTGGTTTGTGTCCTTCCAACGCAGGTTGCCCTGCCCGTCGTAGTACTGATCCGGGTTCTGCAGCGGGACTGGACCGGTGTCGCTCTCCTGGTCGACGTTGTGGACTGGTTCGTTGGTGTCCGACATGCGCCATTGACCGTTGGCGTCTAGGTAGGGGTGAGGTTCGATGCTGTCGGTGATGGTTGGCGGCGGGGAACCGTGGGTGGCGAAGTAGGCGATGTATGCCTTGGCTTCTGCCGGTGTGAGGTCGTCCAGTTCGCTAAGGTCGATGGTGGTCTCTTGCCCGGTGATCGGGTCGGTGTGAACGAACTGCGGGTTACCTTCCCGCTCGATTCGAGCTTGGCGACCCTGACGCCAACCGAATCCGGCGCTTGTCACCAGCAGCTGGGCGTAGATTGCAGCGGCCGCAGCGCCGCCGCTGCCACCTCTCGGTGTTCCGCTTTGGCCCGGTCGAGCGACGCCTGCTGGCCGTTCACCGGTCAGTGAAACTGCGGGCAACCTGCCCCCGGTTGGGCGGCCGGTGACATCGAAGTAGGTCGAGCGGCCGGCGTAGCTCGATCCGTCAAACGCCAACTCCTGCTCCAGCACCTCTCGCTCGGTGAGGTCGAGGTTGTAGCGCTCCGAGTACGCATCAAACACCGCAAGCCGGATGTAGGTCGGGATATCTTCATCCTCGACGAACGCCGCAATATCGTCCTTGCCAGCGTGAGAGTCGGCTCGGCTCAGGTCGTAGTCCTGCGCTGCGGTCTCAACCAGCGGATGCCAGGCCAGCAGAATCCGGGCTTGATAGTCCTTGTCTGCGAACTGGATGACGTCGTCGCGGCCGATGATCCCGTCGATCTCGGCGAGGTTGAAGCCGCTGCCAAGCGGCTCTGACGACAGGTCGGTCTGTTTGGCCACGTCCATGTTGTTGAACAAGTTCTGATCGGCGGCCAAGCGGTACGCAGCATCACGAACCGCAACCGACGTCGATTCATCTTCGATGATCTCGTGGAGGTCTTCGATCGTGATCTGATCCCGGTTCCCGTGCCGCCCGGCGATGTCGTCGAAGTGCTCCTCGACGATGGCCGACACTTCGGCCGGGTACAAGTCGAACGCCCGACTGGCCTGCTCCGCTTCGGCCAGGGAGATGCCCTGGTAGGCCGCCACACCAGCCAGCGTCGCCTCTCGGAAACTGAGGGTCGGGTCTGCTTCCATCTGAGCAAGCACTTCCGCCCGGACCTTTGCT
This sequence comes from Acidimicrobiales bacterium, assembly GCA_050633745.1. Classification (GTDB taxonomy): domain Bacteria; phylum Actinomycetota; class Acidimicrobiia; order Acidimicrobiales; family SZUA-35; genus JAHELU01. The sequence goes on from JBOEHD010000083.1 coordinate 19,505, forward strand.
GCTTCGGCCGGGTCCATCCCCCGTTGGACCAGGTCGCGCTCCAGTCCATCGAGCCGCTCAGTGTCGGTCTTGGCCAGCTCCGCATCGACGACGTCGACGTCGGCCCGATACATGCCGTTCCCGAGGTGATCGCCGTGGCTCTTCAGCGCGACCGAGATCTGGGAAACGAACCGGTCGTTCTCGGTCATGAACTCGACTAGGTCTCGGTAGCGGTCCAAGGTCGAGTTTTCGACGAAACCCTGGAGAGGCAGGCTTGCCAGGTACGCCCGACCGGCCCGTAGCTCCTCGTGGGTGTCGCCAAACAGAGAGACGTCGACCTGCGACGTCGCAACAAACCGATCGAGATCGTCGGTGTCGGCGGAGAAGAAGTCGCTCAAAACGTCTCAAGCCCACCGGTCGCCGCGTAACGAGACGCTGCGGTTGGCACCGCTACCAGGTCGAAAGAGCGGACCTGCTGTTCGGAGTCGTCGCCATGAAAGACGTCGATGATCTGCTCCCCGACGCCGCGCAACTCTTGCGCCCGTTCAACCGCCGCCTCTCTGCGTCGTCGGTTGATGTCGTTCACCGTCTGAGCCCAAACCCAAGCCCACTCATCAGCCTCGGCCCGGAGGCTGCGGCTGACAGCCGACAGGTCTTCGGCTTCATCGTCCAGTCGAGCTCGGAACGTTTCGCCGTGTTGGCCCGACCAACGGCGCAGCGCATCGGCGGCCACTCGGTGTCGGCCAACCGCTCGATTGTTCAGCTGAGACCCAGCATCAAGTAGCTCACGGCAGTGAGCCAAGATCCTCGCCAACTCAAATTCGGAAACAGACATAGCGGGAGTCCAGGGATCGAACGGTGCGTACCGTCGAACTTAAGACATCCATCAACAATCGAGAAGGGGGACCAGTCCCCATCGCCATCCACCCGTACCAGTACGTTGCGATGCGTGATGTTGGCCTAGGACGCCGTACCGTGACCTACACATGGTCCTGATATCGCTTGCTCTGATCTCGGGACTGTCCTTCGCCTTCTACGGAGTGCAGACCATTTTTGGCGAACGCCCACGGGCGGAGTTCGAGCGCTACGGGATCCCGGGCCTACGAAAGTTCGTCGGCTCTATGCAGCTACTCGGTGCCGCCGGCGTAATGTTTGGCTTGGTCTACAGCCCGATTGGGGCCCTTGCTGCCGGGGGGCTCACCACCATGATGGTGCTTGGCTTGGTAGTACGGGTCAAGATCCACGATGCGCCGCGAGCCATGGTGCCAGCGGCGTCCCTCGCCGTGATGAATGCCGTGCTTGTCGCCATGTTCCTTGCGCAGTGAGCTAGCGCTCAGCTCTCTTTTGGCTTGGATCCGTTCAGAATTGCCGACAGCGCCGACATACAGAGCACGCTAATGGCGGGCAGTGAACGCTTGAGCGGGTCTTTGACCTTCACGTGCATGCCAATCGCCCCGAGCATGAGCCCGGCCAAGCCGCCCGAGGCTGGTCGAACCAGTTTCGGAACCCAGTGCCCGATGAGCATCAGACTGGCCAGGCTGACCTTTGCAGCACCAACCGCGTACATGACGTTTTTTGACAGTCCGTACTCTTCGAACTCCTCCACCATGTTGGTGGCGTTGCCACCTCGATAGCCGGTGTCCTTGTTAAATCTGTTGAACCAGACATTGAGAATCCATAGAGCAGCACCGGTTTGAGCAGCCTTGCCAACCATGTTCATGAGCACCATCCAACATCTAGTAGGCCAGCAACCTAGTCAATCTGAGTGGCCCCACGCTGCACCGCAACGAGAAATCAACGACGCAGGATGAGGGCAGCATTTACTACAAAACCAAAGCTCAACTTTCTCGATGCTGCAACAGAAGAACGACTGACACGGCTGCAACCAACGCGCCTGAAAGAAGGCACGCCGCTAAGACGGCATAGAGCTTTCGCATGTTCTCCCGCACTCTCGGTGGTTGAACGACCAGAGGTCGTGGTTCGCCTGCACTCCCTCAGGAGCTAACCGATCACAGCCACCACCTGTGTTCGGATCCGAAGTCGACTCTAGGGAAAAAAGTCTCCGATGGGAAGCAAAGTCCGGGGCTACTGGTCGAGCGCTGTTGAGGGTGGCTTGATCAACTGGGTGGTGTCGGGCTCCTCGGCGAAGAGCAGTTCAACATCACGCCGTAGCTCTCGCCGCAGGTTTCCCTTGGCTCCCCTGATCGATTCGATCTGATCGTCGTTGTAACCATCGGGCCCCATGGGGATTCGAAGCACTCGGCGGATTTCGTACAGAGCCTGAACGCTGTCGCTCGACAGAACCATCGCGCCATCGGTCGCGGCCCAGTGGTCCAACTCGGTGAGTACGTCTTGGAAGTACTGCGGGTCGGAACGAGCGCCTGTCGCCAGTATCTCCGACCGACGGAGTGATTCGGTGATCTTCCACGCCTTGGGGTACGCGGCCATGCGCCGGTCGTAGAGCTTGGCCGTCATCGTCCGCTGCAACTCACGTTCGAGCCTCAACCTTTCGGCTCGCTGACCTCGCACCGTTGCCTGATAGGTCATCCCACCGACAATCAGCGAAACCACCGCGGCCACCACGCCCGAAAGCAACGCAACACTGACATCACTTAAACCAAGGACTCCCATCGATCGACAGTATGTCTCAGACTGGCGTAAAACGCCTCACGTTCTGAGCCACTCAACCAAAACAACCACCGCCGCGCCGGCGACGTAAGCCACCAAATCGAGCCACTCGAACGCGGTCCCCAGCACTACCCGGGCGACCGTGATGCGCTGCAACCCGAGCAGGTTGAGCAGGCCGACGAGTTGTGAGAATTCTATGGCGAAGGCGATGGCCAGCGAAGCTACGACAGCGCCGATGATCGATAGGCCAAACACTGCCCGCAGGCTTGCATAGACCAGCATTACAGCCAACACGTCGCCCAGGTAGGGTCGAACGAAGCCATCGTCAACAAACAGAGCGATGCAGACCTCGACGATGAACAGGCCGATAGCAACGAAGAGGTAGCCCGGCCGTAACGTCCGACCGACCTCCGCCTTTCCCGCTATGCCAATCACGCCGTCGTGCGACATATTGCCACCTTAGGCGCCACCTGCGTCGCGGCCGCCTCGGGCAGAGGTGGTCGGGGAGGGATGGTCGGAAGAGCGAACCGCAAGTGACAAATCGCGCTGCTTGCACAAACCTGGTCGATATGGATTTTGGTTTGTTGACTCTCGGAGACCATCGCGCTGATCCAGCGTCAGGCGCACGAACCACACAGGAAGAGAAGCACCGGGAGATTCTCGACTACATCGACTATGCGGAACCGGCAGGCTTCGACGCGGTGCTGGTCGGCGAACACCACTTCAGCGACTTCATCATCTCGGCGCCACACGTCTTCCTGTCTTGGCTTGCGGGTCGAACCTCGAAGGTAAGACTCGGCACCGGGGTCTCCCTGCTCCCCCATCACGATCCAGTTCGCCTGGCTGAAGACTTTGCCACGCTCGACGTCATCTCCGATGGCCGGGCCGAAGTCTGGTGTGGCAGAGGCGTCGAGCGCTCGGTGTATGGCCAGTTCGGCCAGGACGTGAGCAAGGTGCTCGAGATGCAGCAGGAAGGTCTGGAGCTGCTGGTCAAACTATGGACCGAGCGCAACGTCACCTGGTCTGGTCAGTTCCGACCCCCGCTCGACGACATCACCCTCGAACCTCGACCGGTCCAGCAGCCCCACGTGCCGATCTATGTGGCGTGTTCGAGCCCCGAGTCGGCGGCCGATGCAGCTGCGCTCGGACTTGGCGTGACGATTTCCATGCTGTACTTCCCCCGCAAAGTGTTGCCTGGCATCGTCGAGTCCTACTACCGGGCGTGGGAGGAAGCCGGTCACCGCCATGACCCGAAGGTCACGATCCATGCCCACGTGCACGTGGCGCCAACATCGCAGGGTGCACGCGATCATCTTGGGATCTATCAGTTCCCATTTCAACGCTGGGTGTTCTCAAAGAAGTCCGGCACCAGCCCCGACGATGTGCAGCTACCACGACACATCACCGATCTCGACAACATCGACGGGGCCATCATCAACGGCAGCGCCGAGGAGGTCCTTGAGCGCATCGGCCGACTCGCCGACTGCTGCCAGTTCGACCGATTCACCTATCAGGGCGACTACGGCGGCCAGCCCTGGCCAGTCATCAAGCGTTCACTCGACCTGTTCGCCACCGAGGTGATGCCGAACCTGGTTGATCGGCGCTAGATCGGGACAGCATCTGAGGCCTGGCATGTCTGAGTTGGCGTATAGAGCATGGAGAGTGGTCCCCATGTTCAGTTTCGGTGACTGTATATAGGATCGCTTTTGTGGTGGATTTGGCGGGTCGGATGGAACGGGACGGGAGCCGGCCGTGAGCGATTTTGGCGCGTTCACTTCCGAGGTTCGGGCCAAGCCTGAGGATCTTGAGGCATTCGCCGACGGTGGCGAGCGCTATGTGTTTGCGATGACGTCGATCGCCGAACAGGTGAGCACCACCCGACGGGCCGTGGTTGCTGCACTGGGCAGCGGTCCAGATCTGCCGGACGCCATGGCGGCCCGGGCTGGTCATGCCGGTGCTGGAGATTCGTTCGCTGAGCTAATCAGCGAAGCCACGTACATCAACGGCTTCGTTCGACAGATCAGCGAAGCGCTCACCACCGAGACCACGACAAACGGCATCGCGACCTCACCGACCGACGCCGTCACCACAGCGCTGCGTCTCGCCGGTTACTCAACCTCGGACGAGGACGTCTCGCTTACCGAAGACATGATCCGGCTGGCTGAGATTCGTATCCGTGCCGAACTTGGCGAGATCGTGACCGACGGTGTAGCCGAGGGCGAACTGTACGGCGAGCTGCAAGCGGTCGGAGGTCGAGTTCAAGCCTACGTCGATGGACTCAGCCCTGAGGAGAGGCGGGTAGTCGGACAGGTCATGGTCGACTACGGAATCGATCTGCAAGCTCAAGTCGACCCTGATTCGTTTTCCGACATCGACTACCGCCAGCAGGCTGCGACGCTGCTAGTAACTCACGGCCTCGACATCACTCCTGACCATCAGCTCGCCCGCTACGTCGACCGACTCCACACCAGAACCGCGCCAACAATCGACGGAACCGACCGCCCTGCGCTCGAGTTACTGGTCGACGCTCTTGACCTCAACGAGCAAACCGTTCTGCTCTCCGGCCACGGTGTCTCGGTGTCATGGAACACCTGGCAGACCAACGTCCAGCCGTATCAACGGCAACGCCACCTCGATCGGCTAATTCAATCCACTATCGATCCCAACCGTGACGGCGTAATCGGTCAGGGCGGCCAGGCTTTGGTCGACTACACCCTCGACCGTTACCCGCGCATCGTCGAGGCCTCGGATAGCAAGACCCTTTACCAGAATGGCTACGGCCACCGACCAGCGCCCGAGTTCGACCTGAGAACCACGCTGGCCACTGCGCTTGCTGCGCCAAACTACGGCCTGACCGACGACGTCTACCGGGCCGCGGTTCGTCTCGATGAGGTCGACGCCGGGCTGGTCGCCGCCGGATCCCAGACCGAGTTCGATCGGCTGTGGCTAGAGCGAACCGCACTGCTCTCACTGCTGGCCGAAAGCGACGTCGACACCGAAACGTTGATCAACCAGGCCATAGGAAGAGGCGTTTCTGCTGCAGATGCTGCTCGGCTGGCGGCCAACGCCGCCACCCCGGCGCTGACGAACCTTCGGGTCCGCCGAGTCCGCCTGGTCTATGAAACCGATGCGTTTGGCCAACCCGTAGCGCCAGACCGCCTCGAAAATCTGCACGCCACGGACAGCGTGGCCCAGTCGTTGTTCGTTGAGCTGTCGGTCCTGCAAACCATCCAGGAAACAAGGTTCGTAGGCGAACCATCGACACTGCCGCTGACACCCGAACAGATACAGCTGGTAGCCGAGTTCGGGCAAATGAGCCGCTGGTTCTACCACCGACTGGCCGGCGCCTACCCCGGAGGCATCGAACCAGCCCTCGAATTCGTGGCAACCGCCGACCGGGCAACCATCGACGCCATGTTCTTCGACATGCCGGACGGACTCCTCGACCTGGCCCGCCAACTCACCGCACCAGAGAACAGCAAGATCTGGGAACTACTCCCCGGCGCAGCAGATAACGACACCTTCCTCGGGCCGAACGGCGCCTATCGGTCCGAAGGAGGGCGGTCCCACACCATCACCTCGGACTTCCAGGCGCTCGTCATCCAGATGACCCTGCTGGCCCGACTCGGACCGCTGGCCGAAGACCTCGGTGCCACCATCGACGGTGCGAGCATCCACGAAGATGACATCGAAGCCTGGCTCAAAGAACACCGCAACGACGTCAACGTGCCACCCGGGCTGGTCGACCTCATCGAAACGGGCCGCAGTTTCGGACTCGGCGAAGACACGTTCGGCTGGGAAGAGGTCGGCGAGATCATCGGCTGGGTCGGCCTCGCCGCAGCCGTCACCGCGACCATCGTCTACTCCGGCGGAACCGCCGCCCCGTTGTGGGTGCAAGCCGGGCTCATCGGGCTGGCCGGCCTCGAAGCCTACGCATTCATCAAAGCCGACGATCCGTTCAACGCAGCTATCGCTGGAGTCGGGGGCATTGCCGATCTGGTCACCGCGGCACGCCTTATCCGACGATCTCAAGCCACTCTTGATGTCGGAGTCCGAGGGCCGGCCGCAGCCATGGGTCTGGCCAGAAACCGCCAAGAACTCATCGACCTGGCTCGACGGTCAACCAACGCAGCCCTGCGACGCCTAGCCGATGAAGCCGGCCATCTAGACCTCGGCGAACTACTCGACCGCTACCGAAGCATCATCGGCCGAAACCCTGCCGCCGTGGCAAAAGAGCTCGTCGACCAAGGCCTCCCGCCAGCTAAGGCGCTAGAGGTATTGAACGAGCTCGATGACGCACAGCTCGGTCGGATGCAGCCCGACTCACTCGATTCGTTCTACAAAGCCGTCGAACTCGAAGAGGCCGGTCGTATCACCGGCCTCGATGCATGGGTCAACACCATGCTCAAAAGCGGCCGCGACGACATCCACCGCACCCACCACGAACTCATCGCCGCTAGAGACGCCGCCGAACAATACCCAGGCCACACGGTCCGCATCGACGTCGACGCTGACGGAGCAGCCAAGTCGTTCGACCTCGAAGTCATCGACAGCAACGGCACCGTCGTGCGAAGCATCGAAGTCGGCTACGGCGAGAACCCGGTTTTGAAGATTGAAGACTTCTCCGGTGGCGGGGCACTCGTCCACGCATCCAAGAAGGTAAGCCAACTCTCCACTACTAGTAGTCCGATCCAGGGTGTACGGGAAGCTCGGGTCGTGGTGCGTATCGAGGAAGTCACAATCAGTGAACCAGCGAGATTCCGCATCGAACGCAATCTAGAGACTGGGGACATTACGCAAACTGTGGCTGTCGGCACCGAACACGAACACGTTTCGGAGGCATATAACCTGTTCGACGAATATGCCAAGTACCTGAATTATCCCGAATACTCTCATCTCGCCACAGGCCTAGACTTCATCACGATCACCAACCGGGAGGGCCTGAGTTTGGCGGCCTACAAGTTCGAAGCCGGTGTATGGAGGCGAGTCGAATGAGCAATCCACAGCAAGCAGTACAGGCAGTTGGGTACAGCGAAGAGTGGTCGTGGGCAACGCTCGAGGGCAGCTGGGATGCTGGCGACTACCCCAAGGTGATGACCGACACTCTGGCCGAAGCGTTCTCAGCGCTCGAGGGGTGGGCAATTCCGCTGGCGGCAGCACTCATGTTTCGCCCAGCTGGCGATCGCTTTGATCGCTCAATCCCTACCGTAATGCTGCTCGCTGAAGAACTCGACGACGACATCGAACTCGAAGATGGCTGGCGAACCTGGGCCGAGCCAAAACAGGTGGAACAGATTACCGGCAACCTCGTCTGCGCAATGACCCACGAGCGCCTCCGCTCCCTCCAACAAATAGACGGCCGATCCTATGAACTCAGCGGAATCCGTTTCATGGCATGGCGATACGCCATTGGTCCGGATTCGCTACCTGAGGAATTTCTGCTGAACCAAAGCTACGGGGCGGGCATTCGAAACGTTCGCACAACGACCGCCAACGGGAAACGCTGGATAAGCGAACCTCAAGTTGGTAGAAGCCCACAGCTACTACCAGTTGAGATCGAGATCACAGGAACCCAATCCCACGACTCGATTCTACGATTTAGAATGTCCCCCAGCTGGTCCTACTTCGGCGACAAAGACTCCCCAGGCTGGCCAACGATCGCCGCAGCAGCAGATCGACTTCTCGCCATATCAGACCGCTGGTCAGTCACGATCCTCAAACCCGGAGACCCGGACAAGCGCTGACCGCGATCAGGCGGAATGCCAGGGTGGTCCTGAGCGACGCCAGCCAGCAAGAACTCTTGAACCGATCGGAACTATGATGACATCAATGCCTAGTCAGAACGACAATCGCACACCTCGCACAGTCGAGGTCGAGAGCATGTCTCTTGAGCAGCGCCAGGCTCGTATCAACGCAGGCGTCATCGACGTGTCGCAAGCTCCTGATGATGTCCAGGCGTTCACGGAGCGGGCTACACGCCGCTATCTCAATACGTTCACCGAATAATTGCTCGGGTCTCACTATGTCGCTGCGGCGAACCGTCAGGACCACCGACTCGTTTGAAGCTGATATTGATCGTCAGCTGCCGGATGAACGCTCCGCTCATGGCGTGCCTTCGCGATTCGACTTCCTGCTCTACGAAGTCCCTCATATCATTGAAGCCTACGCAAGCGGATTCGACGAGCTTCCAACGATCGCCGGAGCGCCGGGTAATGTCCGTGCACTAGTCGGTCATGGCCAACTCGTGCGGCTCTACTTCATCGCAGGCAAGCTCAACGAATACGACATCATCGAGCTACAGGCCATCGACATCGAGCTCTGGCCGCCCGATCGATAGAAGCGACAAAGGGTCTGGTGCTTGGCTAGGCCAGCTGTCTAACTCAGATTCCATGACCATGCCGCCTCTCAGTTTCGAGGGGCCGCCGGTCGTTCGATCCCGCCGTGGATGACGAATGGCGCCCAGGCTGCCGGATGGGAATGTTCGGCTGCGACGAGTGCCTGGGCCGAGCGCAACGCTGCGGCCGGTGACCCGCCGGCGATCAGCTCTCGATAGAAGTGATGCATTAGTTCGGAGGTGACGGCATCTCCAGCCAGCCAGAGGCTGACGACAACAGCCGATGCGCCAGCGGCCAGGAACGATCGCGCCAAACCGATGGCCTCATCTTGAGGACCCTGACCTCCCTGTCGACCGCTCTCGCATGCGCTGAGCACCACCAACGTCCCGTCCAGTTTGAGGCTCAGGACATCTCGAGCGGTGAGCCAGCCGTCGGCCAGCTTCAAGGCGGAGAACATCGGGTTTCGGGCCCGATGCAGCCCGTGACATGCCAGGTGGATCACGTCCAGCGGTTGCTGCGTTCTATCGGTGAACGCCTGCAGCGTGCCTTGCTGGCCAACCAAGAGCTCTGAACCGGGTAACGAGTCGGCGACAAATCCGGCTTCGGCGGCCGCCGCTGGAGCTGCATCGTCGGCGATGCCGAGCACAAGAGAACGACCATGCCGAGCCTTCCAACGGGGCGAGCGTAGATGGGCAGCAACCGCATAGCTCGGTGCAATAGCCACCGTGCGACTTTGACCGACGGGCCCATCCGGACCTCTCATGGCGTGGAAAGGTGCGGTATGGAGTGGCCCATGTGGGATGACAACAACGTTCTCGTCGTCCGGATCGAGATGCCGAGCAACCGGCTCGAACACCGCCAGCCAGAGTTGATGCAGCGTCTCCTCAGCCTTCGGCACCAACTGTTCCTGGCCAACTACATCGACCTGCCTGGCAACGTCGAATCGTTGCCGAAGGCGATCCCACTGGTTGACCAGCTCGCTGACATCTGCTGCCTTGGCCAGGTTCGTCACCACTCGTAACTGTCCCCCGGACCAAACGAACGCGACGATCTGCTCCCCAACGACGTGGTATTCAACGATCTGTTCGGTCCGACTCGGACGCTCTGGCACCTGGCCTAGAAGCGGATCGCCACCGACCAAGGCCTGATGGGTCTCGGTTTGGAGGTGAGTGAGGCGAATGGTTTGCTCAAGCTCGATCGCTCGATCGTGAACCGTCTTGCGGCGGGCTCTGCTCATGGCCACCCCACCGGACGAGAGAGCGCTATAGGCCGCATAAAGATCGGCCTCATAGCGTGCCAACAGAGTGGACGACGTGCCGTCTGTGGCTTCAGGGTTTGGCTGCACCACCCCAGCCAAGATGTCGGACAGGGTTCGGGCCTTGGACGCCTCGGCGAGATCGAACGCAGCGAGATCATCTTGCTCGTTCTGCCCCGCAATCAGCATCGACATCAAGTCGACGTGAGCTGCGGTTCGCCCCTCCAAGTAGCTCGTTCTTACCGCCTCGTCGGGGATCAGACCTCGGAGGCCCTCGACGACCTCGACCGCCGATTCGAGCCACTGCCGAGCCTCGTCATCACCCCCATGCCGTCGTAGGTGTCGGCCGAGTTCAAGCAGCACCGGATAGCGAAGGTGCGGCAGCGCCAGTTCATCGGCCAGCTCTTCGGCTCGTCGCAGATGATCCTCGACCGTCGACGGGTTCGTGAGCAGTTGTGCCATTCGCAGCTCAACGTGCAGCTCTTCGGTCGGCCAGTCTCCGTCAGCAATCGCGGCCAACGCCAGCGAACCGGCTCGCACGGCTCCGAAGTGGTCACCGAGTTCTCCGAGCGCCTCGCTCTTGGTCAGCAACACCTTGATCAGCAGCGGTGGATCCTCGCTGGCGGTGGCGCCCTCGATCGCCAGATCCAGTCGGGAAATCGATTCGGCCGGTCTTCCAGCCCGAAGCTGGGCCACAGCACAAAGCCACCGTGCCTCGGCGAGGTCGTGTTGAAGGGATAGCTCTGACAGTTCCTCTTCGGTGGTGGTTGCTAGCGCCGCGGCTTCTTCGACCAGGTTCAGCGCCAGGTAGGCCCGCACCGTGCGCAGCCGAACCCGGCAGCTCTCACTACGAGCTTCCAGACCATCTAGCAGCAGCCGGGCCTCTTCATAGCGGGTCAATGCCGCGGCATACAGACCGAGCAGTAGCTCGGCGTCAGCGACCTGCCCGACACATTGGGCATAGCTGAGACGGTCGTCGATCTCCTCGAACATCGCCGCCGCCGACTGCGAAACTTCAAGTCCCTCGAGAGCTCGACCAATGGCCACCAGCTCAACCCCACGGTTACCTCGGCACCTCGCCATATCGTCAGTGCCGCCCACACTTTCGTAGCGCTCCTCGGCCGCACGGTAGGCGTCGAGGGCACGTTGGTGTTGGCCAGTAAAGCCGCAGGCCACACCGAGGTTCTCGGTCGCTGCCGCTCGAATCCACTCGAGTTGGTCACCGTCATCCTCACTGAGTTCGGCGCTCGGCAACGCTGCTAGATCTTCGAGTAGCGCTTCGGACACCAGAACCGCCTCGCCGTGACGGCCAAGATCATCGAGGACATGCATCCGGCCAAGCTCGGTGCGATAGGCATCCACCCGGCGGTCGAGTGATAGCCACCCCGACTTCGCCTTCGAGATCAGCTCTAAGGCTTCCTCCGGACGCCCGTTGTTGAGGGTCATCCGCGCTCGCAGGTAGTTGGCAGCCGGCTCGACCTCCGGGTACCCGACATCGGGGCCTAGCTGAACACCGATGTCCAGAGCGTGTTTGGCGATCGTGGCGTCGGAGTGGGCTCGTCTGCCCGCGACGCTCAGCAGATCCTCGACGCACTGCTGGTCGAGGTCACCGCTGGCCCTTAGGTCTCTGACGGCAGCCTCGACGGTGAGTCCGGCGATGCTCTGCTCAAGTTGATCTAGCCGCTCGGCGACCATTTCTTCCTTACTGTTCTGGACGGCCAAGGGGTTCGAGAATCTCGATCTCCATAAGTCCGTTCGACAGGACGAGGCGGGTGGCATCGAGCGGGACGTCGTCGATTGAGAAACAACCTTGCCCGTCGCCACCAATGTCTTGAAGAGTACCCTCCGGGTGGTCGACGGTGGTGTTCCAAACCGGCGCCTCCGGGTTTGCGGTGAGGACCTGGCCGTCGAGCCGAACGGTTCCAGGGCCGCCGGGCAACACATCGACCAATACGCCGAGCGAGTCGGCGGCAAACGCCAACCGATACCCATCCTCAACCTCGAAGCCGCCGCGGACCCCAGCCAGCACCGCGTCGTCTCGGCTGTCGAAGGACAGCTCAGCTGACTTCCGTTCGATCTCTAGCTCTCGGCCGTTGTGGCGCTGGAACGATTGCCGAAGTCGCTGCCGAACAATCGCAGGAGGAACCGGCAGAGGGTTCTGTTGACCGAAACGAAAGAAGCCTTCGATCCACTCGGCCGTTTCGACCGTCTCGGTATCGCCCGATTCGACCTGAGCTGCGATGTCCGCTGCTCTACTTCTGGTCAATCGGCCATCGATCCAGTCGGTCAGTTCGAGGAACGATGGGCGCTGATCGTCGCTGTTGTCGTCGGTGGGCGTGTCCGGATCAGTCATCCCAAATCACATCCCCAAGCAGTTTGCGTAGTCTTTCCAAGCATCGAGCCCTGGTCGGACCGATGCTGCCAACCGGGCAATCGAACCGGGAAGCAAGGTCGGCGTACGTCTGCTTCCGCGGATCCAAGTAGAGCGCGCTGACTAGCTCTCGACATCGTGGATCCAGCATCGAGAGCCCCTGGTAGACCCACATAACGGTGTTCGACTCCGAGATCGGATCGACAACGCTGCTGTCGGTCTCGACCGTTGCTGCTTCATCGGCGAAGTGCTGGTTACGTTCGCTCTTCAGGCGCCATGTCTGCCTGCGGGCAACGGTCATCAGCCACGACGCAATGAGTTCGTCGTCACGAATACGATCGAGCTGCTTCAGGAGCGCTTCGAAGGTCGTCTGGGTGACGTCCGCCGCATCGGCGGCCGACAGACCTTCCCTCGACGCTATGGCGAACACCAGACGCTCGTAGCGGTCGAGCAGCTCCTCCCATGCCTCGGTGCTCCCCGACCGACAACCGGAAACCAATTCGGCCGTTGACGCCGCCGCAAGCTCGCCCGGTTTCATCGCCTCTACCTCCACCTCGACGCCCTACTTCTCTTTCGAGGGTGACTTGTCGGATTTTGAGTCCTTCTTCCCTCGTTTGAATCTGCTATCGACGGCCTTGAGCGTGTCCTTGGCTTTCCCACGGGGATTCTCACTCCGGACGAGAGCCACCTGGCCACTGATAATCGGGGCGGCCATCGACGTTCCGCTCCAAGCGCCGAACCCTCCACCGGGCAGTGTGCTGACAATGGCTTCACCGGGAGCAGAGGCCCGGGCCCACTTGCCTCGATTGCTGAAGTGCGCCCGGCTGCGGTTGTCGGCGGTCAGGGCCATAACCGCGATCACCGACTTCTCCTCGGCCGGGAAGACCCACTTGTCGTTGTTCTCGTTCCCGGCTGCGATCACAATCGACACGTTTTTCTTGAATGCCTCCTTGACCGATTTCTTGAGCACGTCGGATTTGATCTTGGACTTGCCTCGCATGCCGAAACTCAGGTTGATGACATCGGCCCCGGCGGCGACCGCATCGTTGATCGCTTCAGCGATGACGTATGGATCACCCTGGCCGTCGGAGTCGAGCACTCGGTAGGCCAGAATCTCGGCGCCAGGGGCGACAAGGGCCACCAGCCCCGCGACGTGGGTCCCGTGCCCGTAGGTCTCGTCTATCCGCCCATCGCCGTCGTCGTCGATTCCGTTGCGTTCCTCATTCGGATCGCTGTCGTCGTCGACGTAGTCGTACCCAAGAGGAGACATCCGCTCTCGTAGGTCGGGGTGGTTCGAATCGACGCCGCTATCGAGTACCGCCACCACGATGCCATCACCGGTGGTCTCCTCATGAACCTGGCTGAGCTGCAGCGGCGCGAGGCTGGCCTGTGTCTGCCAGCTGGTCCGACCATCCGCAACCGGTGTTGGAACACCCTCGGCCCAAGCGTGGAATCGGGTGTCCTCGACGGCTGCGGCCGAGGGAAGCTCGGCGAACAGGACCCCGGATCGCTTTTCGAGGGCTTTGGCTAACTTGTCGGCCTTGCTCTTCGGGGAGCCGGAGACGGTCTCATCCGGCTCGAGTAGATACAAGCCTCGGGATGGGAGGATCGACGAGACAACCCGAGCGTCCGACCGGTCAGCTAGGACGTCGATGTCAACACCGGCTTTCACCTTGACCATCACCTGCCCCGGTTCATCATCCTTGGGCGGCTTCGCCGATGCCGGTGTTGCAACGGCCGAGAAAACAACAACGGCAATCAGCAATGCGGCGGCGAGTCTGCTCCCTCGACGGCGCTGACTTTTTCGTATTCTTCTTGGCATAAGTGAAATTCCCAACATTCGCCGATCCTCTGATTCGAGGCCGGTTGACCGATTCGTTGCCACTAACTCAATGGCTCCCGGTCAACGCCTCCGCCGTTTGTATTACTTGAAGTTAACCCACGCTCTCGGACTCAGTCGACGGAGATCGTGCCGCTCGGTCACATTGCTCATGGGTCGATCTACCGAGCCAAAAGCTCCCAGATCAGGAAATCCGACAAGCCGACTCGGCTCCCAGGATGGTGTCCTGGGAGCCAAGTCGGCCGACGGGTTGTAGTAGTTTTTCTTGCTTTGATTAGCGACTCACCAAGCGTTAGATCTTTCGTAGAACAGCATCGAGGCTGTTGTCCGTTTCGCCCTCACCGACACAGGAGTGCAACTCGAGGTACTTGTCTCCGCCGACGAACTCCAGGCCGTAGGGAGCGATGAATACCAGCGTGTAGCAGCCCGGTGCAGGATGGAAGCTGTAGTTACCGCTTGCATCGGTCCTGTCGCTGCTGAGGTAACGAGCACGACTACCGTCGGCCCCGGTCAGGAACAGGTCGACCTGGACATCGGATGCGCCGTCACCGCTGTGTTCGTAGGTGACGAGGTCACCGATCCACGCTGGCGACGATGGCTTGTCGCCGTAGTAGTAGACCGGGTCACAATCGTTGACCTCGCGGCCTGCGTTGAATCCCTTGACGCACGACTCCATAAAGTTTTGCCCATCTTCAACCGCCATGGTTGTAGGGCTGCATTCCATCGACTCCCCGACTCCTAGCTCGGTTCGAGGGCAGGTCAGCGCTCCGATGACGTTGTCGGTTGCCGCTATCGCTTCCAGTGGAACATCGCCGGTGTTGGTTACGACGTAGGTGAACGTTGCATCCGAGCTGACGTCGAGTGTCGGACCGGGAGCGTTATCGGCATCGTCACCGTTGACATACTTCTCGATGTCGATCTTCGGTGTGGTCGGGGGCGGCGGAACCGTCCAATAGACCGGATCGCAGTCATTGACCTCACGGCCAGCATTGAACCCTTCGACACACGACTCCATCGTGTGATCCCCAACGTCGACCTCCATCGTGGTCGGTGTACATTCCATCGACTCGCCAACTCCTAGTTCGGAGCGGGGGCAGGTGATGACACCAACAACGTTGTCCTCGACGGCGATGTCTTCAAGAGGCACATCACCGGTGTTCGTCACCACATAGGTGAACGTTGCGGTCTCGCCATCTCGCAATGTCGGACCGGGAGGTGTGTCAGCATCGTCGCCGTTGATGAACTTCTCGATGTCGATCTCCGGGTCGCCCGGGGGAACGATGAAGTACACCGGATCCATGTCCATGACCGGCTCTTCAGTGATGATGGTGAACGGATCGCCACACTTACCTTCGTAAACGCCGTCCTTGACCTTGCCGATCGAGAAGCTGGCAATCTGCCAGGCCGTGTCGACACCTTGGACCGGGCCGTCTTTCTCGCCCCAGCCCCCAGGGAACTCGTCAGAACACGACAGGTGGATCTTCATACCGGTCGGGTTGGTGACGCTGGTACCGCCGGCATTGGGGAAGAAGTCGTTCTTCTTGCCGACGTTGGCGATGGTGGTGCCGTTCACAAAGGTGAACCGGTAGGCGTCGCCCTTGCTCGGTGAACCAGCGGGAAGGCCAGGGGTCTGCACATCGCCGACACCGGTAACGGTGGCTTTCATCGTGAACTGGCCGGGAGTGTTTACGACTTCAGACTTCGAATCGCAGTCCATCGACTCGCCAGGCTCGAGTGAGGTCTGTGGGCAGCCGATGGCTCCCAGCTCGCTGTCCTTAACTTCGATGTCCCGAACGGTGATGCCACCGGTGTTGGTCACGACATAGGTGAAGGTGGCCGTTCCGCCGAGCTGAATCACGGGCCCGGTCGGATCATCAGCATCGTCGCCGTTGACAAACTTTTCGATGTCGATCGCTGGCGGATCTGGCGGTGGCGGAGGCGGGGTGGGGGTGCCGCAGGTTTTGCTGCCCTTCTGGATGAAGTAGCTAGCGATCTGCCATGCGGTATCGACGCCCTGGACCGGGCCGTCTTTCTCGCCCCAGCCCCCAGGGAACTCGTCAGAACACGAGAGGTGGACTTCCATGCCGGTCGGGTTTGTGGCACTCGTTCCACCCGCATTGGGGAGGAAGTGGGTCTTATCGTTGGCGGTACCGGAGATGGTCTGACCGTTGACAAACCTAAAGGTGTACTGCATCGAGTCGGCCGCGCTAGCGGGACTCGTCGCGAGCGTGGCTAACGTCGCGCTGATCACAAGGAGCGCCGCCGCTCCTGCAATCATTTTCCGAAAACGCCTTGACATAACAACTGCCTCCAACTGGTTCAATTACCAAAACAGGCCTCGTGCAAACTTGGCCCTTGCCCTACCAGTCCCGTATGAGGGCCAAGAAATACAGTGCCTATATGACAAATACATGACAGCTGTATTGGAGGTGGGTGAGGTTGCCTAGCGGATCACACCGTGGCTGCAACCGGCGCCAGTGCCGGGGCGCTTGCCTCGATGTGCCGGTGCAGATCGGCGGCCGGTATCGGGCCGACGACAATCGTGACCAGATCGCACTGCTCATCCCACAGGCATAAACCAGCGGCCACTTCCTCGGGCTCACCATGTACGGTCAGTTGTTCGAGCAGTGGGTCGGCTTCCGCGGGCCAGTCGATTCCGCCAGGCTTGGGCCTTTGATTGGCATTTCGTAGGGCTTCGACTTCGTCGGAATAGCCGTTTGCGGCAACGAAGTCGCCATAGAGCGTTCCCATACCGGTGAGGTACCAGCCGAGCAGCTGCTCGGCGCCGCTGCGACCGCTTCGACCACCGCTGGTTACCGACGTGATCGGACCGGAAATCAGCTCGCAGCCACGGCCACTGCCAGCGGCAATAGCACTGCGAATGTGGCCCATCTCGGATCGGGGGATCATGACCGGAAACCAGCCGTCGGCCGCGGTCACCGCGAGTTCGGTCGCTCGAGGCCCTAGCCCAGCGACCCAGATCGGGATCTCCGGATGGGCGTTCTGCCCGAGCCGCAACCCGGGCTCGCCGTGCAGATCCTGGCCACGTTCCCCGCCGAGCAGCAGCCGTGCCGTTTCGAGCGTGCCTTTGAGCCGCGCCGCCGATGCTTTGAACGGCGTCTGGTGAAACTTCTCGGCCAACAGAGGCGTGCTGGCTCCCAACCCCAGGGTGAATCGGCCGTCCGACAGCTCGTCGAGTGTGGCTGCGGTCATGGCCATCGTCGCTGCGGTACGACCCCAAACCGAAAGCACGCCGGCTACCACCCGAATCCGGCTGGTTTGCCTGGCGATCTCAGACAGCACAATGGTGGCGTCAAGCGACCATCCTTCGGGGATGACGACGGCTTCGTAGCCGAGGTCCTCGGCGGCAACGGCCGCCTCAACTAGTAGTCGCCAGTCGGTTTCCATAGGCGTAAAGACCAGCGCCCGCCTTTGTGATTTGTCGATGCAGTTGATGGTCATGCCGCCACCTTCACCGCTGGACGTGAAACGGCAATCCAGGTGGCGGTAGCCACCGCCAGTGCCTCGCCTGATCGGTTTAGCAGCGCTGCTTCGGTGTAGAACTTGCGACCGTCTCGTTCGGCGACACGTCCGGCGATCTGGTAGCTCTCGTCGCCGGGCACCGGTCGGCGTATCTCGACCGACAACTTGCCGGTCAGGACCATTTGGTCTCGCTCGACCGAGGCCAAAGCGGGTGCCCCACTGGGACAATCCAGCGCGGCCCAGATCATCGATGACGGTACGTCGCCAGCGATTTTCGGTGACCAGCGGGTGGCGTGACAGTCGGTGCCTTCAACTCGGCCCGGTCGTAGCTCCATGCCTGTGCCAGCGGAGCGATCGTGTCCGCAGCCGTAGCAGGTTGGGCAGGGGTGATCGAGAGCTAGATCATTCGACCAATCCTGCTCGGCGGCGTCGATTAGTTCGACGGGAGTCATGTCGAACGACCCAACATCGAGCGCCGCTGGAAGCGGGGCGACGGTTGCAATGGTCTGTGCATCGGCCACGACGTCGATCGAGAACTGTTCCTGGCCCTGAACCGGCCGCAGAGGCCTATCGAGGGGAATCGGGGCGTGCAAGCGGACCGAAGCTCGGCGAGCGTCGACGAACTCGGCGAATCGGCCGGCGGCGAAGCCGCCGTGACCCGAGTCGACGGGTCCGTTGTAGTGGGATGGGATAGTGAGCATGGTCGTACCTTTCGTGATGGATTGTCTGCGTTTTTCGCTACTTCCACCATCTCCCCGCACGTCCGGTCAAACTTGTAGAACCGGTGGAGATCAGCTGCAGATCGTTGCGATCGACCCAGACCCGGGCTCACCCGGCGCCCGAGTTGTCGTTCAACGTCCAGGGTTGGCATGCTTGGACCCTTGGCAAATGTCAGCGAGACCGTACTTCCCGGCGTGGGTGTAAGACACGACTTCACAACCGGTTGGGGCCAGCCGATGGCCGTACTTGTCCACCACGACGGGCGCCGAGAAGTGCTGGTGTACGACGAGAACGACCCCGATGCCTGCTCATCGGTAGTGAAACTGACCGTCGACGAATCACGCACCTTGGCAGAGCTGTTGGGCGCCTCCCAGGTCGTCGAACAGGTTGGTCTGGTCACCCATGAGATCGAAGGTCTCTCGATGGAGTGGATCACCATTCCCGCCGGTTCAGAGGCCGACTCGACAACAATCGGCGATGGCGCCTACCGAACCAAGTCGGGGGCTAGCATCGTCGCCGTGCTCCGCAACGACGTGCCAATCACCGCTCCTGGCCCCGAATTTGTCCTCAAGGCTGACGACACGATCGTGGCCATCGGCACCGCCGAAGGGCTCAACACGCTGCGGACGGTCATCCGCTCCTGAATGTAATGATGCTCGCGGCCGGCTCGGCCGAGACCGCCCTCGCCTTCGTCGAGCTGGGCATCGTGGCCCTCGGACTCGCCTTCCTCAGCAGGTTGGCCAACCGTTGGGGCATCACCGCTGTGCCTCTGTTCCTGGTCGCGGGGTTGGCCTTCGGTGATGGCGGACTGGTCAGAATAAGCGTCAGCGAGACCTTCATTTCTCTGGCCGCTGAAATCGGAGTTCTGCTGCTCCTATTCACCCTGGGCCTTGAGTACTCCGACGTTGAACTGCGAGCGGGGCTGAAAACCGGGCTGCCACCGGGCCTGGTCGACATGGTGCTCAACGCCGCCCCCGGGCTGGCAGTTGGCTTCATCCTCGGCTGGGAGCCGCTAGCCGCGCTGCTGCTTGGCGGCGTGACCTGGATCTCGTCCTCTGGCGTGATCTCCAAGTCACTGGCCGACCTCGGTCGACTTGGTTTCCGCGAAACCCCCAGCGTTTTGAACCTGCTGGTGGTCGAGGATCTGGCCATGGCGGTCTACCTGCCAGTAGTGGCGGCGCTGATCGTCGGGGGCACTCCCCTGGCCACGATCACCAGCGTTGGCATCGCTCTCGTGGCGGTGGCAGTCATCCTGATTGCCGCGCTTCGTTTTGGGGCACGGCTCAGCGACTTCCTCGACTCCGACTCCGACGAGTCGTTGCTACTGGCGGTATTCGGCCTGGCTCTTTTTGTCGCCGGAATCGCCCAATCGCTCCAGGTGTCGGGAGCGATCGGCGCCTTCCTCATCGGCCTCGCTCTATCCGGCCGGACCGAGGAGCGGGCCATCCAGTTGATCAGCCCACTACGGGACCTGTTCGCCGCCACCTTCTTTATCTTCTTCTCGTTCCAAATCGATCCGCGGGACCTGGTCGATGTCGCCATCCCGGCGCTCGGCTTGGCCATCGTCGGTGTGGCGACGAAGATGGCGACCGGCTGGTATGCCGCCGGTCGCATCGGAGTCGGCCAGCGCGGCCGCCTGCGAGCCGGTTCTGTGCTCATCGCCAGAGGCGAGTTCTCAATCGTCATCGCCGCCCTCGGCTCCGAGCTCGTCGATGGACCTTCCCTGAGCGCGCTGGCCGCGGCCTACGTGCTGACAACAGCGGTCGTCGGGCCGATCATCACCAAGTTCTCCGACCGTCCGTCCGCAGTGCCCCCTCGGTCGGCAACGGCCAGCCCAACCTGAGGCTCCTCCCCCCCCGATCGAATCCAACGCCTGCGTCGAGCGGTCAGTCTTCTGATTCGGTCCGATCGGCATGTTCTGTCTTCTCAGATAGTTTCTGGCCGGCGAGCAGTCGACTGTCGACCACATCATGGTGTTCGATAAATGCCGAGATAAATGACTGAACAGTTGCGACGAACGGCAACGCCAGCAGAGCTCCGGGGGGCGCCAAAGGTCGCCGTTCCTGCGAGAACCGCGGCGAATGCGACAGCTGGGTGCATGCTCAGCGACTGGGCCGTCACCCGAGGCTGGATCAGGTAGTTCTCAACCTGCTGATAGACAACGATGGTGATGATGACCCAGAGTGCAATTTTCGGGTCGATGCCGAGGGCGATCAGTACTGGAACAATCCCGGCGATATACGTACCGATCACCGGAATGAACTGAGAAATCAGACCCACCCAAAGAGCCAACGCCACCGCTGATGGCAAACCAATCAGCCTGAAGACGACCCAATGCACAAGGGTCGAAACTGCGGCCAAGATGAACCGAGAGGTCAGAAACGCTCCGGTCTTGGTGATAGCCAGCTCCCAGGCCCGGAGTACTTCATGTTGTCTCGCCGGCGGAAGCAGAGCGCAAATCGTACTCCGAACCCGCGGCCCGTCTGCAGTCAGATAGAAGGCGAAAAGGGAGATCGTGAGTACCTGAAACAAGATGCCAGCGAGGGCCGCTCCGACACCAACCACATTGTCAGCTACCGCTGACAGATATTCACTCGCCTGCCCCCCATCGCCGAGCGCTGACAATATGTTGTCGGTGTCAACTTCGATGTCGAACCGGCCTTCCGTCCAGTTCTCAGCCGACGTGATGTATCCCGGTAGATCAGCGGCGAGCTGTCGAACCTGCGTCGCAACGAGCGACCCCATTGCCGTCAGAAAAACGACGAAGAACGTCGCCCACGCCGAACATCGTTGCGGCAGTAGCCAACGAACGACTCCAACCACGGTTGCTGAGTCGGTCGACGAGCGGCTCCATGGCAAACGACAGGAAGAGAGCAACCACGAGTTGGATCAACAGCCCGCGGAGCTGACGTGTGACCATCAGCGTCGACCAGAGGGCAACAAATACCGCCCACCACAAGAAGATCGCCTGCCGCACCCACCGAGGCATGCGTTCGACCTCTGGCCCAGCTGAGTTCACCACATCAAGCTCCCACTCCAGGATGACCTAGCCCATCATGCTGCGATCCACCACGGCATTTCCAGGCTTGCCCATCATCGTCCAGCTCGGTCGGCGCCGCCAGTGGTGACCAGACCCCCATGATGCGTTTGTTGTTTGTGTCGTCCGACGAGAAGAGCAACTAGCCGTGCCCACGCTCATTTCGAAACCTACGTCGTAGCGATATGAACCACAGCGTCGCCTCGGTTCACGAGGGGGTGCTGGGTATGTCCGACGATAATGCCGTCGAGTGGCGCTGAGATCCTGCCGAGACGCTTGCCGTACGGATCGAGAATCGTGGCGATCAACTCGCCCTTGTTCACATAGTCGCCCAACTCCGGCTGCAGGTGAAGGATTCCGCTGCGACCCGCTCGGGCCCACTTTGTGGTTCGGGAGAAGGTCGTCTTCGTCCCTGCCTCAGGTCCGTCGTTAGTGATTCCGAGATGGCTGAATACTCGCCGCACTCCGAGTGTGCCTGCGTTGATCGCATCCCGACTGAACCGCAGTGCTTCTCCACCTTCGAAGAGAAGCACGGTGGCCCCAGCCTCGGTGGCCGCTTGGCGCAGCGAACCATCGCGGGTGCGGGCATGGATGGCTATTGGCGCCCCGAATACCTGGGCCAGTTTTTCGGTTTGGGGATCGTCGAGGTCGGCTCTGATTTGGGGGAGGTTGGTCCGGTGATCCGAGCCGGTGTGCAGATCGATGCCGACGGTGCACCGCTGCACGATCTCGGTCATCATCAGATGAGCGATCCGTGACGCCAGCGGTCCCCGAGCTGAGCCGGGGAACGAGCGGTTCAGATCTCGCCGATCAGGCAGGTATCGGTCATTGGTGTTGAAGCCGTGCACGTTGACGATGGGTACAGCGATGACCGTGCCGTTCATGGACTTCGGGTCGAGGCGCTCGGTTACACGTCGAATAATGTCGACACCGCCGATTTCGTCACCATGGATCGCCGCATTGATCCAAACGGTCGGCCCTTCACCACTGCCATGGAACACGATCACCGGCAGCGCCACCGGCGTTCCCGACATGAGCCGAGCGATGGGGATCTCCAATTGTGTTCTCGTGCCGGCTCGAACCTGCTGGTCAGCAATCTCAAACGGCGTCCGCCTGGCGGTTGTCATCCACTGCCCTCCGCCGCGGGATCTACGGACCCTTCGGGAACCGGTTCGTCCGGCAATGGTTGAATCACTGGGCGGGCTCGTTTCCTCCTGCGGGCCGGCACAAGGTTTCGCATCGTTTCCAGGTGCCCAAAGCACAGCAGCCGATCTCCAATTTCGAGCACGCGGGCGTCTCGAGGGTTGGGGATTACGGTTGTGTCGCGGTGGAGTGTGAGAACCGTGATGTCGGTCTCGCGCAGCGTTCCGACCGTGGCATGGTTCTCCAGCAGGTCAGCGCCTTCGTTCAGTTCCAATTCGACCACACCGTAACTGGCCGAAACCGTCAGCCGTTGGCGCACGTCGAGCTCGGGGAACGCCACCTGGTTGGCGATGTAGTCAACGATAACTCCGGCGATATCGAGGCCAGTTGCCCCCTCGATACCTTCAAGCCCCGGCGAGGAGTTGACTTCCATAACGAGGGGCCCGTCGTCTGACTCCAACATGTCGACACCGGCCACCCGCAAACCCATAATCTGAGCTGCCTGAAGAGCAACCCGGGCGTACTCGGGCTCGAGGTCTACCAGTTCGGTCCTGCCGCCACGGTGGACGTTCGAACGGAACTCGTCATCTTGGGCCACCCGACGCATCGCCGCCACCACTCTGTCGCCGACAACGAAAGCTCGAACGTCTCGCCCCCGGCTCTCGGAGATGAACCGCTGGATCAGCACGTTCTGCTTTGTGCTCTGCAACGTCTCAATGACCGCCTCGGCCACCTTGTTATCTGGGGCCAGGATGACACCGATGCCCTGGGTGCCTTCCAAGAGCTTGATCACAACGGGAGCTCCGCCGACCCGATCGATGGCTGCGAGCACGTCGGCTCGGTCGCGTACAAAGGTGGTGCCGGGGATGCCAACGTCGTGTCGGGAGAGAAGCTGAATGGACCGCAGTTTGTCTCTGGAGTTGGCGATGCCGTTCGATGTGTTTGGCGTGTAGACGTCCATCTGTTCGAACTGCCGCACGACCGCCATGCCGAAGAACGTGATCGACGCACCTATTCGGGGGATCACGGCGTCATAGTCGGAAAGTTGCTTGCCGCGATATTGCAGGTCCGGTTCGTCCGACGCGAGGTCGATGCCAAAGCGCAGTGTGTCGAGAACCCGGACGGTGTGTCCTCGCTCGATGGCTGCGGTCTTCAGACGTTGGGTGCTGTAGGAGCGAGGCGCTCGGGACAGGATGCCTAGTTTCATTTCAGCTCTCCTTGTTGGTAAGAACGGCCGGGGTCGACCAAAAAGCGCCGACGTACTGCGGAGCGACCCAGCAGCATCCGGAAACCCATCTCGTCGCGAGAGGTCAGGGTGATATCGATATCAAAGCGGTACTCACCGACCGTCACCGGTGTACGAATGACAGGCCTGCGCTCGGTGTGTCCAGTGGACGATCGCACGTCTCGAAACTCGAGGACTTCGGTCTTGACCGATTGCACCTGATCGCTGGAGCGCTGCAACGGGTGAATCTCAAACGTTGCCACCACAACGTCGGTAGCTACGTCTTCGGAGAGCTGGAGGTTGAACGCGTGAAGCGACGAGGTTCGGGCGCCGGTGTCGATCTTGGCTTTGATCGGCAACTCGCTGAGCTCATCCAAGCCCACCCATTCGCGCCAGCCGACGACCGGCAGTATCCGCCGTGAAGACTTCATTCGTCGGCCAGGATTCGTTTGTGTTCGGCGGTGACCTGGTTGTGGATCTGATCACCGGTTGCCGCCGGCCGGTTTGCCAGCTCTTGGAGCACACCAACTCGCCCATAGGCCGGGGCATAGTCGTCGTTTTCGATCACCGTCTCGCCTGTCGGTGCACCGAGGAAGGCCCCATCGGCCCGGTGCACGCCGAGAATCACAACCCCTTCGCGGGTTAGATGAAGTTCGGAAAGCGGTCGCCCGACCAGCCATTCTCCGTCCCTGGCGTGCAGTTCAGTTATCGCGTAGTCATTCTCTACCCGAAGCAGCGCGGCGTAGTCTTGAATGTCGAGCTCGGTGTAGCGGCGGAGCATGGCATGGGTGATTCGCTGAATCACCCTGTTGGCCAGACCGGTATGGAACGCAGCGATGATGACTATGACACCAACGGTCAGGATTCCAGTGCGACGCACCGTCTGCTGGGTCTCAGCATCGAGGAACGCGAGAAGGAAGCTGGCGATACCGGCGACAACGCTGGCGTTGCCAACCGTCATCAGATAGAGCACGATCTTTCGCCTCACCGGGTGCGAGGTGATGTCTTCGGCCTCGCTGGTTGTGAAGCCAACTCCGAGCAGGGCCGACCGGGCTTGAAACTCGGCGCTGTCTCGGGTCATACCGGTTGCTTCCAACGCAACGGCTCCGATGCAAGAGACGATCAGCAGCGTGGTTACAAGTGTGAGGAGTCCAGCGAGTGCAATCATGGTTCAATACTGCTCGAAGAGTTCATGGCCTACAGTTTTCGGACTCGGATCCGGCCCTAACCGTCAGCCCTCTCCTGACAGGCGGCTACTTCCACACGGATGCGAAAGATAAGGCTGGATCCAAGTCCGAGACTTGTGCCCCGTTGCTGGGCAGCGTTCGTGAGGAGGCGCTCTCGGCCCCGCACCGACTCACAACGTGTGAGTCGGTGGTAAACGTAGGCCCGATGAAGCATGTTGTCAATAGCTATTTCCGCAATAGTTGTTTCAGCAATAGTTATTGCGACCTCTTGCTGGCTACTGCTCCAGCGCTGCCTTTTGTTTGAGAAGCGCGGAGATCCGCTGGCGGGTCACGCCGAACAGTTCAGCTATGGCCTCGATGGTGAGACCCTCAGACCGCAACGCCAACGCCTGCGCCGCCCGCAATTCGGAGCCGGCGGTCTCGAGAACAGCCATGTTGCTCGAAATCAGCTCAACGACCCTCGGTGGCTCTTCGCGCTCCACCAACTCGACCAGGTCGCCTCCGGCCTCCAAGCGCTCACGCAACGACTTGACCCGAAGCTGAATTTCTACGCTTCGTTCAACGTTCTCCGCCGCCCCGGCCTCAATCTCCACTAGGGCAGCGAGTAGGCGTTCGACGGTGTCGTCATGCTCGGTCACACCGTCAGTCAACCACTAGGCGACCAAGACAGCAACGGCTATGTCGGCAACAACTATTGCCACAACTATTACAACAACGACTGTGGACCTGCGCTGGATCAAGACAACATCCCACGATGAGTCTGGCATCTTTCTTTGCGACGGGGAGGGTAACGCCGTAGCAGCCGTAGGGTTGCGTTAGCACTCTCATGCCGAGAGTGCTAACGCCCTGGAGGCGTACACCATGAATCTGAGGCGTACACCATGAACCTACAGCCCCTAGAGGACCGCATTGTCCTCAAAGCCCACGACGCCGAGGCCGCAACGGCCAGCGGTCTCGTCATCCCCGACACCGCAAAAGAGAAGCCACAACGAGGCGACGTGCTCGCCGTAGGCGCCGGTCGTAGAACCGACGCCGGCGTACTCACCCCGATGGACGTCAAGGTCGGCGACGTTGTCGTCTACGCCAAGTACGGCGGCACCGAGATCACTATCGACGGCGACGACCTCCTCATCCTGCCCGCACGCGACATCCTCGCAATCGTGAACTGAGCTGATACCAACATGGCAAAAGAACTGAAGTTTGACGAAGAAGCACGACGGGCACTCGAGTCCGGCGTGAACCAACTGGCCGACACGGTCAAGGTCACCCTCGGACCAAAAGGCCGAAACGTCGTACTCGACAAGAGCTTCGGCGCTCCGACCATCACAAACGATGGTGTGTCGATCGCTCGCGAGATCGAGCTGACCGACCCGTTCGAAAACATGGGCGCCCAGCTGATCAAGGAAGTTGCGACCAAAACAAACGACGTCGCAGGCGACGGCACCACCACCGCAACGGTGCTGGCCCAAGCGCTCATTAAGGAAGGCCTGCGCAACGTGGCCGCTGGCGCCAGCCCGCTCGGTCTCAAGCGTGGCATCGAAGCAGCGGTTGAAGCAGCGGTGAAGTACATCGCCAAGTCCTCAAAGGAAATCGAAGACAAGAGCGAGATCGCTCAGGTCGCTTCGATCTCCGCCGCTGACGAGTCGGTCGGCCAGGTTCTCGCCGACGCCATCGACAAGGTCGGCAAAGACGGTGTTGTCACCGTCGAAGAGTCGAACACCTTCGGCCTCGAACTCGAATTCACCGAGGGCATGCAGTTTGACAAGGGCTACATCTCCCCGTACTTCGTCACCGAGCCTGAGCGCCAGGAAGCGCTTCTCGACGACCCATACATCCTGTTCAGCCAGGGCAAAATCAGCTCCGTGCAAGACCTGCTACCGGTGCTGGAAAAGGTCATGCAGTCTGGCAAGCCGCTGTTGATCATCGCTGAGGACATCGACGGCGAAGCGCTAGCCACCATCGTGGTTAACAAGATCCGTGGCACATTCGCCTCGGTCGCCGTCAAGGCCCCCGGTTTCGGCGAGCGTCGCAAGTCGATGTTGCAGGACCTGGCAATCCTGACCGGTGGCCAGGTCATCTCCGAAGAGGTCGGACTCAAGCTCGACGCCGTGGAGCTCGACATGCTGGGCACCGCCCGCAAGGTGCTGATCACCAAGGACAACACCACGATCATCGAGGGTGGCGGCGACAAAGACGACGTCGCCGGTCGCGTCTCGCAGATCAAGGCCGAGATCGAAAACACCGACTCGGACTGGGACCGCGAGAAGCTGCAAGAACGTTTGGCCAAACTGGCGGGTGGCGTTGCAGTCATCAAGGTTGGCGCAGCCACCGAGGTCGAGCTCAAAGAAAAGAAACACCGCATCGAGGATGCGCTGTCAGCTACCCGAGCGGCCCTCGAAGAAGGTGTCGTTCCCGGTGGCGGACTCGCGCTGCTGCGGGCCCGTCCCACGGTGGCAAAGGTCGCGAAGAAGCTCGAAGGCGACGAGCGCACCGGAGCCGAATCGGTCTACCGGGCCCTCCACGCGCCGGCCAGGCTGATCGCCTCAAACGCCGGACTTGAAGCTTCGGTCATGGTGGCCAAGGTCGAAGACGCCAAAGGCAACATCGGCCTCAACGCCGCCACCGGCGTCATCGAAGACCTGATGGAAGCCGGTATTACGGACCCGGCCAAAGTCACACGGGCCGCACTCCAGAATGCAGCATCCATCGCTGCTTTGGTGCTGACCACCGAAGTACTCATCTCCGACAAGCCCGACGCTGGCGGCGGTGCAGCCGGAATGGGCGGCGGCATGCCAGACATGGGTGGCATGGGCGGCATGATGTAATTCGGTCACGCTGAAAGAAGCCTTGTGGCAGCCGGCTCTGAGGGGCCGGCTGGCCAAGGTGATTTGCGGCGGAATCGAATCGGCGACTAGTTACCTTGAAGTACAGGCCATTCGCCTCTCGAATAGTCCCGTCTGATCGCCGAACCCGCCAACAATGGAGTCCACGTGTACGCCGAGGTAAAGAACGTCGAACGACTAACCCCAAGCATGATGCGGGTGGTGCTAAGCGGTGGCGACCTCGATCAGTTCGAAGCTTCTGCGGCCACCGATTCCTACATCAACGCCCGCTTTCTCCCAGTCGATTCGCCGGTCTCGGTGCCGTTCGAACCCGAAGACCTTGAGGGCGTAGACCCTGATCATCGGCCACGCCCTCGCCGGTTCACCGTGCGACGCTGGGAGCCCGAGAGCCAAACGCTTACCATCGACTTCGTCGCTCACGGCGACGAAGGTTACGCCGGCACCTGGGCCAAACGGGCAAAGCCCGGCGATCGCCTGCAGTTCACCGGACCCAACGGCTCGTTCCAACCTTCCGACACAGTCGATTGGCATCTCTTCGTCGGCGACGAAAGTGCCATCCCAGCCATCGCAGCAACCCTCGAATCGCTGCCGGCTGGCAGTGCGGCCATGGTCTTTGCCGTCGTAGATTCCCCCGACCACGAACTCGAACTGCAATCCGCGGCCGACATCACGCTGACATGGCTGTATCGCGACAGCTCCACCGACCCCGAAACGCTGCTTCCCCAGGCAGTGGCTGCCGCTACGTTCCTCGAAGGCACCTTCGATGTTTTTGTCCACGGCGAGGCTGGTGAGGTTCGAGCGGTGCGCAAACACCTCGTCGCAGACCGAGGCGTCGATCCCGACACCAAGTCGATCTCCGCCTACTGGCGTCGCACCTACACCGACGAGGCGTGGCGCGAAGTTAAGCGTGAGTGGATCGCCGAGCAGGCTGCCGACGTCTAGCCGTCGGCTGGCCTAGCCGATGTTTATGCGACTGGGGTGAGATCCAGAGTCGTAGGCAAACCACACGTCGGTGGTTGCCAACCCATCGGGCACCACAACCTTCAGTCGCAACGTCGACCCGGCGGGCACCACGCGATCAACAGATCCGAAACCGACGGTGGCCTTGCGGAACCCACCCTCACCACCACCGGACCACTGACCGGTCCCAAGCCGGGTGCAACCGGGGCTGCACAGATCCAGCGAGGCGAGCAGACCGATGCGTTCGTCTGTCTTGAAGTCCTTGGCCGCGAGCCAGATGGTCAGAGACATCGAACCATCAAACCGAGTCGGGTCGGGGATGGCCACCGACCACTCCTGGTTCTTGGAGCTGTCGGAAGTGGAAAGACCGGCGCCGTCTTTCTGGATCATCAGACCTGGGAAACTGTCCCGATTGGTATCGAAGTTGCGAAGCGGGCCGCTCGGCGCTGATCCCGATCGAAGCGGCAGATTCCGGGAGGACGAGGTGTTGCCTGAGGAGGAGCTGTCCAGGAAGAAGGACCAGTTGACCACCGGAGGCGCAGTGGTCGTTGTTGTCGTACTGGGCGGTGCCGTTGTCGGTGCAACAGTGGTAACAGTCGTACTGGTAGTAGTAGCGGTTGTCCGAGTTGTCGCCACTTGCGTTGTTGGCGGAGCCGTGCTCGACGGTCGCGAAGTCACTTGCCGAGTGGTTGACGGTGCTGTGCTTGAAGCAGTGGTAGATGACCGTGGCTTCCGTGTCGTCGTCGGTGGAGCTGTTGTCGGTCGGGTCGTCGTCGTTCGGGTCGTCGTCGGTGGAGTTGTTGTCGGTCGTGTCGTTACTAGCACGGTCGATCCTGGGCCCGTTGCGCTGGTCGAGGAAGGTTGGGCGTCAGTCGTTGATGATGTTGCCGATGTTGCCGGGCCTCTGGGTTCGAACTGGCCGGCGGTACGTTGCGAAGTTGTTGAACCCGCTGCGGCGTTACCCGATGGCCGCAACGTGGGCTGCGATTGGGAAGTGTTCGGCTGCGAAGTTGTTGATCGGCTGGTTGTAGGCCAACCCTGTTCGTCTCCGGCGAGCGCCTGCTCGTCACCGGACAACGGTTGTCCAAATACCGCACGTCCAGCAAGCAACTCATCCTCACCGGCGCCACTGGCGGAGTCGGTCGATCCCGATGGGATGACCCGCAACGCATCACCATCGACCCGGTCAATGGTGTAGACCTGCGCAACGTCGTCGCTGGCCAGTCGCCAACCGGTGCCGGTGGTGAAAGCGCTCCATCCGCCTGATGTCCCGATAAGAATTTCGCCGTCGACCGCCGAGATGGTCACCAGATGTCCGTCGACCAGGGCAGCGGTATAGCCATTCTCGTTGAACCATTCCGACTTGCTAATAAGCAGGCCCCCAGCTTCTGTTGCCTCGCCGGTATCGGTGGTATGGCCAGGCGGCAATCCGGGCCATGCCAGCAAACCAAACACCCTCGTCAGATCATCGTCCGGGTTCGTTCCCGCTAGTGCGTTGGTGGCATCAAGCCTGGCGGTCAGAACCATACCGGGGTCGGCTCCGCGACTGATCAGTTCTCCGAGTTCTTCCACGCGGTTGTTGACCACGATGCCCGGATCGACGATTCGAGCTGGCTGCTCCGCCGCTCTCTTCGCCGCGTAGAGCACATCACCGGGGACCTCATCGGAGTAGGCGGCGAAGGCAACGCCAATCCAGAACGCGGCAACGACGATCGCCGCATTTCGTATCAGAGCCAAGCCGGGAATCTGGCGAATATTGAATGATCTACTGGTCTTCTTTTCAGCATTAAGAAGTTCAGCCATAGCTTCCATATGCTGACTTCTAGAATCCGACGATATCTGCAAACCCCTGCTGGCCGCTTGCAGCCTTTCCACTACTTCATCTCGCTCGATCATCGCCAACCTCCGCCTGATCGACGCCCGCCTGTGCGCCCGTTATTGACCAGTAATCGCCCAAGCCGACGCTCAGCCCTGGCCGCCGCGGCGTAGACGGCACCCCGAGTAGCCCCCGTTATCTCGGCGATGCTGTTGCCATCCATGCCCTCTACATGCTTGAGCTGAATGATCAATCGCTGCATCGGCGTCAATTCGGCCAATGCCTCTTCCAGGGCCGGGTCATAACCCAGCCAATACTCATCTTCGTCCTTTTGATCCGGCACGTCTGCTCGCGGCGACGCCGGCCGCCGCTGCCGGAGCCGGAACTGGTCAGCGCATGTGAACCGAATGCTGGTGTGCAGCCAGGCCTCGAGACTACGGCCGGCCTCGGGGGGACAGCCAGCGCGAACCAGCTCCAGAAAAGCCTCTTGTACAGCGTCTTCAGCCTCTTGACGATCCCCAAGCAGTCGGTAGGCCCCACGGAACAAACGGTCAGCGATCAGCGAGTGCAGCTGGTTGTACGACTCGGGCCGACCAGCCTTCAAACCGGGGAGCAGAGCATCGATGCGGCTGGTCACCGACTGAACCGAGGGGGAGACCTCAGCGGTCCTTGACGCCTCTTCGTCCAGCGGTTCCTGACCCTCTTCTGACATCGGCTGGCCATTCTGGTCGGATTCGCCGAAGGGGTCAAGAGGCCAAAATTCTGTCGGACGACATCCGGGCAGGAACAAGCGCGAACCAAACCCGGCCGGGGAGGCCGACGCCGCACCGACCGCTAGGTCGATCAGCCGAGGCGGTGATGACTGCGGATTCATGTGCTATCGAGTAGCGCATGGCGCGCCTCTCAATCCCCGATAACACATCAACCAAAGGCCGAGCACTCCGACTTCTCCTGCTGCTCTTGGCGATCGATTTTGTTTTTCTAGTGCTACATGCGGCTCATGTTCGGTTTGATGTACCTGGAAGCGGGTTATGGCTCATTTCCAGAGACCGAGGTTTCCCCGAGCTCTTTCAGTATGCAAAGGAGGCGGCAATCATCGTTCTACTGCTGACCCTCGGCCGACGTTGGCCATCCGCGGTCTACGCCGCCTGGGCCCTGGCTTTCACCTACCTGCTGCTCGACGATTCAGTCGAGATCCACGAGACACTGGGCGAGGCCCTGGCAGAGCGAATCGCACTTGGAACAACACTGGGAATCGAAGCGAGGGATCTTGGGCAGGTCCTGGTTTCGGGCGCGGTTGGAGCGGTACTGCTGGTGTTGATTACCGCCGCCACATTGCGGGATCACACACAAGCCCGACGGCTGACGTTCGCCCTTGCTCCCATCGTGGTGGCGCTGGCATTTTTTGGCGTCGTCACCGATGTGATCGATGCCATCGACTTCTTCGGCATCACCGAAGACGGCGGCGAGATGGTGACCATGTCCGCTGCGGTTGCGGTCACGTTTGACCACCACCTGACACGGCGGACCAGGAACGCTGAGCAAACGGCCCGGCAGGATACTCTCGCCATGAGAGACATTTCCTGAGTATTTCGCCCCACCCCGTCGAATCGGACCGGTGAATGACGTCTTTGCCTATACACCGACATGGCTGTCGGGGTAGCTGTTCGGTGAGGATGCGACGGATATGGAAAGGCGAGACTTATTCGACACGCGGTGGTCTTCGCGTCCGCCTTTCCGCGCCGTGTTTCTCCCGAGATCGTTCACTTCCAGCCGGCCATTCACTTCCAGCCCGCCATCCGGCGCTGGGTGGAGTCTGCGGTGGCCGTAGCGGCGACGGACAGTTCGACCCACCAGAGAAGCCGACCACAAGGCTCCGCGTCCGGCCGCTGGTCGTTGATAGCGGTTGCGCTACTGGTCGTTACCGATGCGGTGGCGATCACCGCGGCCATCGGTCGATTCGGACTGGTGACGCCAAACACTGCCATCCTGGTTGTGTTGGCGCTGTGGTCGCTCGCGTTGGGGGATTATTACCGGCTGCGACTTCATCTGTCGGTGCTGGACGAC
Source organism: Acidimicrobiales bacterium (assembly GCA_050633745.1). Taxonomy (GTDB): domain Bacteria; phylum Actinomycetota; class Acidimicrobiia; order Acidimicrobiales; family SZUA-35; genus JAHELU01. Next base: position 52,394 of record JBOEHD010000083.1, read on the forward strand.
ATGGCGAGTATCGCCGCACGGGTCGTGGTGGCGGTATCGCTAGGAGCCGCCTACCGAGAGCTGGTCTCGGGGCACGATGTGTTCACCGTCGACCGGCTTTGGGTCCTTGTCGGTTCGATCATCTTCGTTCTTCTCGGGCGGACCATGGCGTACTCGGTCATCCGGGTGCTGCGTCAAACGGGTCTGCTTCGACGGCGAGCGGTGGTGATCGGATCGGCAGAGACCATCGCTGAGGTCACCGAAGCCATCGAGACAAACCGGTCATGTGGCCTCGGCAGCGTTTCCGGATTGCAGTTTCCCGTCTCACCAACCGAGATCGATCGCTACGGGGCGGAGGTAGCCATCGTCGAGGTGACCGATGGCAACAGTCGCGACGTGTCGGGCGTGATCAGGTACGCCCCTAAGTCCGGACCGGAGATCTACCTGCTCCCCACCGCCCTCGTGCGCTATCCGGCGGTCATCCCCGGCGCAGACCAGCTCGGCTCGATGCCGCTCGTTTCCATCAGGCCGGCGGCAAACCGTTCGCTTCGTTGGAGGCTGAAACGGGTGATGGATGTGATTCTGGCCGCGGCACTCATCCCGGTGGTCGCTCCCGTGGTCGCTTTCTGCGCGCTGGCTCTGCGTTTGGAGGGCGGGCCGGGTGTCGTCTTCAAGCAGGAACGGGTGGGGCTTGGCGGGCGTCGTTTCACGATGTTCAAGCTGCGGACCATCGCCATCGAAGAGTCTGAGGCCGATCGGGTGTGGAACGTTCAGTCGGAGCAGATCTCCACCTTCGCCCGATTCTGCCGAGCGACGTCGCTCGACGAGCTGCCGCAGCTGTGGAACGTGTTACGGGGAGACATGAGCCTCGTCGGCCCCCGCCCGGAGCGGCCCCACTTCGTGACCCAGTTCTCGGCCTGCATTCCCGACTATGAGAACCGCCACCGGGTTCCGGTCGGCCTGACCGGTCTGGCCCAGGTACACGGGCTCCGTGGTGACACGTCCATCTCGGCCCGATCCCGGTTCGACAACAGCTACATCGACAACTGGTCGCTGTTTCAAGATCTCAAGATCATGTGCCGAACCGTGATCTCCATGATCCGCCCCGGTGGGCGAGGTTCTTGATGCCCGTCGACGCCGATGGGCTCAGCTCGATGAAAGCAACCTGGGAACCCGGCATCGGCGACCACCTTCGAACCATGTGGCACTACAAGTGGTTCCTTATCGGAGGGGCGGCGGTCATTGCCGAGATCGTCTTTCTGCTGCTCTACACGCTGCCAACGCCCCGCTTCGACGCCGAGGCTTCGCTGCGTCTCACGCTCCGCTCGGACGAGGGGCTCGTGCTCGACGAGGACAGGGTCGACTACGCCAGCCAGATCTACGCCGAGCTGTCCGAGAGCCCTCGCATCCTCAGTGCGGCGGTTGAGAACTCCGGTGTCGCCCTCACCACAGCGGCCGCGGCATCATCGTTCGACGTCGATTGGGCGCAACCGCCCGGCTTCATCGACATCATCGCTTCGGCCGACAACGCCGCCGATGCTGTGGCCCTTGCCGATGGCATGGCCGAAGCCCTGATCGCAGCCATAGCTGCTGATATCGACCCCGCCACCGGACCATCTTCCGGTGGCGGGGCGAATCCTGACTCCAGCACCAGTACCAACTCAGCCGATTTCTCCGGCAGCATTTTGAGCGCCGAAGTGGTCGAACCGGCCATCGAACCGTCGTCTCCGGCATCTCCACGGCCGCTGCGAGATGCCTTTGCCGCCTTCATCGTCTCGTTGGTGGTTCTCGCCGAAGCCTCGGCGTTGTGGCGACCGGCTCGGGGGCTCCTGCCGCTGAGCAGGACTGCGGAACGGGTCAGCGATCTTGTCGGGGTTCCGACGATGACGTTGACCGGTGAGCCGGAAGACCGCACCCGCCTCGCCCTGTTCGCCTCCAGACACCTGGCCACAAAGTCAGCGGTGCTGATGGTGAACTGCGGCGAAGAGTCGCTACCCGCTGCGCCGGTGCGACTGGCCGAAGCGGTAACCGCGGGCGGCCGCCGCGCTCTCGTCGTTGATGGTGAGGGCCCAAAGCCCAACATGCACCGAAGGCTTGGCCTACCGCAGAGCCCCGGTCTGGCCGAGGTGGTCGACGGCGGCCATGCTCTGTCCGATGCGGTGTTCGAGTCTCTAGCCAAGTCCGACGTTGCGTTGCTGACCTCCGGAGGCAGCGATGGTTCGCGCCAGCCGCTTGCGGCGGAGAACGCCCTGGCCCAGCTCGGGTCGGGCTACGAGTTCATCATCGTCACCGTCAGCTCAACCGGTCTGCTCGACGGGGTGGCGGGCGCCGTCGCCGAGCAGCGCGAGTCGACGGTTCTGGTGCTTGATCCGGCCCGCATGAAACGTCGCAAACTCAGCGAACTGGTCCACGGGTTCGGCGGTCACGAGGATGTCATCGCCATCTTCCTGATCAGCAAATCCGCTGCAGCCGAGGAAACCAAACGATTGGCCGCCCGTTGGTGGAAGCGGGCTCGCCACCTCCGGTCCGAATCCACTACCGGCCAGCCAGCGTTGCACGCCATCAAGAGCGGCGGCGCTTCGTGAGTCTGCGAGTGGTGGTGGTTCACGAACGGTTCACCGAGATCGGCGGCTCGGAACATGTGGCAGAACAGCTGGCTCTGCTGCGGCCGAACACCCGGGTATTCGCCCCGGTTATCGACCGCAATGTGCTCGGTGAACAGCTGTCCAGCCTCGACGTTTCGTCGAGCGGACTGCAGCGGCTGTATCGCTCATCGGGGCGCTACGCCCATCTTCTGCCGCTGCTCCCGGTGGCCATGACAACCGCCGACCTGTCCGACGCCGATGTGGTGCTGACCAGCCACCATGCCTTTGCCAATCGGGTTCGGGTGCCAGATGGCGTGCCGCTCATCAGCTACACCCACAGCCCGGCGCGATGGATGTGGGACTCAACGAAACTGACCGGCGAGGCCGGGGGCCGGGTCGGCACAGCTGCTCTCAGAAGCTTCGCTGCCGCGGCCAGACTCAGCGACCGAACCGCAGCACACCGAGTAAACCATCTCGTAGCCAACTCTCAGACCGTCGCCAATCGCATCCTGGCTTGGTGGGGCAGGCACGCAACGGTGATCCACCCGCCGGTCAACCTCGACTACTTCACACCGGCGCCGGTTAACCGAGAAGACTTCTTCCTGGTCGCCGGGAGACTTGTGCCGTACAAGAAAGCCGAGATAGCGGTCGCCGCGGCAACCAAGCTCGGCGTTCGACTGGTCGTCGCGGGCCAGGGCCGGGCCTCGACCCAGCTGCAGGCTATGGCCGGTCCAACCGTTGAGTTCGCCGGCGCGGTTTCCAACCATGAACTCCGTGATCTCTACCGGCGCTGTGCCGCTCTGGTGTTTCCCGGCGATGAAGACTTTGGGATCGTCCCGGTCGAAGCTCAGGCCACCGGCGCGCCGGTCCTGGCTGCCAAGGCCGGAGGAGCGACCGAGACCGTCGTCGATGGTGTCACCGGCCGACTGATCGACATCGACAGCCAAGACCCCGTCGCGGCTTTCGAAGCCGCCATGCGGACCTTCGACCCGGGAGCCTTTGACCAAAACGTCATTCGTAAAAACGCCGAACGTTTCTCTACCGGCCGGTTTCGGCAGCAGATGAACGACCTGCTGGCCGAACAGGTCTACGGCTGGGGCGAATCACCACAGGCGCAGGTCAAGAGCCTGTCGTCGAAGCGGCTGCCGCGCAGCCTCCACGTTCCGCTGACCATCCCAGCATGATCTACATCTCCGTGGTGGTGCTGAACTACAACTACGCCCGCTTCCTGCCAACGGCTATCAACAGCGCCCTCACTCAGACCCATTCGGCGGTTGAGGTAATCGTGGTCGACGATGCCTCGACAGACGACAGCCTGGCGGTGATAGAGGGGTTCGGTGATTCGATCACCCCGGTGCTCCACGAGCGCAACCTCGGCCAGGGCGCGGCCATAAACTCGGGGGCCGCAGCGGCGACCGGTGACGTGGTCTGGTTTCTCGACGCTGACGATGCCCTGCTGCCCGAGGCTTGTGCCACTGCGGTTGCGGCGTTCGAGGCAGACCAGCGGCTATCGAAGTTCCACACCCCGCTGGCGGTTATCGACGGCAAGGGGAGGTGGAACGGCACGACTCTCCCGGCCAACCCGCAGCGTCTGGCGGTTGGAGACATGAGCGAACACGTGCTCAAGTTTCGAGCCCACGGTTGGCCGCCGATGAGCGGCAACGCATACTCCGCGGGAGCCCTTTCCCGGGTCTTGCCGGTTCCTGCCGAGAGCTACCGCCAAGCCGCTGACTCGTTTCTCAACGAGCAGACCGCCATCTGTGGCCCTATGGCCCGCTCGGATCTACCGGTGGCGGCCTACCGTCGGCATGGAGCGAATCAGTTCGCCGATCAGCCGATCACTCTCGAGTGGTTGCGGACCAAGATCGACCGGGAACTTTGCTCTCACGAACACCTCGGCCTCGTGGCGTGGCAGCTGCTACTCACCGACTATCGACACAACCAGGACGACGTAATGGACGTTGCCTTCCTTGGCTACCGCCTCGCTTCGCTAAGGCTCGACCCTCAAGGCCACGGCGAGATCCCCAGCGTCGGAGCGGACACCAGAATCGGGCTAGCGGAGAACGGGATCCGGGCCGCTTTTCGCAACCCTCAACTGGCCTGGTCCGATCGAGTTCTGCGGACTCTGTGGTTTGCCGCCGTCGCTGCGGTCCCCCGAGTCGGAGTGGTACCGCTACTCGGCTGGTATCTGCCAGACGGGCCGAGTCAGCCGATCTGGCGGCGCATCGGTCCTCGGGCCAAGGACCGCGGAACCAGATGGACACTCCTGGTCCAGCCAGCCGACCCACCTGGTGGGAGCGAAGACGAGATGGATATGAACAGCGAGAAGAGCGAACGCAACGGCGAGCACGATGGGCGAACAGGATGAGTGAGCAGAATGAGTGAACAGGCAGCGGTAACACCGAATCATCAGGAGAAGGCCGACAGCACCGCGATGGTCTCCATCGTCGTCACTCCCCGAGAACGGTTTGGCCTCAGCCGAGCCTCCCTCGAGTCGATCTATGCCAACACAACCGTCGACTTCCGGCTCATCTATGTCGACGGCAACTCACCAAAGGGCATCGCCGCCTATCTACGGCGGGCCGCGGTGGAGTACGGCTTCGAGCTGCTGTCTCACTCGGAATACCTGTCTCCAAATCAGGCTCGCAATCTCGGCATGGCCAAGGTCGATACGCCCTATGTCGTCTTTGTCGACAACGACCTCATCGTCACCGAGGGCTGGCTGCAGCACCTTCTAAAATGCGCCGAGCACACCGGCGCCCCGGTTGTCGGCCCGCTCTACTTCGAGGGCGACCCCGGCAAGCATGTGGTTCACATGGCGGGCGGTGACTACAGCTTTGAAGGGGAGCACGGCAGCCGCAAATTTTCGACCGTACACCGTCATCAGGGTCAACGACTCGATGAGCTGGAGGCCGAGATCGTCCGGGAACCGGTTGACTTTGTGGAGTTCCACTGCATGTTGGTCAACAGTCAGTTTCTTCGTGACCTCGGCGGCCTCGATGAGAAGCTGCTATCGACCCGCGAACACCTTGACCTGTGCCTGGCCACGGCCAATGCTGGCCAGGCGGTCTACATCGAACCCCAGTCTCGGGTCACCTACCTCACCCCACCGCCGGTCGATATGGGCGACATTCCGTTCTTCCTTCGCCGCTGGAGCGAAGCGTGGAATCAAGCGAGCCTCGAACACTTCTGTCGCAAACACGGCATCGCCGCCACATACACCGACCGACTCGTTGGGATGCGGGCCAGAAGGCAGCTGCTGCTCGAACCGATACGAAAGACGAGCAAGAAACTGCTCCCGACCGCGGTCGACCGTTTCCTGATGCGGGTTATGGCCCGGCTGGAACGAGAGGCCAACCGAGCGCTGTTCCGGGTACCAGCCGACCTTGGTTAGTGCCGGACTGCCAGGGACGCGAGTGCCAGGTATGTGGCTGCCATGACCGTTCGGGTGCGATAGATGCCAGACCAGCCTTCGCTCCGAGGTCAGGTGTATCGCAGTGGCCGCTTACTTGTGGCCAGGCAGCTCGTTGGCACAGTGGTGAAGCTGGTCGGGATTCTGGTGGTGACCAGGATCATCGGCCCCGAGGCGTATGGCCTGTTTGCGGCCGCGGTCGCCGTGGCCGCGGTGCTCTCAACCGTGGCTATCTTCGGGGTCGACGTCCACCTGGTTCGTAGTCCGCCGCAAGACCCGGGCGCCGAACACACCGCATTCACGGTGCTGCTGGCATCGTCGCTCACGCTGGCAGGTTGTGCCTTTGTGGCTGCGCCTGTTCTCGGCCAGTGGATCAATGCGCCCGAGGCCACATCTCCGATGCGGACCATTGCCCTCATGCTGCCGGTGATGGTGTTGCCGGTTCCCGCTCGCGCTCGACTGGAGCGGGAGCTGCGGTTCGGTCCGCTGGCCGGCCTCGACGTTGCCGCTGACCTAGCGGTGTACGCGGCGGCGATACCTCTGGCCGTCGCCGGGGCCGGGGTGTGGGCTCCGGTCGGTGGTTTTGTCGCCAGACACGCGTTGCTGCTTACCGGCGCCTATCGACTATCGGGCTATCGGCCACGATTGATCATCGACAGAGAACACCTAGACGATCTGCGGCACTTCGGCTCCGGGTACTCCGCTGGCAAATGGGTGTCGGTCGCCGGGCAGTTGATAAACCCCATCGTGGTTGGCAGATTGCTCGGGCCGGTCGGGGTTGGACACATCGCCATGACGTCTCGAATCATCGAACAGCTCGGCGCGGTGAAACAGGCAACCGTGAGACTGGCAACCGCGGCCTTTTCGAAGCTGCACGGTGACCGAGAGCGATTGCGCCATGCCCACGCCGAAGGGGTTTTGATTCAGGTCATGGGCGCAGTTCCCCTCTACGGGGCGGCTGCGTTCGCTGCCCCATTCATACTGCCGACCGTCTTTGGGTCGGAGTGGTTACCGGCGGTTGAGCTGCTGGCGTTGCTGGCGATCGCAGCCTCGATGGGCACCGTGTTCAATCTCGCAGCGCCGATTCTCCGAGTGCTGGGACGCAACGCGCCGGTGGTCAAGCTGCGACTTTGGCAGGTTGGCGCACTACTGGTCGGCACGATGCTGGCGGTACCTGCTATCGGCGTTTCCGGTTACGGCTTAGCCAGGATGGCGAGGACCATTCCGTTTCTACTGGTCAACCGATCTCTGGCGGCCGAGTTCACGCCGTCATATGCCGCTGGGGTTCGATGGCTGGCGGCTTTCCTACCGATGATGGCGTCTGCCTGGTCTCCGGCGTGGCTTCGACCGCTACTTCTTCTACCACCGCTCCTTCTATTGCTCATCCCCGCTCGCCGCCACGAGCTGTCTCAAGTTCTGACGCGGGTCATCGCTTCGAACTGACCGGCGACCAGAGCTTCTTGGCCACGCGGGCAGGTATACCCCAGCGATCGACCAGCAGCAGGTGAGCCACCCGGCGGCGCAGGCCGAACCATCGGCCTGGTGGGTTGAAGGGCTCGGCCAGCAGCCGCGGTTCAGCTAGCTCGATGAGGGCCCGTCTGTGGTCGCCGCTTCGCCGCAAGTCCTGGTCTACCGCTAAGAGCAGTCCGAGCACCCGTGCCGAGTTGATGGGAAAGAACCGATGGTGTCGGTGCAGGTCGTAGAGCTGTTCCTTTGCACCCTGCCAGCCACAGGTTCGCTGTTCGAGGTAAATCCTATCCCGCCAGTCGACCCGATCCTGAGGCGGTTGGCTCTGCTCATGTTCGACGACCAACTCAAGCCAGCGACGTAGCGCCTGGCGGTTCGGCGACTGCTGCGGTTCGCCGAAGTGATCTGCCAGTAGTTCCGCCGTCTCGGCCGGATCACCGATTTCTTCCGGGAAATGCCGGTGCTTAACCTTGCCCGCCCCCAATCCCTGACCGCCGATCTCGATGCCGGTGAAGCCGTCACGAACTCTCTGTACAAAGGGCAACGCGTCACCGACCGAGACGTGTCCGTCGGTATGAGTCATCGCCAGGGCCAGGCGGTCCGGATCGGCTGGGCGTGGCAGTACCTCGCGATGGGTCAGCCCGACCGCCGCCGCTAACCGCGGCGGGATCTGCCGGTCGGCTACCGACATCCGCGCCGACCTTCTTGTAAAGAGATCGATGTCAATCTCGGCGGCAACGATCGCCGCCAGTATCAATCGAGAGTCGGCCCCCGCAGTCAGGGCCAACTGTTTCGGTTCATCCGAGGGAAGTCTGGCAACCCCGGTGGCGATGGCGTGCATAAACCGAGCCATGGCTTGGTCGTTCTGCGCTGCCGGAACGGCCAACCGCCGCCATCTTGTTGCGCCGGTCTCGATGTTCAAGATCTGGCTCGGTAGAAGTCGGTTGGTTCCTGAGATGCTGCCGATTGGCGGGGCGATCCAACTTAGACCTCGCTCGTAGACCAACTCATGGCCCAGGTCCGGGCGGCCAGGGGCTAGGCCTCGGATGGCCGCCGGGCTGCTCGACGCCCAGGTCTGCCCGTCGGCATCGATCAGCCAGTGGCAGGGGAGCTGTCCGGTGGCGTCGAGATGTATCTCGGAGCCGCCGATGAGTGTCCACCGCCCTGCCCAACTCTCGTAGCGAGTGATGATGGTGGCGGTGGTGGCCGCGGCCAAATCGTCACCAGGGTCTGGCCGATCTGCGCTGGTCTGGCTGGCCAAGCCGAGCAGGTACCAGTGCTCGCCCTCGATATCGGTAGCGGTGAGCACCAGCAGATCGGGGCAGTGGCTCAGCCACGACCCGTCTCCCAGTCTCTGCACGACCCAATCGGACCGCAGCCGCAGAGGTTGCGGCCCGACGATGTATTGCTTCCGGTGCGGCCTGATGCCGGGGTCTTCGGTCATAGGGTTCGATCCGCAGCCGAAGCGGTTACCACCGCTCGCTCGAAGAAGTCGATGAAGGCGTCGGTTTGAGCATCGAGATCGAACAGGTTGACGACGCGGGCTCGGCCCTGCTCCCCCATGGCCAGCCTGAGTTCCTCGTCGGCCACCAACGAGCCCAATGCCTTTACCAGTAGGTCCGGCCGACGGCGAGGCACAACCAGTCCGGTTCGTTCGTGGGCCACGTTCTCCGGCAGTCCTTCAGCGTCTGTGCACACGACCGGTAGCCCCATGGCCTGCGCTTCGAGCACTGCGTTGGCGAAACCCTCGGTCAGCGCTGGGTGGAGGAAGATGTCGGCCCAGGCCAGGTGATTCTGGACCTCGGACGGACCGCTGGCTCCAACAAGTTCGACGCGGTCGCCGAGCCCAAGGTCGTCGATGGTCCAGCGCACCTGTTCCATAGCCGGTCCATCACCGACGATCCGGTAGACGACCTGGTGGCCCTCGGCTACAAGTTCTGCGATCGCGGCCAGCCCATCCGGCAGGCCCTTTTTCCAGTGAAGCCGACCAACGCTGACGATTCGCACCGGTCCCCCGTTGGCTCCAGCTCCCGGTTGACGATTTGCAGCCTGGAACGATGCCGGGTCGATCGCCGGAGCGATAAGGGTCCACGCCATCTCGGGCGGACATCCCCGTTCCACGGCCCGCTGCCGAAGGTCGTTGCCCAGGGTGTGGGCACCGTGCAGTGCGGGCCATAACCGATCGTAGAAACCGGGCTGATCGAGCCCGGCGTAAGCCAGGTCATAGCCGCGGAACGACGAGGTCATGGCAACGTCGAGGGCGTTTGTCAGGTGAATCCGGTTGCGAGCGAGATCCCCAAACTGGAAGTGCACAACATCCGGGTTGATGGCCAGCACTCGGGCGTCGAACAGCATCCGGCCAACCGCGTCACGCCCGCCACCAGATTGCCGTTCCGCCCGCATGGCCGAGAGCAGGCCTGATCGGTTTCGAACGAGCGCCGCAGCCATGGTCCGGCCAGCTGTAGCGGCCAAAGAAAGCGGCTTGCCGCGGTCGGGCCAGGGATGGATACGTCCGGTCATGTCGACGTCATCAAGCAGCGCCCATGCGGCGCTTGTTCGATCGTGGACTTGGCACAGCACATGCACATCGACCGATCGTTTGAGCAGTGCTGCAACCTGCCGGGCCAGGAACGGCTCGTTCGGAAAACGCTCCATCACCATCGCCACCCGGAGCGGAGCGCGACCGGTCATCGGCCAAACCTCTCAGCATGTCGGTCGATCGCTTGGGAGAGAATCTCGACCAGGGCCGGTGTGGTTTCCAACGCGTTGTAGTGGGCAAGGGCTCGCTGCCGGGATGCTGCCCCCATCGATCGTCGAAGGTCCACGTCGTCGATCAGTCGGTTGATCGCGGCCACAAGGTCTCGATTGTCCGGGCCGATCAGCAAGCCATTCACCTCGTGTTCCACCATCTCCGGGATGGCGCCGACCGGCCGAGCGATGATGGGCAGGCCGGCCATCATCGCTTCAAGTACCGCATTGGGAGCCATGTCGATGGCGCTGGGAAACACAAACATCGACGAGTTCCTGAGCACGGTCCAGAGCCGCCCATCGCCAGGGGCAAGATCGTTTATGACTTCGAGGCCCGGCTGGGGTGGCGCCTGCTCGTCGCTGACCACGGTCAGATCGATCCGGTCTTGAAGCTCACTGCGATGGACCCTGAGTAGTTGTAGCCCGCCCTTGCGTTCCAGGCTCCGCCCAACAAAGACCGCCCGAGGTTTGCCCAGCCCTGAAACCCCCGGGGCGCAGCCCGGCCCGAAGTCTGGTGCGGTGATCCCAAACGGTTGCACTCGGAGACCGTCGTTGACAACGCCGTAGTCTTCCCGCAGAGACCGAGCCGCCCAGTCCGAGTTGGCAACCACCGTCGTTGCCGCCTCGTAGACCCGACGTTCGAACGGTTTGGTCGCTGCGACGGTGAGTGGGGTGAACCCGGTCGGCAGACGGCCGGGCAGGCGGTAGGCGTTTTGAGCGTTGGTCGTGTCGAGGCTTACAACGGTCGGGATACGCCGCCACGTCGGCACGCTGAGCAGGCCAGCGTTGTGGGTGTAGAGGTGAATGGCGTCTGGCCTGTGCTCCTGGGATTTGAGATCGTGTTTCCTGAGCGTTTGGGCCAGCACCATGCTTCTCGCTAGCTCAGCTCGCAGTGGCTGCATGTCCAGATCGAGCGCCGCTAGACCCGGCACTCGAACCCCAGCCACCCTAGCTAGGCCAGCGACCGGGGGCAGATCGATGAACGTTGCCTCCACCTGAGGTGAGGCGGCGAGAGCGATCCGCAGGTGATGGTGCACCGTGGCGTGACCCCCGATGTTCTCGTTGATGAAGAGGACTCTCATAGGCTCAGGCGGTTCATAGGATCAGACGGTTCGTTGGACAGGCGTTCATGGGACCAGCACGTCGCTTCGCATTTCGCATAGGAGCTTGAGGAATGCCCGGTTCGATATCTCTTCGGTGAGCTCTCCAGCCACCGCGGCCCGTCCGGCCTCGGAACAGCGAAGCCTCAGCTCCGGATCGCCGAGCAGTCGTTGGATCGCCGCCCGCAGCTCATCTGCACTTCTCGGCTCGACGAGCAGCCCGGCCGAGCCGACAACCTCAACCGCTCCCCCGTGGGCTGTTGCCACCACTGCGATCCCTAGCGACATCGCTTCGAGAACCGCTAGCGGACCGGCTTCCGGTTCAACGCTGGCACTTACCGCGACCGACCAGCTTCGCATAGCCTCCAGCGGATCTTCCTGATGACCAAGAAATCTCACCCGGCCTTGCAAGTCAGGCTCTGTGGCCCGCTGCTCGAGCCGTTCCCGGTAGGCAGCGTCCTTTGGGAAACTGCCGCCGAGAACCTCCAGATCGATCCCCGGCAGATCGGCGACGGCGTCCAGCAATATATGGTGCCCCTTCCACTCGGTGACCATGGCGTTGATCCCGATCACCGGACGGTCGCTCCGGCTGGGCCGCGCTGGCTCGATCGGCCACACGGTGCCGTTTCGAACGACGACCGTGGGTACGCCGATCGATCGGGGCAGCGCGGCGGCAGCCTCTGAGACACCGGCCGCTCCGGCGAGCTTTCGCGCCCCGTGCTGCGCGACGAACCGCAGGTCCGATCGCACCACGACGTCGTGTACCAACCAAAGCGCTGAACGGGAAAGGCCCGCCATCCTGACCGGCGGCAAAGCTAAGAGCCCGTTGACGACCAGCACCATGTCCCGCTCAACCTTGCCCTGCAGCAGAATCGCGGCCCTGACCCAGCGGATCAACATGGTGACCGCGGCCAATGGTCGTGGCCCTCCTGGCAGCTGAAGATCGGGGATGATCCACGGTTCGATACCTCGCTGCCGTAGCTCTCGGGCCAGGAAACCTTCGGGGCAGGCACCGATGACCTCCCACCCGGCGTCGACCATGGCGTCGGTGTACCGAAGCAGAACACGCTCGGCGCCGGAACCCGATCTGCTATGCCCAACGACAACCACCCTGACTGGCCTCGCCGCTCCCCCGCCCGGCGGGCCCGGTCGGCTACTACCGCGACCGCCTATCGCTGCAGTTGAAAGTGGAATGGCTGCGAAGGCGACGGCATAGACGACGGCTCCCGTCGCGGCGGCCAGCGGCCAAACCGTCAGCGAATCGACCAGTGCCCCACAACCGATGGCCAGCGCCGCAGCCGGGATCATCAATAGAATCGGTCTGAGGTTCATGATGGGCAGCTCGCCGACTCGCAGCACCAGCAACCACATCCCGAATACCACGACCACTTCGGTGATCACGGTGGTTACGGCCGCCCCTTGGAAGCCATAGCGGTCGATGGCCCAAATGTTCAGCCCAACGTTCACTACAAGCCCGGCTAAAGCGATGTAGGGGTACGGCCGGTGTCGACCCACCGCGGTCAGCAGGGTCAGCCCGATAACAGAGCCAAAACCGATGATCTCCCCAAGGATCAACAGCTGAACGGTCAGCGCTCCGGAGACATAAGCGCCGCCATACAGCAGTTCAACGGTCTCGGATGCGAACAACACGAAGTGAACGATCAATGCTCCGGCCACAAAAGCCATCAGCATGACGGTCCGGTCGATCGCTCCTTTGAACTGCCGTTTATCTCCCGGCCACGACCTGACAAGTACCGTCAGGAGCGGCACTGAAATGCTGAGCGAAATGAAGTGCAGCACGTCGACGAACTTGAAGGCCACGCCGTAAACGGCGACCGCGCTGAAGTCGGAAAGCTTCGACAACATGATCGAATCGACCCGAAAGTACAGGGTGGCCAGTGCGGTCCCGATCGAGATCGGCACCGCCTCCCGGAGTAACGCCCACCACAGCGTTGGCCGGATGACGAAGCTCGTCGGCTGCATCCGTAGAGACTTCGGAATCTTGATCGCCGCGATGATCAACTCGGCGATGACCGCCGGCACCATCAGCGCAACGAGGGTTCCATCGGCAACGACGATCGCCGCTATCAGCCCCAACTGGGCTAGTCGACCGGCAACAGCGCTGACAGCCACGATTCCAAGCTGCAGGTGGGCTTGCAGTACTAGTTCATAGGCGTGAGATGCCGTGGCCACGATGACGACCAACCCGCCCACGGCGGTGGCGGTCACAACATCGGCCGGGTAGCCGGCGATCACCGTGAACAGCAGCGCAACCCCGTAGCCCACAAACCCCAGCAGGGTCCGCAGGACCACATAGGTCCCGGCGAATTCCCGACGGTCGCCTGCCCCATCCATCACCCCGGATAGAGCGATGCGACCGAGCCCGAGATCGGTGACGATGCTCATCATGCCGAGCATGCCGAAGACGAACGTGAAGCGGCCGAAGGCGTCCTGGTCGAGGTTTCTGGCCACGATGATGGTTGCGATCCATCCCAGGGCCGCCACCACTAGTCGCCCTGCTACCAACGAACCGGCGTTGCCGAGCCAGCCCGAGTTCTCCTTCATAGTCGCAGCCCAAGCTTGCGGTAAACATCGAGCGTTGCCGCTGCGGTCTTATTCCAGGTCAGCGCTGCTGCTTGCTGCTGTCCTCGGGTGGCCAACTCGTGGCGGCGATCGCAGTCGTTCCATAGATCTTCGAGGATCCGCTGCAGCTCCGGTCCTGCCCCGACCGGCACCAGCTCCGCTCCATCCGCTGCGACTTCGGGAAGCGCACCAACGGCGCTCGCCACCACCGCCCGACCCCGGGCCATGGCCTCCAACGGCGGTAGGCCGAATCCCTCGTAACGGGAGATGTAGGCCACGATGTCGGCCGCGTCGAGTAGGGCATCGACCTCGGTGTCATCGACGTATCCAAGATGATGTGCGGTCGACGGAACCTTTGATCTGCGATTGTGGCCGCCGGCCAACACCAACGGGATATCGAGTTTGGCACAGGCATCGGCCAGCAGCTCCACGTCTTTCCGCGGCTCGATCGATGCCAGCTGCAGCACGAACCTTTCCGGCAGCTGGTGCTTTCTTCGCACTGCGTCCACCGCGCCGGGTTCGATCGGCGTCTGGTTAGATCGAGGGGCTAATGGAATCACCGTGGCGCTTCGTGCAAAGTGATGATCGATACGTTCGGCGGTGAAGGCGGAGACGGCGATCAGTTCATCGGCCTTGCGGATCGAACGGCTGAGCAGGCGACGCTCACCTGCCGACCGGTAGCGGGAAAAAGCCCACGGAGTATCAAAGACCGACAGGTCGTGCACGGTTGAGACGGTCGGGCAGTTCGCTACCAGCGGCAGGTCGACGTCGAGGCCGTGAAGCAAGTCCACATCGGGGACCGGACGAAGCCCCTGAAGAGCCCGCCTTAAACCGTGGCTGTCTCCCCGCTCGATAGCGGTCACCGATGACGGCAGCAGCTCAACAGCCTGCTGTTGCACCACCGCCCGAAGGTCGGCCGAAGTCAGGCCGACGAGCGCGCTCAGGAGCTCGCTGATGTAGGTCTGAACGCCAGTTCCGTCTGGCCCGAGGGCCAGGCTGGAGAGGGCGATTCGGCTCGGTCGATCGATGTCAGCACTCCTAGCATCATCCAGAAATAGAGATCGAGGGGAAAGATCTCCCAGTAGGTGGCGACCACCGCAGCCGCCGCAGCCCCCAGAACCGAGGCGATGAAGCCATCGATCATGGCCACGTCGGCCGGGCTGGCCCGCTTGCGGGTTTGGCGACCAGATTCGATGACGTGACGAAGCAAGGCGATGGTCAGCCACAGCCCGATGGGGCCAAGCTCAAGCAGTCGCTTCACGTAGTAGTTGTCTGGCTGGTAGGGCAGCAGATCGGGGGTCAGGCCGAACGTCTCGTCGATCTCTCCCCCGTAGTCCAGGGCGACTTCGGCCGCCGAGCCTGTCGTCCCGATTCCGGTACCGAGCGGCTGGGCAATCACGGTGTCTGCCACCAGCGACCAACCGTCCACCCGCTCGCCCAGGGAACGGGAAGAAAGCACGGCACTCAGCAGCGTCGCAGGAGCAACGACCACGATGAGTAGCAGTAGCGGCGTGGCGGATAGAACCGCTCGATAGTTCCTGACGAGGTGATAGACCACGGCCACCACGATGGCTAGGACTGCGGCCCGCACCACTGCGCTCAGGATGCCGAGCATCAGGACCGGCGTAAAGAGCAGAAAGAGCCGGCTACGAAACCGCGCCAGGTCGGCGAGAGCCACCGGAGCGGCGACCGCCAGCACGAACGCCACATAGAAGGCGAACGGAAACGGCAGCTCGAAGGTGGAGAACGATCGCAGGACCGAGTCGCCGGTGGTTCTGATGACGGTGTTGAATTCGTAACCAAGCCGGTTGAGTGCGTCTTCGCCGAGTAGCTGCTGAGCGATGCCCAGCAGAGACGTCACAACTGCCCCGATCATCAAGATGGTGATCAGTCGGTCGCGCTCTTCGGCGTTGAGCGGGCAGCGCCAAATCGCCAGCGGAATCAGCAGATAGAAGTAGTCAACCTTGAATCCCGCTGCGGCGACAGCCAACTCGACCTGCAACGCCGAGACGACGCTGATGGCAAGCAGCGCGACTACCGGCCCCAGCCAAGACGGAATCATTCCGGGCCTGGCTGCTCGACTGGCCCCGGGGGCGACGACGGTGGCGAGCAACGTCAGGACGACGAGCCCTTCCTTCCAGCCGGTGACAAATGTTGGCTCATCGACCAGTAGGAGCAGGCCATCAAATGGTGCCGCGGCGGCTAAAGCCAGAACACCGAGTTGAGGTCGGCGCAAGAGGCGCCACAGCAACGATGCGGCGGGAATGGCGAGAACGATTAGTCCTGCCCACAGCATGCTGACCAGCATAAACAGCGGCCAGGGTGCCGGCTCTGAGCGAATCGGCCCCGTCTAATCCGGGCCTTCGATTACGTACGCAGCAACGATTAGGCCAGAAGCCGGGAACCAGCTGGGGTTGCCTATCGTCTATTGAACATGACTAAGAAATCCCGTGGCAGACGGCATACAGCGCCAACCTCGTCGAGGCTACCGTTGGCTTCCCTGTTGACTTCACTGTTGGTGATGGCGATGGTGGCCGCGGCCTGCGGATCAGCCGATATCAGCAGTTCGGCAGACGGCACGGTAGACGGCGCCGCAGACGGTTCGATAGTCGAGCCGAGTAATGGCCTGGAACGAGCGGCTGTCGATCCGGGTGCACCGGTGGGAGCGCTGGTCGCAGGATTTGGCGATGCGGGGTTTGAACTGATGCGAACCCAGGCGGTAGACGAGAATCTGGTGTTCAGTCCGCTGAGCATCGGTCATGCGCTGCTGATGGCACGGGCCGCGGCCGAC
>JBOEHD010000083.1:69104-69274 GCA_050633745.1 Acidimicrobiales bacterium
CTCGATGCGGCGCTGGCGGCAAGCAACGGCACCGCTACCGCCATCGATGACACCGAGTCCCCAATCGTCACCGTCGCTGATCGGCTGTGGCCATCGACTACGGCAACCCCCGATCAAGCATGGATCGACCTGCTGGCCACCCACCACGGCGCGGGGATCGAAACGATCGA
>JBOEHD010000084.1:0-5896 GCA_050633745.1 Acidimicrobiales bacterium
GGATCCGAGAGCGCGTGCCGCTCCGCCCACTCCGCCATAGCGAACTCATCGGGGAATTCAGCTTGGAGAAAGGAGAACTGCGACCCGCTCATAGTTCTCCCCGAAACGCTCTTTGCTGAAGCGAACCGAAGAGAGCATCGAGTGAACTCGCAGAACCGGCTAAGGCGGCCCGCTGTGATGCAACTGCATCCACCCGGCTCAGATACGTGTCTTGGAGCTCAAGGGCAGGCACTACGATTGGAAGTGCCTTTATGTCTTTCGTAGTTAGGTTCTGGAAGATCGCACCCGCAGTATTCTGTACATGAATCGACCTGGACAAGTCAAGCTGATACATAAGGAAATCGGGGCGGATCATTTGCTCGGACACTTCTGTAAATGCGACAAATCCATCGTGCACACAGGCGTCAACCGCTAGCTTCGCAACGACGCCTACGTTTCCGCTTACTGTCATCACGACGGTCCCAGCTTCCACTGGCCGACTCAGCTTGGCTCCTGCCTCGGTCAGAGAATCGATACGCGGTGTAACCAGGAAGCCGTCCCGAGAAATGTCAGCAATCATTAACCTCGGCACGACGCCGCCGTAGAAGCGCGGGTCCCCCTTGGGTCGAGGCGATGAGCCTCGAACGAGCCGGCAAAGGTCACTGATCTTGTACCTATCTCGCTTAGCTGAATTGACGACCGGGTCACCGAACATGTCGATGAAGATGGCTTGGGTGAGGGTGTCGAGCTTGGCGAGGGCCTGGCGGCGTTTGGTTCGGAGCGCATCAGCCGCATCCAGCACCGCCGCAATCCGTCGCTGCTCCTCAATCGGCGGAAGGGGCACTTGAAGCTCGTCGAGGAACCGCTTAGGAACTCGTCGCTGGCCGCCCGAACCGGTCATTCGAAGCTCTCCGAGCTCCAGGACTTCCGGCCGGCGCAGGAAATGGAGGAGGTAGCGATCGTCCAGACGGCTGGTGTCCGGGCGCATTACGTGAAACTCGGTCGAGCCAGCCGCTACCTCGGTCGAGGTTCGCGCTTGCCCAATTTTGCAATTCTCAAAGCACGGCGTGATCTTCGCCATGAGGATGTCGCCCGCCTTCAACGGTGTATAGCCCTTGGACACGTCACCGAATGGTCTCAACTCGACATCGGACGCAATGGCTGTCACGTCATCAAGTTCAGCCATGCCTACGAACGCAACGAGTTCGTCCGCAGGCACATCCGTCGGATGCTTCGGGTTGATTTCACAAAGTTCCGAGATCGCTGTTCCGCTCACCGGAGCATGGCCTTCAGCTCATCGATACCTTTTTGGATTTCTTCTTCGAGGGTGGTGAGTTCGTCGAGGATCTCGGAGGGGGCGGGGTATTCGATTTCGTCGTAGACGATTTCTTTGTAGCGGTTGATGCTGAGGTCGTAGTCGTTGGCGGCGATGTCGGCTTTGGGGACGCAGAATGATTGGTCGGTTCGAGCCCGGTCGAGTTCGGTCGTGCTGCGGTCATTCCAGCGGACCAGCGCATCGGGGAGATTGTTCTTGGCGTGCTCCTCTGCGCTGAGCTTGGCCGACGCCCCGAGCTTCGCTTCTTCGAGCAAAGGCGTCCGCTTGTCGTCGAGGCTGAGGCCGTCTTCATCGACGTTGTAGAACCAGACGTGGTCGGTGCCACCAGAGTTGGTTTTGGTGAAGAGCAGGATTGCAGTCGATACCCCGGCGTAGGGCTTGAAGACTCCGGACGGCAGGTTGACGATGCCGTCGAGCTTCTGATCCTCGACCAAAATGCGTCGTAGTTCCTTGTGAGCCTTGGAGGAGCCGAATAGCACGCCGTCGGGCACGATTACTGCCGCTCGGCCACCGGGCTTGAGAATCCGAAGGAACAGTGCAAGGAACAGCAGCTCGGTCTTCTTGGTCTTTACAACCTGCTGGAGGTCCTTGGCGGTGGTCTCGTAGTCGAGCGACCCGGCGAAGGGTGGGTTGGCAAGCACCAGGCTGTATGCCTCGATATCGTCGGCGTGGTCTTGGGCTAGTGAGTCCTTGTAGCTGATGTTCGGGTTCTGGACTCCGTGCAGCTGCATGTTCATAGAGCCAATGCGCAGCATGGTGTTGTCGAAGTCGTAGCCGTGGAACATGGCCTCGTGGAAGTGCTTCGACTTGGCGGGATCGTTGAGCGCTTCGGGGTGGTTGTCCCGGATGTATTCGCTGGCGGCGACGAGGAAGCCGCACGTACCGCTGGCCGGATCACTCACAACGTCGTCTGGTGTAGGGGCCATCATCTCGACCATCAGTTCAATGATGTGGCGAGGGGTGCGGAACTGGCCGTTCTGGCCCGCCGAGGCGATCTGGCTCAGCATGTACTCGTAGACGTCGCCCTTGGTGTCACGGTCGCCCATCGGGATGGCGTCCAGGCCGTCGACGGCTTTCTGAAGCAGTGCCGGTGTCGGGATTGTCAGCCGGCCACCCTTCATGTGCTTGCCGTGCGTGCTGTTTGCGGCTCGCTCCTGCAGGAACGGAAAGACGTAGTTGACCACCAGGTCATACATGTCCTGGGCGCTTCCGAGATCCTTAAACCTCGACCACCGCAGATCCTCGTACGGCCGTCCCAACTCCCGGCCTTCCGGCTTGAACTCGCCTGCGGGGAAGATCGGATCGATGAGCGGCTCGCCGGTGCGGTTGGCTTTGTTCTCTGCCAGCGTTTGTTGCTCGTCGAGGCCTTTGATGAACAGCAGGTATGTCAGCTGTTCCATCACTTCTAGCGGGTTGGAGATTCCTCCCGACCAGAAGTCATTCCAAACAGCGTCGATCTGAGACTTCAGCTCACCGGTAATCAAGTGGGGCTCCTGGCTGCTCTTGGTGGCGGGACCTCACCAGACGAACAGCAAACAGGCGAGGAATCACAGGCCGTCAGAAAGTATGCCTTACCATCACCGGGGCTAGCAGTAGGGCTAGCAAACCAGGTTTGATCGCCTTTCGCAGCACGTCGCCCCTTAGACGGAAACCGTCTGACCTGCGCAAACTTGGTGGACCGTACAAGACTTGAACTTGTGACCTCTCGCGTGTGAGGCGAGCGCTCTAGCCAGCTGAGCTAACGGTCCGACGGAATGCAGGATAGTTGGACTTGGGGCGGTTTCGGCTCAATATGCGGCTGGAGATCAAGAATCGCAGCCCGACCCGACCCGAAACCACAACCGCACCACTCCAATCTGGCTCCCCGGAACCGGTCGGACCTAATGTGTCAACACCCAACAATCCTCGGAGGTCCCCTGTGGTAAAGACTCGTGGTGCAGTGTTGTTCGAGGCCCCTGGAGAGTGGGAGGTCGTCGACCTTGAAGTCGAAGAGCCACGCCAGAACGAACTGCTGGTCAAGATGGTCGCAGCTGGCCTGTGCCACTCCGACGATCACTATGCCAAGGGCGACTCCGAGGGTCCACTCCCCTTCGTCGGTGGACACGAGGGAGCAGGCATCGTCGTCGGCGTAGGTCCGAATACCAGCGGCTGGAGCGAAGGCGACCACGTGGTCATCTCGTTCCTACCTTCGTGTGGACGCTGCCGCTGGTGCTCAACCGGGCAACAGAATCTCTGCGATATGGGCCAGTACCTGCGGGCTGGAACCCGCACCGACGGCTCATACCGCATGCGCCAACCGGGTAAGGATTACAACGTCGGCCAGATGCTCGGCATCTCCACCTTCTGTGAGACCACGCTGATCGACGTCGCCGGAGCCATCAAGGTCGAGCCCGACCTACCGCTGCAGTCGGTGTGTCTCACCGGTTGCGGAGTCGGCACCGGTTGGGGTTCGGCGGTGAACTCGGCGGAGATAAAGCCCGGCCAGACCGTGATCGTCATGGGCCTCGGCGGCATCGGCAGCCACGCGGTGCAGGGTGCTCGCCACGCTGGCGCCACTCGCATCATCGCCGTCGACCCGGTCGCTATGAAGCGGGAGATGGCCACCTCACTCGGAGCTACCGATTCAGTGGCCACCATGGATGAGGCCATCGAGTTGGCCCAGTCGCTGACCAACGGGCAGGGCGCAGACTCGGCAATCGTCTGCACCGGAGTGCTCCAACCCGAGCACGTGCGCCAGGCCTTCACCTCGATCCGCAAAGCTGGCATCGTCGTGGTCACCGCTCTCGGCCAGGGCGACACCGATCTGGCGGTGAGCGCCCGAGAGTTGACCCTATTCCAGAAGCGCATCCAGGGTTCGCTGTTCGGCGAGTCAAACCCGCTGTGGGACATTCCTCAGATGCTCGACATGTACCGATCGGGCGAGTTGCTACTCGACGAACTGATCACAAAGACCTACTCGCTTGACGAGATCAACCAGGGCTACGCCGACATGCATGCCGGGTTGAATGTGCGCGGGCTGATCGCTTTCGACTGAGCGAAGCCACACAACTCCCGCCAAAACACCAGATCTCGACGGATAACGGGTCACATCGATGCTCAACCCGCGGCCTAGACCAGCCGTTATAGGGTCATCGGCCGATCACCAACAACGGTGAGTGGTCGGGACGAATGTCACTCTTCGGTCATTTACTGGGCTCATAGCCTAATGATCTAGCGAGTGGCTGAGTTTTTATCACCCGAAGAGCAGAAGCCCAAAGCAGAAGAGAGACTGAACTCCATGGACCACGAACACCGGACCTCCGTCGAACTGAAGCTCCTAGGTCTGGCCCGAAATCATCGCTGGACCTGGCACACCCCGACCGCCGAGGTGTTGGACGCCATTCCGGGCGCCTCCAGCGACACGCACCCTGTCGCCACCATCGGCGCGCTGAGCGACGAAGACTGGGCCACAATCGGCGACAACGCCGACCTACTGGCTTCCATCGATACCGAGCATGTCGAGCTCGAAGCCCTCCTGGCCACCAAGCCCGACACCTCCATCGCCTACGTGTCAGCCGAGTTCGGCATCTCCGAGCTGGTCCCCCAGTACTCCGGCGGTCTCGGCATCCTGGCCGGCGACCACCTCAAGTCGGCATCCGACTTGAACCTGCCGCTGGCCGCTCTTGGCCTGTTCTATTCCGAGGGCTTCTTCCGCCAGGAACTCAACGGCATCAACCAGGCCGAACGCTACGAAGGCTGCGATCCCGAGCAACTCGGCTACCTCGACACCGGCGTCACCGTCTCGGTCGACGTTGCTGGTGACACGGTCGAAGCCAAGGTCTGGCGCCTCGCCGTCGGCCGTATCGACCTCTACGTGCTCGATACCAACGTCGTTGGGAACAGCCCAAAGGGCCGAGCCATCACCGACCGCCTCTACAGCGGAGACAACGAGCACCGAGTCCGCCAGGAGCTGATCCTGGGCATCGGCGGGCTTCGAGCCCTGCGAGCCGTCGGCATCGAACCCGAGGTCGTGCACCTCAACGAGGGCCACGCCGGATTCCTGCTGCTCGAAAAGATCGAGACCGCGCTCAACAGCGGTGCCGACTTCGACCGAGCCGTCGAGCTGACAAAAGCCGGTTCGGTCTTCACCACCCACACCCCGGTCCCCGCTGGCATCGACCGTTTCGACCGCTCGCTGATCGAAACCTACATCGGCCCCTGGTGCACCGCTAACGGCGTGGCCATCGAAACGCTCTATGAGCTGGGCGCCAGCCCCGACGACGAGGGCAGCCCTAAGCCGTTCAACATGGCCGCCTTCTGCCTGGCCCTAACCGGCGCAGCAAACGGCGTATCAAAGCTCCACGGCGAAGTCAGCCGAGAGCTGTTCGCCAACGTCGAATCCGGATCGGAAATCGGCTCGATCACCAACGGCGTGCACGCCCGCACATGGGTCGACCCCAAACTGGCCGATCTGTTCACCGAACAACTCGGCGCCGACTGGGAAGCCGGCTCACCCGAAGCCTGGAATCAGGTTCGCAAACTCGACGACGAGACCATCAAGCAGGTTCGCAACGCTGGCCGCGGTCGGCTGATCGATGTGAT
>JBOEHD010000085.1:0-8135 GCA_050633745.1 Acidimicrobiales bacterium
AGAAGTCGAGCACCCCGTACAGGTTGCCGTGGTCGGTGATGCCGAGTGCCGGCATGCCGTCCGCCGCGGCCTTGGCCACCAGGTCGTCGAGGCGGGCCGCGCCATCGAGCATCGAGTACTCGGTGTGCACATGGAGGTGGGTGAATGACGAACTCACGCCACGCCCAACTCGCTGATCACAGGGCCATTAACTCGGTTCTGTGTTCGGTTTCTGGCCGGACTTGTGGGGTGCATTGTTCGTGGGCTCATTCGACCGACATGGGATACGGGGGCTGCAGATGGTGGAACCGGCGATGCCATGCGGCCCCGACCAGGCGTCTGCAGTTTCAGGCTTTCGGCGGCTAGAAATCGCCTACCGCTTCTCGAAAACCGTGTATCCACAACCTGATCAACAGCCTTTGTCCACATTCTGTGGACAAATGACATCGATGTGATTCCTTTTCCCAATGCTAGTCACTCCGCCGGTCGAGACCAAGCGAAACTCGCTACTGGAACTCAGGAAGCTCGAAACTTCTCCAGGAACTCGGCCATCGCCCAACCCCATGCGATCACGTAATCGCCAGCAGCGGTATCGCAATCGGAGAATGGCGGTATAGGTTCGCCAGCCTGGCCGGCGGGCTCGTGATCGAGAAACAGATCGTCACCGTCTGCTCGGGCGATCATGGTGCGGTCGTCAAAGGCGTGGGCTCCGTAACGCTTCGAGAGTCGGCGACCCCAGGCCCGCTCCTCGCCATTTGCCCTGGTTTCGCCGCAGGGGCGAATATCGCTTAGCTTGGCCAGCGCTTCCATCCCCCCGGGAGACAACAGCCGCATCGAGACCAGCACATCCTCATCCGGGAAGGCCATCAGGGCCCGGTGGTACTGCTCGGTCATCAGCGCTCTCAAGATAGAGCTGTTCGATTTGTTGCGAGCCACGCAACCGACGCCAACGACCATCGCCGGAGTGCCCCCGATGCGCTCAAGAGTGGCAAACATGAACCCCTTCAGGTTGCCGTTTTGCATGGCCTGGCTGACGAGCACCCATTCCTCGGCCTCCTTGCCAAGCCGACCAACTTCCCATCCAGCGGTCGCCGCAGCGAGATCGGCCATTTCGGATAACTCGGCATCGCCGAGGCCTGCACAGTCCTTTGTCGTAACCTCGATTGTCACCTACAACGCCCCCTATTCTCGTTGCGCCGCCCGGTCCCCTGCTGAACTTGCTACCGAACACACGTTGTTAGTGCGGCGCCGACATGAAGCCGATCGCCCTTTCCCCGGCTCCCATTTTCGCCGCCGCAGCGACAATTATCAAACCGAACGGTGACGGCGGGCCAACCGGCGACGATTCGTCGCCGAATTGGCGCCGGTAAGGTCGCTCCTAGATATTGCGCTAGGCGCTGCTGCCGAACTCGGCAGCGGTTCGCTGCAGCGATGCAGCTACAGGTAGACGCCGCCGCTCTGCGGAGGCGGCCCACCCTGGCCGGGAGGAAGTGCTTGAGCGCTTTGGATCTGCTCCAGCTGCTGCTTTGCCGCGTTCTGCTGAGCGAACAGCGTGGCCTGGATGCCATGGAACAGGCCTTCCAACCAGCCGACGAGCTGAGCCTGAGCCACTCGAAGTTCGGGGCCTGAGGGCACATCGTCGTCCTCGAACGGGAGCGCCAAGCGCCCTAGCTCGTCTGCCAAGTCTGGTGAAAGAGCCTGCGAAAGCTCCTCGACGGAGGTCTCGTAGATCTCCTTGAGACGATCGCGACCTGCGAGGTCGAGCTCGGTGGCCTTCACCTCTTCGAGCAACTGACGGATCATGGTGCCGATCCGCATGACCTTTGCCGGTTCCGAGACGATGCCTCGGCCCTGTTCTTCCTCGCTGGAAGCCGCCTCGTCAACGATCTCTGGGGTTTCCGGCGTTGGCTGATCAGTCATAGCTACCGTTCTATCCGACGGTCGGGGCGCTGACTACTTGGACCGCGCTCCACGGGTTGAGCAGCTAGAACAAACTAAACGGTGGCGCTGACGCATGGCACGTACATTTCGGCCGATGTCAGCGAGCCATGACGGCCGATCAGATCCATCGGACCGGTGTCGTCGGGGTCGTCGAAGCCGATGTCTTCAAACGGGAGCAAGGCCACGTCACCCAGTCGAGATCTGACGTCGTTTGAGACCGTACGGCCAAACCACTGCTCGTCGAGCATCTGATCGAGGCTACGGATCCAGGCATGATGGCTGTGGTGGTCGGCGGCTGCGGCCACCAGTTCGTCCACGCCACCCCTTGATGCGTGCAGCCAGCGGAATCGGGCTTCACCGGACATCGACTCAACGTTGCCCATGACATCGGGGTGAATGTCGACCAGGCCATCACCACAGTCGACCTGGCCATGGTCGGCGGTGACCGTAACGGTGCTGCCGGTCGGGAGGGCGGCCATGAGGTCGGCGACCAACCGGTCGACGAAGGCCAACTCTGCTCGATACTCCGAGCGAATGCCATATTCGTGAGCCACCTTGTCGACGCCGTCGTAGTAGGCGTAGATGGCCGACTCGCCCTCACGGGCCAAGCGGGCAACCTCATGCACCAGCACCGCGGTGGTGCGGTAACCGGTAAATCGGCCGCCCCGCAGATGAGCTTCGGTGAAGCCCGAGCGCCGGAACTCGGCCTTGGTCACCAACGCCAACGACTCACCGAGGAATGGGTCGTACGGCTGCAACATGGTCGGCGGAACCGTACGGCGCGAGTCTGGGCGAGCGTTGCTCCCCCAGCGAAGACAGTTAAAGACGTCGTCGTCGACAACCATGCGATAGCCGATAAGCCCATGCTCCCCCGGCGAAAGCGAGGTGGTGATCGATGGCAACGCGGCAGCGGTGGTCGAAGGCGCGACCGTGGTGATCGGCCCTCCCTCGAAAGCGGCGAGCGTTGGCAGAATATCGCTGTGTTCACGCAGCTGATCCCAGCCCAGTCCATCGAGCACCAGCAACACCCGCGGCCCGGTGCCGAACTTGGTTGGCAGCGCTGCGCTGTCACCGGAACGGCCAAGCAACGCTGGCATAAGATCGGTGATACAACCTTTGCCGAATGCGGGAGGTATCGGTTGCTCCATCATCGTTCCTGACATTCGACAGACTGCCAGAGGGTCGACAGCAGTGCGCTGCACCCAGGCTACGTCGCCGGGCCTCAGCGGCAACTTTCACCCGAGATCACCATCGCCGCAGCGCTGTAAATGGCACCGGCGTGCACGCTGATAATCGCAGCGGAATCCAACCGGCAATCACGAGGACCAACACAGCGGCCAGGGCGGCTGGAAGCGAGGACCGCGGTGGCCGGTCGGTTGCGCTAGCGTGTATCCAGTGGCTTGCGCGGACAATTCGAAACAGCCCTTTCAGAGTACTGTGATGACGAACCTGTGAGAGTCTCAACCCGTGGCGACTACGCCAGTCGAGCGCTGTTGTCGCTGGCTCTGCACGGCTCGAACGACGGTCCGACGACGGTGCGAGACATCGCCGACCGAACTGGCCTTCCGCAGCCATATCTTGAGCAGATTCTGCTGGCGCTCAAGGGTGCCGGGCTTGTGCGTTCAAAACGTGGGGTCGGCGGTGGCTACGTTCTGGCTCGCCAGCCGTGCGAAATCAACCTGGCTGAGATCGTGCGAGCGGTCGATGGGCCCATCGCTCTTGGCGACTTCGGCGAACCGCATACCGATGGGGCCTGCGACCACGAGGGACAGTGTGTACTGCTGTCGATCTGGCACACCGTCGGAGACGAGATGCGCTCGCTGTTGGAAGCATTCACCCTGGCTGACATCGCGGCGATGGCTTCAGGCAACCGACCATGGCCGACATAGGGCGTCTCAGCGCGGCGACCCACGGGCTCGATCGTCGCTGACATGGAACTGCAAGCGGCTATTCGACGCCGTCATATGACGCGCACGTTCTCGCCCGAACCGCTGGCAGCGGGGGTCATCGATTCGCTGCTGGAGCTGGCCAGAAGAGGACCATCGGCCGGCAACACCCAGGCCGCAGGGTTCGTCGTTCTCGACCGTCCAGACCTGGTGGCTCGCTACTGGGACATCACCCTTCCCGCCGAACCACCATCTCGACGCCAGTCATTTCGCTGGAAGACCATGCTGGAAGCGCCGGCGCTTGTGCTGGTCACCACCGATCCCGAGCAGTACCTCGAGAGGTACTCCGAGCCAGACAAACAGCGGACCGGCCGGGGAGGTTCGGCGGAACGCTGGCCCGTGCCCTACTGGTGGGTCGATGCTGGCGCAGTCGTGCAGAACCTGCTTTTGTTGGCTGCAGAAGCCGATCTCGGCGCCTGCATGTTCGGACCGTTCGACCACGAGCAGGCACTCAAAGCGGAGTTCGATCTCCCGGAGGCACTTCGGCTGGTAGCGACGGTGGCTATCGGCCATCCGCTGGCAGACGAGCCTGGCCGCTCCGCTGAGCGACCCCGGCCGCCGCTTGACTCGGTTGTTATCCGACCTGGTCTTCGACCGGATCCAAGCTAGTCAGAATCCGAGTCAGAATCAGAGACCTGATCTTCCTCTGGATCGATATTGGCAGCTCGGAGATCGCTGAGTACCGACTCCAGGTCGTCAGGCAGAGGCGAGTCGAAGCTCAGTTCCTCGCCGCTGGTCGGGTGTTCAAAGCCGAGGTGCGCAGCGTGCAGAAACGGTCGACTGAGCTCGGGCAACGGGTGGCCGCCATAGCGCTCATCGCCGGCAACCGGGTGACCGATAGCCGACAGGTGGGCTCGGATCTGATGGGTACGGCCGGTTTCTAGACGACACTCGACCCGGGTGCATTCAGGATTGTTGAATCGCTCGATGACCTCGTAGCGGGTCCTGGCGGGGCGACCGTCGGCCACCACAGCTCGGCGGGTGGCGTCTCGCAACGATCGCCCCAGCGGAGCATCGATCAGACCGCCCTCGGAGTCGACCATGCCGATCACCAGCGATGTGTAAACCCGCGAGACCGTGCGCTGGGCCAATTGCCGCACGAGCGACTCGTAAGCTTCAGCGGTTTTGGCCACCATCAGCAGACCAGAGGTGCCCTTGTCGAGCCGGTGCACGATCCCGGGACGTTCGGGATCGCCGACCGAGACGATGTCTGGGAACTGGGCGAGGAGACCGTTGGCCAGGGTCGAACCCTTGACCCCCGAACCGGGGTGAACCACCAGGTGGGCCGGTTTGTCGATGACCAAAACCTGCGCGTCGGAGTGCACAATCTCGAACACCACGTCAGGATCAGGGATGAGGGCAGACTCCCGCTCCACGAACTCAACGCTCACCACCGAGTCGGTGTCGACTCGAACCGACGGCTTTTCGGGCCGCTGCCCATCTATCAGCACGCTGCCTGCGGCGATGAGTTCAACCGCCTCGCGGCGACTTACATCGGCGACGAAGGCCACGATGCGATCGATCCGTTCGCCATGGAGTGCGGCGGGGATCGACTCAACGATCTGACGTGTCTCAGTCATTCGACTCAGATTCCTGTGGGTCCCGCTCAAAGAACGTGCCAACGATCACCGCGATGACGCCAACGACGATGGCTGAGTCCGCAATATTGAAGACCGGCCACCATCCGAGGTCGATGAAATCGACCACCGCTCCGCTGAACAGTCCGTCGTCGGCTCGAAAGACCCGGTCGATGAGGTTGCCGATCGCCCCGCCAGCGATGGCACCCAACAGCATGGCCCCCCAGCGATCCTGGCGCTTCGATGCCATCACAAAGAGCACGCCGGCCATCACAAAGGCCAAGACGGCAAGCAGCGGACCGAAGCCGCTGCCGGTTGTGAAGGCTGCCCCGGTGTTGAACACCAGCCGGAACTTGATGCCGGCAAAGAGGTCGATGCAGGTGTCCGGTTGGCTGCAGGAACCGACGGTCAGGGTGTTGAGGGCCCACGATTTCGTGATCTGGTCTACAAAAATGACGACAGCCGCGACGATAAGCGCTCCCGTTATAGACGATGAGCGACGCGTCGAGGCTGCTGAGTCGGGCGCTTGGCCCTCCGGTTGAGTGATGCCGTCTAGAACATCTGCGTCTTGTGCATGACGCATACGGCTGCCTCCGGGATGGCTTCAAGCCGCTCTCGGGGGATTATGTCATCGCCTGCAGTACACATTCCGTATGTGTTGACGTCGAGGCGGGCTAGGGCGGCGTCGATCTCCGACACCGATTGCCGGGCAGCTGCGGAGAGCGCCAGGTCTCGATCTCGCTCCACCGCGATGGTGTCGCCTTCACCGGATTCTTCGTCGAACTGGACATCGCCCGGTTCGCGGTCGGCCATCAAGGCGGCAGCCTCGGCGGCCAGCCTGTCGGCACTCGTTGTGTAGTTTGCGCGCTCGGTGAGCAGCGCCTCACGCTGGCTGTCGAGCCAGTTCTGGTCATGCAGGTACTTGTACTTCGCCGGGATCACCCGTTCCGATGGCGGGGTGGGAGTGTTGGCAGCGCGTCGAGCTTCAGACTTAGTCATCGGCTTCTTCGCGGCGGCCTTTTTGGCAGCGGCTTTTTTGGCCGGGGCCTTTTTAGCCGCGGCCTTCTTGGCCGCGGGCGCCTTCTTGGCGGTAGCTTTTGTCACTTTTTGGGCTGGAGCCTTCTTTGCAGTCGCCTTCTTAGCTGGCGATTTTTTGGTGGCTTTCTTTTTTGCTGACACTTTCCGACTTCACCGTGCCTTTGCTGCCATACGGCTCGAACAGGGGCCCTGGATTGCTGGGCGAAAGGTCGGCGTATTGTAGAGCCTCCGAAGCCACTTCAACAACACCGGTGCCCAGACCTCCCTCGATGCCGCTGGGTGGAGCATCAACATCGACCTCAAAACACGCCCCAACTTCCACCTCGATTTGGGCTCTGACCAGGGCCTCGATTTTGACCTTGATTCGCACTGCAAAGTGGCGCCTCAGGCTTGGCTTCAGCGACGACCCTACAACGGTGCTTGGTGATGACCCAGACCGGCCCGGCTGAGGCGGAAATCCCCGCCCTTAGTGGACTCAGGGAAGATAAGGTGTCCGCATGGTCACCCGGAGGTCGGCAAAATACCCAGACGTTCCACCGCGCTCGGATTTTCCGGCTCTGGAACGGAAGATTCTCGAACGGTGGAGCGAAGAAGACACGTTCGAGGCATCGGTAGACGCTCGCGCCTCTGAGGCCGAGGGCGGCACGCAGTATGTCTTCAACGATGGGCCACCGTTCGCCAACGGTCTCCCCCACTACGGTCACCTCCTGACCGGCTATGTGAAAGATGTCATCCCGCGCTACCAGACGATGCGGGGCAACCGCGTCGAGCGGCGCTTCGGCTGGGACTGCCACGGTCTACCGGCCGAAATGGAGACCGAAAAGGAACTCGGCGTCGCCGGTCGCAAAGCGATCATCGACTACGGCATCGACAACTTCAACAAGCAGTGCGAGACGTCGGTTCTTCGTTACACCAAGGAGTGGGAGCGCTACGTCACCAGGCAAGCCCGCTGGGTCGACTTCGACGACGACTACAAGACCATGGACATCGACTTCATGGAGTCGGTCATGTGGGCCTTCAAACAGCTGTGGGACAAGGGTCTGGTCTACGAAGCACACCGGGTTATGCCCTACTCCTGGGGCGCGGAGACGCCGCTAGCTAACTTTGAGATCCGCCTCGACGACGCCACCCGGCCCAGGCAGGACCCGGCGCTCACCGTTGGCTTCTCGCTCGACGAGCGGCCGGAAGATCCCGGTCCGCTGAAGATCATGGCCTGGACCACCACCCCGTGGACTCTGCCATCAAACCTGGCCCTCGCTGTCGGCCCCGACATCGACTACGTCGTAGTCAACGGCCCGGACGGCGACCTGCTGGTTCTGGCCGAAGCAGCGCTTGAGCGCTACAGCCGCGAACTTGGCGAGGTAGAACCGATCGCCAGGCTGAAGGGCACCGATCTGGTCGGCCGCACCTACGAGCCGCTGTTCTCCTATTTCGCCGATCACCCCGATTCATTCCAGGTGCTGGGCGCCGACTTCGTCGAGACCGGCGAAGGCACCGGCATCGTCCATATCGCCCCCGGCTTTGGCGAGGACGATCAGCGCATCTCCGAAGCGGCCGGCATCTCCCTAGTCGTGCCGGTTGATGACGAGGGACGGTACACCTCCGAGATCACCGACTTCGAGGGCATGAACGTCTTCGACGCCAACCCCGAGGT